>PQAP01000050.1:8686-14177 GCA_003105265.1 candidate division GN15 bacterium | reverse complement strand
ATGCGCGCACGTCCCGGAAGGTGATACGTCACCCCGTAGGCATGCTGCCAGAACTCGCCGTCGAAAGCATAACCGGACTTGAGCCGCAGATCGGTGTTGGGAACGGGCTTGCGCAGCGTGAAACCGAGACCCGCGTACGCTCCTTCGACCCGATTGAAATGGAACAGATCCCGCTGCAGCGAGGCCACCACGGCTGCTCCAAAGATCATCGCCGGAAGTTGCTTGTACGCCGGCTTGGGCGCATGCCTGACCGAGTCGATTCGCTGGTATCCGGCCAGTTCCTCAATCGTCAGCGGAATCGCCTGCTGCGTGCGCCAGATCGATGAATCGACCCGGTCGGCTGCCGGATCCACTTCCAGTGCGAACTCGTCAAACCGTGCCCGCTTCTCATCCCGGGCAAAACTGTAGCTGTACAGTGAGGCCACATGCTTCATGCTCAAGTGATCCGGCACACCGGGAATCTTGATGCTGAACTTGATCTCCAGCGACAACTGAATCTCTACCGGCATCCAGATGCCGCCCGAGAAGCGGGCGCAGCGCTGACGGTAGTGCGGGTCTCGGATAAACGACTGCGGCAGCCCTCTATTGACGCCGACGTCGACCGCCACGACATCGTAGGTCGAATCCGCGATCTGAATCGTCCCCTCAAACAGCATATCGATGTCATTTTTGGCTTCGACTTCCAGCACGAATACCTGCTGGCTGTCGACCTCGATCGTGTCAAGCAGGTAGTACCGGTAGTACTTCAAGGCATCTTCGGCGGTCGGCGAGACCATGCCTGGGCCGATCCGGTTCTCGTTGAAATTCAGAATCTGTCCCACCGCCACGAGATTCTGCTCCGCCTTCAGATTCGCCGACTGCTTTCGGGCGGTGATGATTTCCTTGTATCTGTCGGGCGCTTCCCAGAAACAGGAAACCTGCGATTCGGTGATCAGGAAAATATTGTTGCTGTCCGGCTTCTTCATGTCGCGGACAATCAGTTTCGTATAGGCGTCACAGCTGAACTGCCGGAGCCGCGCCAGTATCTCCTTCTTGCGGCGGATCGCTTCGACAATGATCTGCTCTCCCGGCTCATATTGGCGGCCGTAGACGCGGATCCCGGGCATCTCTATGAAGCTCGGGCGCAGCATGACATCGTATGCCGAATCCAGCGCCGCGACATGTACCGTCCGATGATCCGTGTAGTAGGCCACGTGCGTGAACTTCAGCTCGGCCGGAAGACTGTCCACCACGATGCGATACTGCCCCTGTTCGTTGGTGAGCGCGGTCTTCCCCGACCCCACCACGTGCACCGTCACAAAGCCGACCGGCTGCTGCGTGCTGCTGTCGTAGACCGTCCCGTGAATCGAGAATCTCATCGCGCCGGCGGCCGGCTGAACTGCCGACTGGCCATTGACGAATTGACAGCGTACGAGAATCGAAATAAGAATAATTACCGAGATCAGTTTGAAGCTGTGCTGCCCGAACACGAAACCACTCCTTACAGGTGATAAAGCATGAAATAGACGGCCACGCCGCTGACCGATACGAACATCCAGACCGGCCACAGTATTCTCGTAATACGGGTGTGGCGGTCGAAGGTTTCCTTGTACGCATACCAGACCGCCAGCACAATGAACGGGACCATGACCGCCGCCAGCAGCGAGTGCGGAATCAGGATGGCAAAATAGAGCACGCGGGTCCAGTCGTGTCGCGGGTACGGCACCGAGCCAACCTTGGCGTGATACAGAAGATAACTGGTAAGAAACAGCGCCGAGGAACAGAGCGCCATCAGCATGAATTGTTTGTGTCGCGCCCGGTTCCCCCGCTTGATATTGACATACCCGGCCAGCAGCAGCGCGGCACTGAGCATGTTCAGGAACGCATTGACGGTAGCCAGAAGACTCCAGTTCATCGGATTTCCGCAGCCAGCACGGCAATCTGCTCCGCCAGCCGTTTCTGCGCAGTGGGATCGTCGTAATCGTAATAGCCGCGGATGCGCGCTTCGGCGTCAACCAGCACGAACTTCGTGGAATGGGCTCCCGGCAGATCGCCGCTGACCTTGAACGCCTCCTCGCAGAAGCGCGAGATCTCCCCCGGTGTCGCCGCCCGCACAAATTGCCAGCGATTGTCACTCACGCCGAACTTCGCCGCGTACGCCCGGAGCGCCGCCAACGTGTCGGTCTCCGGATCGACCGTGAACGACACCAGTTGCAGTTTGTCCGAATACGCATATCGCCGATACATCTCGGCGAACGTCGCATTCATTACCGGGCAGACACTGCGGCAACTGGTGAAGAAGAAGTTGACCACGCTTACCTTGCCGAGGAAATCCTCGCGCGTGAACGGCTTGCCGCTTGGCTCCGCGAAGCTGAAGTCCGGGATTGTATAGTACACGGGAATGTCCGCCCGCGATGCCTCCGCCTGCCGCACGGCGGTCGCTGCCCCGATCGCCATCAGCACCACGGCTGCTGCAATCGCGACCGCTTTTCCATACCGTACCTTTTTCTCATCACTCTTAACCACGGGCCGTCGCAGGCCGAAAAACAGCGCCAGCGACAGGCCGATATAGAGCCCGGCAATCCACAAATGAAATAACTGCAGGACCGGTGACAGACCCGATACCAGAAAAACAAATCCCAACCCAATCTGAACCAGGGTCAGCGCCATCATTCCGAGCACCGCCTGCTTGACCGGCACTGACCGTCCCTCGTTCAATCGCAAAATTAGCAGGCCGATCACCCACGTCGCAATCGCCAGAAGCATCCCGAACAGCATGTGTACATCCTGAATTACGCCCACTCGGGCCAGCAACTGCGAATCCGGAAGGAGCGTGAATTGCTCGGTGAGCGCCTGCAGTTTACCCCTGACGAATGTTCCGAGAACTGTCTGAACCAGCCCGCCGCCCCAGAGTGCAGCCGCCCATCGCAAGGAAAGCGAAGAACCCGGCGCCGACGTTGTCCCCTTCTCTCGGTAGTACGACTGCTGGGCGACATACACGAGCAAACTCACAATCAGGAACGACAGCAGCAAATGAACCGACACCATGACCGGTTGGAGATTAGAGGCCACCACCTTTCCTCCCTGCCATCCCTGATACGCGGTCAACAGGGCCGCCGCCAGCGACGGATACAGAATGCGCGGCTCCTTCCGATGTGCCTTGATTGCCATCATCGCCGTCGCCAGCACCAGCAATCCCACCGCCATCCCGACCAGCCGGTTGCCGTATTCGATCCATGCCAGTGTCAGGTTGAACGAGGAAGGGTCAATTCCGGGCGGAATATCCTGCGTCGACAGTGGCGGTATCCAGCGGCCGAAACACTTCGGCCAGTCGGGACAGCCGAGTCCCGCTCCCGCGACTCGCACCAGGCCGCCCACAAATATCAGAAAGTAGACAGCCAGTACCGTCACATAGGCCAGACGTCGAAAACTGCGCATCGTATCTCCAATGGCTTGGTAAGGCCGCGTGCCCGCCGCGGTCACTGCGATGCGTTGATTCTACTCTCCCCGGTCCGGCGGCGCAAGCGGTTATTTGTGAACGGAACTGTCGGCCGGCGACAGCGCCGGCTTCTGCTCGTAGATCGCGGCTTCCGGTTGTATCACTCGTCCCTCGATCGGATTGACATCGGCTCGTGCCTGCGTGTCAAACATCGTCAGGACAATGAATATCGCGATGAAGGCGATGGCGAAACCGAAAATCATGAAATACAGCTTGTTGTCGTAAAACAGATGCATGAAGAAAAAGGCCACCAACAGCCCCTTGGTCGCCGCGATAATCATCGCCACCACCAGGTTGTACGGCCCCAGATTGAAGGTCGAGACCCAGACCGTGATGCCCGTCAGGACAAACAGTGCCGCGCCGACCGTCAAATACACCCGCAGCGGCAGCACATGTCCGTGATTGTTCGATCCGCTCTTCATATTCTCACCTCACCTGATCAAATAGAACAGCGGGAAAAGAAAGATCCACACCAGATCGACCAGGTGCCAATACAGCCCCGTCATCTCGATCGGCGTATAATACGCCGCCGAAAAATGCCCTTTCGCTGTCCGGTAGAGCATCCAGCCGATTACCGACATCCCCGCGATCACGTGAATGCCGTGAAGCCCCGTCATCGCGAAATACATCGTGAAAAAGATGTGCGGATTGGTGCCTTCGATCCCCTGGTACGTGTAGAATTTCCCCGGCAACTGTCCCAGATGAAACTTGTGCGCGTACTCGAAATACTTTATCACCAGGAAGGTCGAGGCCAGCGCCAGCGTCAGCACCAGGTGTACCATCGTCAGGTTCTTCCGGCCAAGCTGCATCGAGCGGATCGCCAGCGCCATCGTCAGCGAACTGGTGATCAGCACGATCGTGTTGGTCGTCCCGAGCGTCAGGTCCAGCGCCTTGTGCGCATTGTGAAACATGTCCGGATACCACGAACGGTAGATCGCGTAGGCGCAGAACAGCCCGCCGAACAGGAGAATCTCCGTCAGCAGGAATATCCACATCCCGAGCTTGGCGGACTCCCGCTGCTGCTCCACATCGGTGAAATGATGCGCCAGAAAGCCGGGGTGGCCCTCGGCGCGCGCGGCTTCATCGTGCATGACCGTTCTCCGATCGTGGCAGGGTGGAGTAAACCTCGACTGTATCGTAGTCGTACGGCCCGTGGGTCACTTTCGGCTCGGTCAGAAAATTCTCCGGCGGCGGCGGCGAAGTGGTCTCCCACTCGAATCCGAGCGTGCCCCACGGATTATTGCCCGCCGGTTCTCCCTTGAACAGCGAGCGTATCAGGTAGATCGCCATAATCAGGAATCCCAGCCCCAGCACCCACGCGCCGACCGAGGAAAACGCATGCAGCGGCTCGAACTGATCCAGATAGTTGTGGTAACGGCGCGGCATGCCGCGCGCGCCGAGAATGAACTGCGTAAAGAACGTCATGTTGAAGCCGACAAAGATGACTCCGGCCGCTATCCGTCCCCAGAACTCGCTGTACATCTTCCCGAACATCTTCGGCCACCAGTAGTGAATCCCCGCCAGCAGCGCCATGACCGTCCCCCCCATCATCACGTAGTGAAAGTGCGCGACCACAAAGTAGGTGTCGTGCAGGTGCACGTCCACCGGCAGCGTCCCGAGGAATATGCCGGTCAGGCCGCCGATCGTGAACAGAAACAGGAACGCGAACCCGTACAGCATCGGCGTTTCAAAACTGATCGAGCCCTTGTACAGCGTCGCCAGCCAGTTGAACACTTTGATCCCCGACGGGATCGCCACCAGAAACGTCATGAACGAAAAGGCCACCGCCGCCAGTTCCGACTGCCCGCTCGTGAACATGTGGTGTCCCCACACCAGGAAACTGACAAAGGCGATACCGAGCGAGGAAAACGCGATCGCCTTGTAGCCGAAAATCTTGCGGTGCGAGAAATGCGCGACGATCTCGCTGATGATTCCCATCCCCGGCAGGATCATGATATACACCGCCGGGTGCGAATAGAACCAGAAGAAGTGCTGGAACAGCACCGGGTCGCC
>PQAP01000050.1:1020-8178 GCA_003105265.1 candidate division GN15 bacterium | reverse complement strand
TCGGAACTCATCATCAGGCCGTGCGGCGACAGAAGCTCCGTCCGCATGGCAATCGCCAGCAGGCCGCCGGCCACGAAGAAAGTCATGATGGCCACGAAATACATCACGCCGATCCGCTTGTGATCACGCGTCAGCAGCCATGACTTCAATCCTTTCGGATAATGCAGGTAATTGTATTCGGGTATGGCCGGGACACTATTCATTTACTTCGCACTCCCGTCGCTGAGCGACTTGATATACGCAATCAGCGCGTCAATCTGCTTGTCCTTGAGAATCGTCTGGTACGTCGGCATCACCGGGTCGTACCCGTTCACCACTTTGGCCTTGGGATCGAGTATCGATTCCCGGACATAATTTTCATCCACCAGCACCTGTGCCCCGCCCGTCAGCGTCTCCATCTTGCCGAACTTGTTGAGGAGCGTCGGTCCGACAATCCGGCTGCCGTCGACACTGTGACACGTCACGCATGCCCTGGTCTTGAATAACTGCTTGCCGTACTCCACCGGCGTCAGTCCTTCGCCCATCGACGCGCTCGAATCGACCCACCGGGCGTACTGCAATTCCGGCAGGACCTTCACCATGGCCAGCATTTCCGAGTGCCCCTTGCCGCAGAACTGCGTGCAGAAAATCTGGTAATTGCCNGGGCGNGTCGCCTCGAACCAGGCGATCGTGTACCGGTTCGGCAGCACATCCATCTTGATGCGGAAACTCGGCACGTAGAACCCGTGAATNACGTCTTTCGANCTCATGAGCAGCTTGACNGCNTTGCGCGCCGGNACGACCAGCTCGTTGACGGTGGTGGCGCCGTTCGGGTAATCAAACGACCAGAACCATTTCTGCCCGGTCACCTTGATCTCGAGCGCATCCTTCGGAGCCACATGCATCGCGATGTAGGTCTTCGTCCCGAGAACGAACAACACCACCAGCAGCGCCGTGGGAATCAGCGTCCAGATCACTTCCAGCGCCGTGTTGTGCGTCGGCGCTTCCACCAGACCGGGCCTGCCGCGGCGACGGTAACGCCAGCCGAAGTAGATCATGCCGCCGACCACGATGGCAAAGAATACCGATGCGGCGTACAGAATGAAGTGGAAGAGCGGGTCTACCTCGCCGGCAATAGTCGATCCGGCCGGCGGCAGCCACAATGAACTCGTTGAATCCATAACTCTCGGAATGCTCCGCGGCTCCTCATCTCGGCTTCAGCGCCGGGAACGCGCCGCTGTGCGACTTCCGCTCGCGCCGCCACAGCAGCAGGAGGAAAAGGCCCAGGACGACCACGGCAACGGCGCCGCCGATTTTCATGACATTCTGCGCAAACAACACATACCCCTTCGCGTTCGGGTCATAGTGAAAACAGTACAGCACCAGTTTGTCGATCGTATTGCCGATCTTCCCTTCCGATGCTTCCAGCAGCGCCAGCTTCAAATCCTGCGGCTTGTACTCGATCCCGTACAGGTAGCGCGAGATCGTCCCGTTCGGCGTCAGCACAAACGTCGCCGCTGTATGCACGTATTCCTTTATCTTCGCGTCATAGTAGTACTGCCAGCCCAGCGCATCCGCCAGCGCCCGCGACTGTGTCGAATCACCAACCAGAAAACTCCAGCCGCTCTCGGCGCCCGGTTTGCCCAGTTCGTGCAGGTAAATCGCTTTCTTGGCCGCCGCCAGATCCGCGTGTTCGCGCGGGTTGATGCTGATCGTCACCAGCCGGTACTCTTTTCCGGGCGTCCACGGCAGCTGTTTGGCAGCCGTAGTCACCCCGTTCAGCACGTAGGTGCACAGCATCGGACAATCATAATACACCAGATCCAGCACCACTGGTTTCCCGTCACCGAAATATTCTCCAAGCGTGACATTGCGACCGTGGTCATCCGTAAATTTGAGATCGGTCGGGATACGAGAGCCGAGGTGCTCCGTGATACCGACCCCCTTCATCTCAGGCACACTGTCCAGGGCCACTTGTGCCCTCACCGCGTTCCAGCTTAGCATCACCATCAACGCCAGACCAAAACCGGACAAAAACTGCCGCCTTTTCGGCTGTGACAATACGCCTGTTTTCATACCACTCTGAAAACATCTTAGTTTGCTAAAGGTTCACTGAAAGTGGACACTTCCGGGTAATCTTAGCGGCTGACCGGACCTCGCGCCCTCTCGCGGGCCAGGATCGCCATGGCCGAGTCGATTGGTATCTGATAGATCCCTTTCGACCGGTCGATAATCTGATACGTGCTAAGCGCTTGGTCCTCGTGCGCCCGCAATTCCTTGAGCGTCAGTGAGCCCGGTTTCAGGACCATTTGATACACCGTCTCTTCGGTCACGCGCGTGAAGAAGCTCTTGATCCAAAACAACGAAGCCACAATAACGGCAACACACACGACCGTCACCAGCACGATCAAGCGAATATTCACATCTCGCTTTTCGTATCCGCTCGGACTGTAGCTCGCCGGTTCCTGCGCCATATACACCTCAGAACGGATTCACGTGGTCGATTGAGCCCTGCAGTTTCGGATCGTTAATTGGCACCAATCGTTCTTTCGCGCATTTCGACCAGAACACCCAGAAGACAATCGCACCGATACCCACAAACGTCACCGGCTCCATCCAGCCGAAACTGGCGCCGTGCTCTATGTATGTCGGATACACCAGCCAGTACATCTCGATATAGTGCATTAGCACCATCCACGCTGCCGTCACGCCAAGCACCGTCAGACTCCGCTTGGCCGAGCGCGTCATGAGGACGATGAACGGCACGGCGAAATGCCCGAATATTATGATCAAACTAATCGTTTTCCAGCTACCCACCCACCGGTCGGCGTACCAGATCGTTTCTTCCGGAATGTTGCCATACCAGATCAGGAGGTACTGGGAAAAATTGGTGTAGCTCCAAAAGATCGTGAACGCAAATATCAATTTGCCAAGATCGTGATAATGCTCGACCGTGATCGTCTCCGTGAGAACGCCGTTTCGGCGAAGCACTATTGCCAGCAGGACCAGGACGGAAACGAAAGTCAACAATCCCGCCGCGAAGTAATTGACGCCGAAAATGGTCGAATACCAGTGCGCGTCCAGCGACATGAGCCAGTCGAAAGATGCGGCTGTGACCGACAGAGCGTACGCAATCATTCCGACTGCGGCCACCCACTTGACTCGATCTGTTCTCGCCTGATCGTAACCGGCATCCTGCTTTACCGACATCCGGTTCAAATATCCGGCCAGAAACGACCAGATTGCAAAGTAGATGACCGTCCTGACGATGAAGAACGGCGCATTGAGATATCCGGACTTGTTTTGCAGCATCTCATCAGCGGCCACCACGTCTGCATGACTCCAGTGATAAAGATGGCCAAGGCCGAACAGCACGGGAATGAACAGCACCGCCAAGTATGGAATGGACAAAGCAACGTTTTCCGACAGCCTTAGCAATACCACGCTCCATCGGGCGCTGACCAGGTAGTGAACCATGACGAAGAAAAGCGCGCCCAGAGCGATGGCCAGCCAGCAAACAAGAGCCGCCAGGTAAGCATGGAAAAACCGGTCGGCGTCAAGCGCCCAGCCGACACCGGAGAGCGCGAGACCGGCCACGCCGACCATGAGCGCCCGCTTCCCCAATGAGCCGGGTTCCACCAGGCGATAGGTTTTGGCATCGTATCGCATGGCTACTTCACCGTCCCTCTCAACTCGATCGGCACATCTTTCTCCGTCGCCCGCTCGCTGCGCTGCAGCGCCCGGATATAGGCGACAATCGCCCAGCGGTCGTCCACCCGGACCTGGTATTTGTACGGCGGCATCGTCCTGATGCCTTCGGTCATGACATGGAAGAAATGACCGTCGCCGACTCTCAACAATCGATCATCATGGAATGACGGCGGCGGCGGATTCAGCCCGCGCTGCACGATCATCCCTTTGCCGTCGCCGATCCGGCTGTGGCAGGGCGAGCAGTAAATATTGAATCGTTCCTGACCTCGCTTGAGCACTGCAAGGGTCGTCGGCACCGGCGACATTTCAACCGGCGTAGTATCATGCACCAGCCCCGTGTAATAGATACTGTCTTCGCGCAGGAAACCGCGCGCCACCGTTCCGCTCGGCGGAGTCCGCATGCCTGCACCATCGGCGAACAGCGGGTCTGGCGACTGCGGATTGAGCTTCTGCTGATTGAACATGCTCGGATTCAGGTGTACCGGCGGGTCCGGTGACGGTTGTCCCTGATAACAGCCGATCAGCGCCGGCAGAATCGACAGTATGACAAGCAGACGTTTCATGCGCCTCTGACGACCTCCACCTGCTTGCCGCCGACCGACTCAAGAAATGCCCGGCAACGCTCGGCATTGAACTGGGGATCAGAAGAGTCTATCGAGACGAAAAACCCGTCATTCGTTACTCGCGAGCTGAACTGTTCGGAATAGAAGAGACCGTCAAACCACCGCGGCAGCCGGTTCGTGATCAGCATACCAAAAAACGCACCGAACGCGGCAAGAAGAACCGTGAGCCCGAAAGTGATAGGCACGTATGCCTGATAGCTGAAAAACGGTTTGCCCGATATCACGACCGGATATGCGACCGTGCTCGTCCACCACTGCAACGTGAGACCGCCGATTCCCCCTATGGCGCCGCAAATGCCGGCAATATACCCGACCTTGGAGCCCTTCATCCCCATGGCGTGATCCATCCCGTGAATCGGGAACGGAGAATGACAGTCGAAGCGCTTGTAGCCGGCGTCACGGACTTTCTCCGCCGCGCGAAGGAGTTCCGCCGGCGATTCAAACCGCGCGATGATCCCGTAGGTCTGCTCATTCGCCGCGTTCATGTGTGACCTCCGGATGAGTGGGAGTGCGGATCCGCCGCCGGCAAGACCGTCTTGATCTCCGACATGGCGATGACCGGCAGAAACTTCACAAACAGCAGGAACAGCGTGAAAAAGAGGCCGAATGATCCGATGAGTATGGAATAGTCCCAGATCGTCGGTGTATAGCTGCCCCAACTGCTGGGTAGAAAGTCCCGCGCCGTCGAAATGACGATCACGAATCGCTCAAACCACATGCCGACATTGACCAGCAGCGAGGCGACGAACAACACCGGGATACTGCTGCGGAATCGTTTGAACCAGAATATCTGCGGCACGATGACATTGCAGGTGATCATGATCCAGTACGACCACCAGTACGGCCCGAACGCCCGGTTGATGAAGGTGAACTGCTCGTAGCGGTTGCCGCTGTACCACGCGATGAAGAATTCACAGCCATACGAATAGCCGACCATCATCCCGGTTACGATCATGATCTTCGTGATCTTGTCGAGATGATACATGGTTATGAAGTCTTCAAGGCCAAACACCTTGCGCACGATTATCCCCAGCGTGAGCACCATGGCAAACCCGGAGAAAATAGCGCCCGCGACGAAATACGGTGGGAAGATGGTGCTGTGCCATCCCGGCAGGATGCTCACCGCAAAGTCGGTGCTCACCACGCTGTGGACCGAAAGCACCAGTGGCGTCGATACTCCCGCCAGAATCAGGTACGCCTTCTCGTAGTTGCCCCACTGCCGGTTGCCGCCGCGCCAGCCAAGAGCAAAGGTGCCNAGGACAAGTTTGCGCAACCTGGTCTTGGCTCGGTCGCGCAGCGATCCCAGGTCCGGAATCAGCCCCACATACCAGAACATGACCGAGCACGTAAAATAGATGCTCACCGCGAACACGTCCCACAGNAGCGGACTGCGAAAATTCGGCCAGTATGACATCTGGTTGGGGAGNGGAAACACCCAGTACAAGAGCCACATGCGGCCGACGTGAATCGCCGGGAATATCAGCGCGCAGATCACCGCAAACAAAGTCATCGCTTCGGCGAAGCGGTTGAT
Source organism: candidate division GN15 bacterium (assembly GCA_003105265.1). Classification (GTDB taxonomy): domain Bacteria; phylum Zixibacteria; class MSB-5A5; order GN15; family FEB-12; genus FEB-12. Next base: position 2,334 of record PQAP01000050.1, on the reverse strand, counting down.
CGACGTCCGCCAGCGCTGGCGGAAGAGATATAGTATTGCCGAAATGAGCGTCCCCGCGTGTCCGATTCCAACCCAGAAAACGAAATTGATGATGGCAAAACCCCAGCCGACCGGGATATTGACTCCCCAGATGCCGATCCCCTCCCACGCCAGCCAGCCGATCGAGCCGAGCAGTACCAGTACAATCGATCCCGTGAACGAGATCAGCACCAGCCAATTGAGCGTGGTCTTCCGCTCGGTGAGCGCACTCACTTTTTCGGTCACGGACGCGAACGTCTGATTCCCCAGAATCAGCGGCGGTTCCGTTGCGACAGCAGTGCGATGTTCACTCTGGTTGTTCATTCTCAGTTACTACCCTAAGTCCGTCGTTTCCAGCTCCGGATTCGGGTTCCTCAGCTTACCGAGATAACTCGTACGGGTGCGCGTGTTGTACTCTTCCAGCACCCGGTAATTCCGGTCATTCTTCTTTATCGCGACCACCTCAGCATTGGGATCGTTGATATTGCCGAATGTAATCGCCTTCGCCGGGCAGGTCTGCTGGCAGGCCGTGAGAATCTCACCGTCCCGGACCGTCCGTCCCTCCGTTTTCGCCGTGAACTTGACGGCGTTGATCCGCTGAATGCAGTACGTACATTTTTCCATCACTCCGCGTGCCCGCACCGTCACATCGGGATTCTGCTGCAACTGCACCGTCTGCGGCAGGTCTTTCGTGTAGTTGAAGAAATTGAAGCGACGAACCTTGTATGGGCAGTTGTTTGAACAGTAACGCGTCCCGATACACCGGTTGTACACCATCACATTGAGACCTTCCCGATCGTGCACCGTCGCTCCCACCGGGCAAACTTCCTCGCACGGCGCCATCTCGCAATGCTGGCATGCCATCGGCTGATACGCGATCTCCGGCTCATCCACGTCGCCCGAGAAATACCGGTCGAGCCGTATCCAGTGCATCTCCCGTCCCCGCGATACTTGCTCCTTGCCGACAATCGGGATATTGTTTTCACTCTGACACGCAATCGTGCAGGCGTTGCAGCCGATACAGGCGGTCAAATCGATCGTCATCCCCCACTGATACCCCTTGTCATAGGTATGTTCGTCCCAGAGCGATTGCATCGGCGGGTGATCCACCATCTCCGGATGCAACGTGCCGTCCCGCTGGAACTGCTGGAGTTTTGCCTCGCGAAGTATCGGCCGCCCTTCCATGCTGCCGTGATCCTGCACGCTGGCCAGCTTGTACGTCTCGCCGGTTCTCGTCAGTGTTGCGCCGACGCCGAAATACAGGGCCTCGGAACTCCTGATCCGGTAGCAGTCGGC
>PQAP01000050.1:0-723 GCA_003105265.1 candidate division GN15 bacterium | reverse complement strand
GGCTGGGCCTGCTTCGGCCGATGGCGACGCCGACTCACGGATCAGGTAGCCGACCGTGGAGCCGTCGACATCCGGTTTCAGTCTGGGCAGAGCGCTATCCCCGACCACACCTTTGTTCAGGGCCTGGCCCCAGTTGTGTTCGAATGTCAGCGGCGACCATACCTTGCCCCATGTCTCGCGAGTCAACTCGTATCCTGACTTCTGTTCACCGGTTGTCAGATGCGAAAGAACCTCTATCTGGCTCCGCCCGCCGAACATCGGGTCGATCAGTGGCTGCACGATGCTCGCCGTGCCATCAACCGAGCGCACATCCCCCCAGCTTTCGAGGAAGTGCGCTTCCGGCAGATGCCACTCGCATGCGAGCGAGGTCTCATCAGCATGACTCGACAGATGAACCGCATGTTTGACCTTGCTCAGTGCTTCACTGAATTTCCAGTCGGCCGGCATGTCGTATACCGGATTACCGCCGAGCATGATGAGCGTATCCACACTGCCGGCAGCCATCTGCTCAATCAGGCGCTGCGACATAACTCGATCCGGCATGATCCCGTCCACCGGCTCCACGAACGTCACCGTCCGCCCAATATTGCCAAGTGCGGAATTAAGCAGCGTAACGAGCGCATGCACCGGCGCCGGTTGGCATCGCCCGGCAATCACCAAGCTCTTCCCCCGTGCGCGAATCAGGTCGCGCGCCACCGCAGAAAGACGGCGGTTGTCAAGATC
>PQAP01000049.1 GCA_003105265.1 candidate division GN15 bacterium | reverse complement strand
GGATGTATCGACGGCGGCGACCCGTCGAAAGTCAGCGACACCGCGAAAAGGCGCGGTGCGCCGCAGCTTGGGTCACTCGGGGCCGGGAATCATTTCCTGGAGATACAACGTGTGGAAGCGATATATAACGATAAGATCGCGGCGGCGTTTGGGATCACGCAGGTCGGCCAGATTATGGTGATGGTGCACACCGGATCGCGCGGGTGCGGCCATCAGATCTGCACCGATTTCCTTGATGTCATGCAGCGCGCCAACCGCAAGTATGGCATTCCGCTGGTAGATCGGGAGCTGGCCTGCGCGCCGGCATCATCGGAGGAGGCACAGGCATATTTCGCGGCGATGAAGTGCGGCGCGAATTTCGCCTGGGCGAACCGCCAGATGATCACGCACTGGATTCGCGAGTCGTTCGAGCAGGTACTCGGCCAGAAAGCGGAGCGAATGGGATTGCATCTGGTGTACGATGTCGCTCACAACATGGCCAAACTGGAACAGCACGAAATCGACGGCAAGCGTCGCCTGTTATATGTTCATCGTAAGGGAGCCACACGAGCGTTCGGGCCGGGACATCCGGATATCTCGGAGAAATACCGCCATGTCGGCCAGCCGGTGATTATCCCCGGCGACATGGGCAGCGCCAGTTACCTGTTGGTCGGGACCGACAGCGCAATGGCAGAGACATTCGGTTCCACCTGCCACGGTGCGGGGCGTCGGCTCTCCCGCCACGCAGCGATCAAGGCGCATCCGGTGGACAAAGTGATGGCGAAACTGGGGGATTTGGGGATTTATCTCAAAGCAGCCAGCCGCAAAGGGATATCCGAAGAAGCGCCCGGGGCGTATAAGAATGTCGATGAAGTGGTCGAAATCTCGCACGGCGCGGGCGTGGCGGCGAAAGTGGCCCGATTCAAGCCGCTCGGCGTGGTCAAAGGGTAGCACAAATCGCCTGCAAGAGAGCTTGCACAGCGTCGGCTTTGTCCTACATTACCCGGACATTTTGTTTCAAAGGACGGTAGGACTTGGAAATGGTGCCGGGCAATACAGAGACCGAATATCTCGTCATCCGAATATCTTGTCGCGCGATTGCGGGCGCCTAAATCACCTATGACCACTCACATTGATTTGAGTACAATAAAGGGCCTTTCGGATGCAGAGGCTTACGAAAGACTGCTTGTCGACGGCTACAATGAATTGCCGTCCAGCCGCAAGCGCAGCGTGTTTGCCATCGCACTGGGAGTGGTCCGTGAGCCGATGTTCCTGCTGTTGGTGGCGTGTGGTTCTCTCTACCTTATTCTGGGGGACTTCCAGGAAGCCAGCATGCTGCTGGGATTCGTGGTGGTCGTCATGGGGATTACGCTCTACCAGGAACGCAAATCAGAGCGAGCGCTCGAAGCACTTCGGGATCTGGCGAGTCCGCGGGCATCGGTAATTCGGGGAGGCGAGCAGAAGCGCATAGCCGGCCGTGACGTCGTAGTGGACGACATTGTCGTGCTGCACGAGGGGGATCGGGTCCCGGCCGACGCCACCCTGATGTCGTGCATCAACCTCTCCGCCGATGAATCACTGCTTACCGGCGAATCGGTCGCGGTGAGGAAAAGCGTCTGGGATGGAAAGAGCGAGACAGTACAGCCGGGCGGCGACGATCTCCCCTACGTCTTCTCCGGCACGATGATTGTCCAGGGACAGGGTATAGCCCGAGTACACGCTACCGGAGTGAGGACCGAGATCGGCAAGATCGGCAAAGCCCTGCAGACGGTCGAAATGGAAAGCACACCGTTGCAGAAAGAGACCGGCCGCCTGGTCAGGAATCTGGCCATTGTCGGAGTCTCGTTGTGTGTTCTCGTAGTAGTTGTGTACGGATTGACCCGTCATGACTGGCTGAACGGTTTTCTCGCAGGAATCACCCTGGCGATGGCTACTCTGCCGGAGGAATTTCCGGTGGTCCTGACAATTTTCCTCGCCCTCGGGGCGTGGCGGCTTTCGCAGAAACAGGTGCTGACGCGCCATGTACCGGCAGTGGAGACGCTCGGCTCGGCGACCGTTCTGTGTGTGGATAAGACCGGCACGCTGACACAAAACCGAATGACGGTCAAGAAGATTGTCGTCGATGGAACAGTACTGGAGGTCGAAAACCCGACCGTGGCCGACCTGCCTGAAGCGTTCCACGAAATCGTGGAATTCAGCATCCTTGCCAGTAAGCGGGATCCGTTCGATCCGATGGAGCGGGCGTTCAAGCAACTTGGAGATACTTATCTTGCGGATACTGAACATCTGCACGCCGACTGGCACCTCGTTCAAGAGTATCCCTTATCAAAGGAATTGCTGGCGCTTTCCCACGTGTGGCAATCACCCGGCGGGAACGAGTTCATCATTGCCGCCAAAGGCGCGCCCGAAGCCATATTCGACCTGTGTCATTTAGATGAAGTGCGGGCGCGAGATCTGGAAGGCACAGTCACGCGGATGGCCAGCGAGGGACTTCGCGTGCTCGGAGTCGCACGAGCCGGTTTCAGCAGTCAATCGCTGCCCGAGATACAGCATGACTTCGCATTCAGTTTCCTGGGACTGGTGGGACTGGCCGATCCGATCCGGGCGACAGTTCCAAGCGCGATCAAAGAATGTTACGCCGCAGGTATACGGGTAATAATGATCACCGGGGACTACCCCGGAACGGCGAAAAGCATTGGCCGGGAGATCGGACTGAGCTCAGATGACAATGTCATCACCGGTCCGGAGTTGGAGCGTATGACCGACAAGGAGTTGCAGGTTCGCATTCGCGATGTCGATATCTTTGCCCGCGTTGTGCCCGAGCAGAAATTACGCCTCGTCAATGCCCTTAAGGCGAACGGAGAAGTGGTGGCGATGACGGGTGACGGCGTCAACGATGCTCCTGCACTGAAGTCGGCGCACATAGGCATTGCCATGGGTGGTCGCGGCACCGATGTGGCCAGAGAGTCGTCATCGCTGGTTCTTCTGGATGATGATTTTTCGTCGATAGTCGGAGCCGTCCGGCTCGGCCGGCGGATATTCGACAATATCAAGAAAGCCATGGCTTACATTGTATCGGTGCACGTGCCGATCGCCGGGATGTCGTTTATCCCGGTGGTCATGCAATGGCCGCTGGTGCTGCTGCCGATGCATATCGTTTTTCTCGAATTGATTATTGACCCGGCCTGCTCGGTTGTTTTTGAAGCGGAGGGCGAAGAAGCCAATGTCATGCGGCGTCCTCCGCGCGTCCCCAACGAGCCGCTGTTCGGAAAGAATATCATTTGGATCAGTCTACTGCAGGGGATCTCCGCGCTTGCGGTGGTGCTGGCGGTGTTTCTGACGGCCAGATATATGGGTCAGTCGGAGGAGGGTGCCCGGACTTTCGCGGTGGTAACGCTGATTTTCTCCAACCTGGCCCTGATTCTCACCAACCGCTCCTGGACCCGAACGGTGTGGGAAATGCTGCGATCCCGCAACGCCGCACTTCTCTGGGTGCTGGGAGGGACGATTGCGTTTGTGTTCCTGATACTCTATATGCCGTTTCTCCGAAGTCTCTTTCGTTTCTCTGTTCTTCACCCGGTCGATCTGCTGCTCTGCGTGCTGGCGGCTGCAGTAAGCATTCTCTGGTTCGAGGCCCTGAAGCTCATCGGACGTCGCCGTGTCGCGAGTGCACAGTGAACCGCCTGACAGGAGCAAGACACCGTGTTCATGACCATATTCCTCAGCGCCTGGACAATCCTGCACCTGTATGTGTTCTGGCGTCTGTCGACTATCCCGTTCATCTACAGTCATATCTCGCGCCCGTACATCTTTCTGGCGGCTGCGGTGTGTTGGGGGACCCTGTTTTTGGGCCGTTTCGTGGACAGCCGGGGTTGGGAAACACCGGCGACAGTCCTCGAACGGTTCTATATGAACTGGCTGGGGATCCTGTTTCTGATCTTCTGCTGCCTGCTCGCCGTTGACATTGTCACTCTGTTCGGACTGGTATTTCGCCATTATGCGCCGGTGCTGAGAACTATCGGGCTGGTTGCGGGCATGGTGCTTGCAGCCGTGGCGCTGATTCAAGCGCGGCGGGCGCCGGTAGTCGATGACTACGAAATTCGGCTGCCCGATTTGCCTGCTGCAGATGATGGACTCAAAATTGTCGCTATATCGGATCTGCATGTGGGGAGAGTGCTGGATGGCCCGTGGTTGGCAGCGCGAATCGAGCAGATCAAGGGACTGCATCCGGATATCGTCGTCATTCTCGGCGATCTGTTCGAGGGAGACAGCGAGGCGGAACGTCGCGAAGAGATGATACCGCTGTTCAGAAGCATTCCGGCGCGATACGGCGTGTATGCGGTCACCGGCAACCACGACTCACACGGCGGTCGGTCCGGATTCGCGAGGTTTCTGCAGACCGCCGGAGTGAAATTGCTCCACAACGAATGGGTAGAGGTAACGCCCGGCCTGGCGCTTGGCGGTATCGATGACGGCGGACATTATGACACGTTAAACAGCGCCGCAATGCGGGTTC
>PQAP01000048.1:37615-39052 GCA_003105265.1 candidate division GN15 bacterium | reverse complement strand
AGCTCCTTGCCGGTGCCGGATTCACCCTGCAAGAGCACCGAGGCGTCGCTCTTGGCTACCTTCTGAATCAGCGCCCCCAGTTCGAGCATCTTTTCATTCCGCCCGATGATATCCGAGAACCCCTGTCCCCCGAGTATCTCCTGCCGCAACAGCGTGTTTTCCGCCATCAAGCGGCGATTTTCGAGAGCGCGGTTGACCAGCACGCAAAGGTGCTCGGTATCGAACGGCTTGGTGATGAAGTCGTATGCCCCCTTCTTCATCGCTGCGACCGCATCTTCGATCGTGCCGTACGCGGTCATGATGATTACCGAGGTCTCGTCGTCGATCTCTTTCACCGCCGACAGCACATTGAGACCGTCGACCGTCGGCATTTTCAGATCGGTCAGCACCAGATCGTATGACTTGTTGCGAACAAGATCAATCGCCTTCTGACCATCGTCCGCCGCATCGACCCGATGCCCTTCCTCGGTCAGCGTCTCGGTCAGCATGTTGCGCATGGAATCTTTGTCATCGACGACCAGTATGTTGGGCATAGCTATTCCTCTCGGCTCCCTTTCCTCGGTCAGTACCATCAGTTACAATTGCGGGACCACTGATGGGATCATCCCATATATCGGCCGATTCCAATAGCTATTGAGGCAAAATTGTGTGCAAAAAACGAACAGGGACGAATCGCAGACCATACCGTAAACGGCCACCGGGTTTCGACTTCGCGCAGACCGCCGGCCTCTATCCTTCGCATGAAACAGCGCCCCCCGCTGTGCCGAGCGCAGTCGAGGCACGTTAGTTATGCAGCCACCAACTCTCAACTTCGCTCTAGCCGCCGGGCCTTCATCCCCTTCACGAAGCAGCGACCCCGCTGTGCCGAGCGCAGTCGAGGCACTGCTAGGTAACGTTCACCGGTCCCGAAGCCGCCTGGCGGCAATAATGGACCGACAGCCGATACTCCCCCGGTACAATGATGAGCCGCTTGGCTGCCCCGGGATTGAGAGTCAGCTTGTAGTATCCGGCGCTCAACGAGGTCTTCATCAGATGCCGAATCAAACGGGACTGCGTGTCCAGAAGATTGATCTCGACATCACAGGAAATGTCTTCGATCTGAAACTCAACCGCACCGTTGGCGGGCTTCCCTGCTCTACTCTGCTCCACCTGAAGAGAATCGATTCGACCGGCTTGAAATAGTGTCAGGACCGTGTCGGACACGACAATTCGCGGATCTACCCAGGCGGTCTGCCAGACGAGCGGCTCTTTGGTCCTCGGCCGTTCGTAGCCGTAACGGCCGGGCCCTCGGCCGCAGGAGCCGAGGACTAGCGCAATTAGCGACATAACAATTAAGGATGACTTCATACTGCTTATATACGCAGTGCCACCGCGTCGATCAAGTCTTTGCGTCGTCACCCGGCACTTGACACCTGCCCCTTTCCCCCTGTTCTTTGC
>PQAP01000048.1:20485-36996 GCA_003105265.1 candidate division GN15 bacterium | reverse complement strand
GCCGAGACCATCGACTGGCTCGAGGCGCAACTCAAGGATTATCCCGGCACGGTGATAATTGTGACGCACGACCGGTACTTCCTTGATAACGTTACCAAATGGATACTCGAATTGGAAGGCGGCCACGGCATTCCGTGGGAAGGAAACTACTCCTCGTGGCTGGAGCAGAAACTGTCCAAGCTGACGGCTTCGAACACGCAGGAGACGCCGCGCCAGCGAGCGCTCCAGCGGGAATTGTCCTGGATACGGATGTCCAATCGCCAGCGTCAGGAACTCTCGCGCGCCAGAATTGCCGAATACGAGCAGCTGGTGGCGCGTGAAATTGCCGCCTCCAAAGACGATGGTCAGGTCATCGCCATCGCCCCGGCTCCGCACCTTGGGGATCAGGTCGTGGAGTTCACCGGCGTCTCAAAGGGTTTTGGCGACAATCTCCTGATGAAGGATTTGACTTTTAAGCTCCTCAAAGCTGCAGTGGTCGGCGTGATCGGCCCTAACGGCGCCGGCAAAACCACTCTGTTCAAGATGATCACCGGCGGGGAAAAGCCGGACGCCGGAACGGTCGTGATCGGTTCAACCGTGAAGCTTGCTTATGTGGAGCAGGAGCGCGATACGCTTCACGCCGATGTCCCGCTTCTGGACGAGGTGTGCGGCGGGGATGTCGACGTCGTGCTCGGCAATCGCACCGTACCTGCTCGACAGTATCTCGCCCGATTCGGATTCAAGGGCCCTGATCAGCAGAAGAAAGTGGGCGAGCTTTCGGGCGGCGAACGCAACCGTGCCCATCTCGCCAAAATCCTAAAGGCCGGCGGAAATCTGATCTTACTCGACGAGCCGACCAACGATCTCGATGTCAACACCCTTCGCCTGCTCGAGGACGCCATCAACGAATTCTCCGGCTGTGCCATGATCATCAGCCATGACCGCTTCTTCCTGAACCGCGTCTGCACACACCTGCTCGTGTTCGAAGGCGACGGTATGGTGCGATGGTTCGAGGGGAATTACGAAGAATACGAGGAGTGGCGGGTGAAGGAGCTTAGCAGTCGCCTGTTCGAAAACCGACGGCTGAGGTACCACAAAATAATCAAGCGCTAGTGCCCCGATTCGCAGTACGCTTCAACAATTTTGCCCGGCGAGAAAAGCCGCTGAAGGCCGTCAGCGACGCGTGGCGTGAAATGCCAGCGTGCACCAGCGATACTCTGAAGAGTCTCGCGGGGCATGGTAACTCTCCAGTTCGCCGGAGATCCTCATCCTGTCGGCCACGCCGAGAAACACGTCATGGAACTCACCGTTCCGGCAGTCACTCTCCAGACGCTCCGACGGCCCCCCTGCACAAATAGTCGCGAGCGTGCCCAGGGAGTCTCCGATATCTATCCAGATAACACAGTTGCATGACGAGTTGCTGTCGGGATCGGTGCCGGGACGCACGGTTATGGTGACGAGGTAGTTGCGGCGGATATTCTGCTCGTAGAAATCACCGGTCGCATAGCCATAGTACTTTCCGACGATCTCCCCTATCGGCACCGAATCCTGTGTTGTCGCCGGGTCATCAGTCGGTGTCCTGTCGCAGGAGCCAAGAACGACGAGCACGACGACAGAAACCAGCAAACTGATTGGAACTAATGATCGACAGATTGGTAGCATATTACCAAACTAAGCTTTGAAACCGGATTTCGCAATCGGTATTCATGGCGAAGGCCACATCCCTGCTTGCTGCGTTCATCGCAGGGATGCGTCGAACGACATCGTGCTGTAGTGAACTTCCCTACCCGTCGGCTGCAATTTGTACCGCTCAATGATTCCGGAGACGTTGCTCCCGTCGCCTGTGCCGAGAAAGATATCGTGATACAGCGAATCCGCGCAGTCGGATGTCAACCGCGACGATCGCCCTCTGGCGCAGACATTCGCAATCGTGGTGATACTGTCTGCCACCAGGATATCGTACACGCAGGTGCATCCGTTCCGTTCGTCGGCGCTATGCGTGACCGTAATATGAATCCGGGAGAGTGTCCGCTGTCCGAGGGTGTAGTAATCTGTGGTCAGATAACCGTAGTACACTCCTTCGACATCGACATTAGCAGTCGTGTCAGTATTGTCCGATGAACCGCCGTTTGTCACCGGTTTCTCACAGGTAAGTAAGAACAAGCCGGCGACAGCGATCAGGATCAGCAGCCCGACTAGCGCCCGCAGATTTCTCATCACGTTCATAAGTCCAAGATATGATGGGTAACGCCTATGCACTACAGGTAAAGACGTGCCAACCGCGGCATCATCAAAATCCCAGCCGGTCATTGCCGCAAAATCGTTGTCCTTCGGAACGGGCCGGAGTAGCGCCACAAAACTCGCTGAGCCACAACAACTTGCGTCGACTCTTTCGCGGGGCAGGAAGCAACCGAAAATTCCCCTTGGATTCAGGACCGACATAGTATACCTATTGCCCCCTGTAGTCGACAGTATGTGTTCGATCTTCATCTCAAATGAAGCATAAGCAGAGTTAGCTGTGGATACGGAACCATCATTTGGCAAGCGCGTGCGCAAGATCGTGGTCGGTTCGGCCCGAAACCTCGACGACCGCTCTCTTTTCCACGCCATCTCCCTGACTGCCTTTCTCGCCTGGGTCGGCATGGGGGCCGACGGTCTCTCGTCATCGTGCTACGGCCCCGAAGAAGCGTTTCTCGCTCTCAAGGGACATTCGTATCTCGCCATTCTGGTCGGTCTTGGCTCGGCGCTGACCGTCCTCATTATCAGCTTCAGCTACTCGCAGATTATCGAGCTGTTCCCGACCGGCGGCGGCGGATATCTGGTCGCCAGCAAGATGCTCAACCCGTGGCTCGGCATGGTCTCCGGCTGCGCTCTGTTGATCGACTATATGCTTACGATTGCCCTGTCAGTCGCCAGCGGCGCCGCGGCTCTCTTCAGTTTCCTGCCGGTTGAGTGGCAATCGTATCGCCTAGCGTTCGCTCTGCTCGGCGTAATAGGGTTGACGGTGATGAACCTCCGAGGTATCAAGGAATCGGTGGCTCCTCTGATCCCGATTATCCTTGCGTTCGCTCTCACGCACGGGTTTCTGATTGTCTACGCTCTGGCCGTGCACATACCGAATATTCCGACTATCGTCGAGACGACCGCCCGGGATTTCTCCGCCGCCCGGTCCGAGATCGGCCTTGCCGCCGTTTTCATGCTGCTCCTTCGCTCCTACAGCATGGGAGCGGGAACCTATACTGGCATTGAAGCGGTGTCCAACGGTCTGCCGGTAATCCGGGAACCGAAAGTGGTCAACGGCAAGCGCACGATGAAGTACATGGCATTTTCGCTCGCTTTCATGGTTACCGGCCTCATGATTGCCTACCTGCTCTTTCACGTCGAGCCGCAGCCAGGTAAAACCCTTAATGCTGTTCTGTTCGATACCGTGACCCAGAATTGGGGCATCACCGGTCGAATCCTGACTATGGTGGCGCTCGTGTCGGCCGCGGCGCTCCTGTTTGTCGCGGCACAAACCGGATTCCTCGATGGTCCCCGCGTGCTCGCGAACATGGCGCTGGATCGTTGGTTCCCCACGCGCTTCAGCATGCTGAGCGATCGGCTCGTTACCCAGAACGGCATTCTCCTGATGGGGACCGCGGCGTTTCTGCTGGTGCTCCTGACCCGGGGGTCAGTGGTATTCCTGGTGGTGCTGTACAGCATCACCGTGTTCATCACCTTCTGCCTGTCGCAGCTCGGTATGGTCCGGCACTGGTGGAAAGAACGGCGCACCGCCAAAGGGTGGAGACACCGTCTCGCGATCAACGGCATCGGCCTCGTCCTCACCAGTTTCATCTTGCTCTCGATGGCGATAGTGAAATTCCATGAGGGCGGCTGGCTGACACTCCTGGTCACGGCCGTCCTGATCCTCGTCGCCGTGATGGTGCGACGGCACTACCGCGCTACCAGTCGGCAACTCGGTCGGCTGGATGATCTGGTCAAGACTGCTCTCGCGCGGGAAGAGGAGGGACCGATCAAGTCCGGGCCGGTTGAGCCGGCTAAAGGTCCGCACGCCGGCACGGCGATTCTTCTCGTGAACGGCTTTAACGGGCTGGGGCTGCACACCCTGCTGAACTGCATCCGGCTGTTCCCGGGTCATTTCAAAAATTTCGTCTTTCTGCAAGTTGGCGTGGTCGATGTCGGCACGTTCAAAGGATCGGCCGAAATGGAACGACTGCGCGAACATCTGGATCACGATGGCGCCAAATATGTCTCTTTCGTGCGCCGACACGGCTTCTACGGCGAACAGATCGGACTGGTGGGAGTGGATGTAGTCGAGGAACTCGACCGGGCCGTACCCGAAGTGCTGGCTCGCTTCCCCGGAGCCATCTTATTCGGCGGACAACTGGTGTTCGAACGCGAGACGTTTCTGACCCGGATATTGCACAACCAGACGATTTTCTCGGTGCAGAAACGGCTCTATCACCGGGGGATTCCGATTCTGATCCTACCCATCCGCGTGTAACGATTGAATTACTCGTTTCGCAGGGCTTCCACCGGGTCAACTTTGGCGGCGCGCGATGCCGGGTAATAGCCGGCGGCCACGCTGACTACAATGCCGACCGCCACGGCGGTCAGAATCAGCCAGAGCGGAAGGGCGAAAAGTTCAATCGGTCCGACTCCTGACTTCATCATGAACTGCTTGATGATCACCGAGGCAATGCGCGTTACTCCCCATCCGACCAGAATGCCGACAACCGAACCGACCGCGCCAATTACGCCGGATTCCACGAGAAAAAGTATGCGAATATGCCGGTCGTCAGCACCCAGCGACTTGAGCACGCCGATTTCCCGCCGCCGCTCCAGAATCGACATGACCATGGTGTTGACTATCCCCAGGGAGGCGGTCACCAGCGCAATGAGACCCACCACGCTGAGCGCGAGATTGAAATAGAAGAAGAACTTCTGCATCTCCTCGAACATCTGCGCAAAACTGAACGGCTCGAACCCCATGGCCCTGACCGAATCGCTGATCGCCTTGAGTGGGACATTGGGATCGATGTCGAGTGTGATCTGCGGGTAACTCCGACTCGATGCCGCCGAATCAAGCGAGAAAACCGTTCCCTGGCTGAAGGCCGTGAACAAGGCGCTGGGGTCATCGCTCAGCCCCGAGGATCGAAATTTAGCCGCAATTGCTACCGGCAGCACGATCGGCTCCATACGCGTGCGGCCCGCCCCCCGCTCTTCGAGCACACCCACCACGGTTAGCGTTTCCTTGACGATCGCGCGGTGTTCGAAGAAGCCGTTGACGAATCGACTGATCGCCTCGTTGGTCAGCCGTTTTGCCTGTCGCTGACGATACGCGCTCTGCAGCAGTGAATCGAATTGAATGGCCCGCACCTGCTGGCGAATCCATCCCGAATCACGCGGTATCAATCCGGCCAGTCCGCTGTCGATGGTCGCGACCCGAATCGAAATCACCATCGTGTCGCCGATCAGCGAATCCGGATGGGTCAGGCCGAAGAGATGAAGCAACTGCGGCGTGACAACCACTTCCTTGGCGCTGTCGGAACTGAACGAATGCCCGGCCCGAAACTGCGAGAACAGCCGGGTCTGCATGGCGCTGAGCGGCAGCGCCTGGGCCTTGGCGGAAAGCTGTGAGTCGGCCAGAGCCGCCGTGACAGTCATGGCGTCGAACGGATACGCCAGCCGCACGCCCGGAATCTTCGACAATTCGTTCAGCGCCTGTTGATCGAGCGGCCGGGCCTGGGTCGAATCGCCGGCGGCGGTCTTGCTGAGACGGTGCACCTGCAGCGTCGAAAACAGCCCCAGTTCCTCATACTGCTCGCTGATGTACTTCTGATTCCCAGCGCCGAACGACACCATCGCCACGAATGTCCCGATCGCTATCACCACCCCGGAGACCGTCAGGAACGTGCGGAGTTTCATCCGCGACAGATTCCCTGCCGAAATCGCCACCAGATCCCGAAACGTCATGCTTCTCCCCCGTGACCTTCGGATTGGTGATCGACTAAACGGCCGTAATGCATCCGTACCATGCGGTGCGCATACTCCCCGGCAATTTCCAGATCGTGCGTGACTATGACAATCGTCAGTCCCTGGCGGTTTAGATCCGACAGGAGCGCCATGATCTGTGTCGCGTTATCCTGATCGAGATTGCCGGTCGGCTCGTCGGCAAATAAAAGTGCCGGCTTCTTCACCAACGCCCGCGCGAGCGCCACGCGTTGCTGTTCTCCGCCGGAGAGATCCGCCGGCCGGTGACCCATGCGATCAGCCAGGCCGAGCCGCTCGAGTATCGAGGTGGCCTGCGTCCGACGTTCCCCCCTCGACCCGCCGTTGAAATACAGCGCCAGCTCGACATTCTCCAGCGCCGTGCGATGATAGATCAGATTGAACGATTGAAACATGATGCCGACGCTCTTCGCCCGGTACTGCGAAAGGCCGCGTCGCGAAAGATTGTTGAGCGTCGTTCCTCTGAACTCGATTGACCCCGCCGTCGGTGAATCCAGTCCGGCCAGAAGATTTAGAAGCGTGGACTTCCCCGAACCGGAAGATCCGACCACCGCCACAAATTCCTGCTCCTCGATGGCCAGCGAAACCTCATCCACCGCTTTGATTATTTGCGGACCGCGGATGTAGTGTCGGCAAACCTTGTTGGTACGAATCATTGCTGGGTTACCTGGCATTCCTGAACCGGCCACACTGGACACACTATGCTCATTACGGACTCGATGCGTCAAAAGATTCACCTGCTTTTCCTGGCGCGCTACTGAAAAACAATTTCATCGCCGCGATCACACGGAAGTTATCGCCGGAACACTTTTCGCCTTGCCTGAGAGGACAAAATGGCCCTTATTAGCCCCAAGCTGGAAGGAGAACCTGATATGCACCGTCGCACCTTGTCCGCTCTGTTAATCCCCCTTATTCTTTTCACAGTAAGCTCGGCATCGGCCGACGAAGGCATGTGGCCCCTCTACATGCTGGGACACCTGCCCTTTGATCAGCTCAAAGCCCGCGGGCTGGAGCTGACCGCCGAGCAGATATACAATCCCAAAGGGGTCGGCATTTCCGACGCCGTCGTCCAGTGTGGCGCCACCGCCTCGTTTGTGTCGCCGGAGGGCTTGATGGTGACCAACCACCATGTCGCTTTCGGCGCCGTCCAGGAACAGAGCACACCCGAGCACAACTATTTGCGCGACGGCTTCTATGCGCCGACCCGGGCTGATGAGATCGAAGCTCCGGGGTATACCGTCAGCGTGATAATCGGCAATGAGGACGTCACCAAACGGGTGCTCGGCACGGTCAACGACAGGATGACGGGGCTGCAGCGATATAACGCCATCGACAAGGTCCTCAAGCAGATCGTGGCGGAAGAGGAAAAGGGAACGCATAATCGCTGCAAGGTCGTCGAAACTTTCGGCGGCAAGCAGTATATCAAGTACACGTCCTACGAAATTCGCGACGTGCGGATAGTCTATGTCCCGCCGGAAGGGATCGGCAATTTCGGCGGCGAAACGGACAACTGGATGTGGCCCCGTCACACGGGCGACTTTGCCTTCCTCCGGGCGTATGTCGGCCCCGACGGCAAACCGGCCGACTATTCAAAGGACAATGTCCCGTACAAACCAAAGAACTACCTTCCCATATCTGCAGCCGGCGTGAAAGACAGTGATCTGACAATCACGATCGGCTTCCCCGGCNNNACCGAGCGGTANATTTCGTCNTANGAACTCGANAACNGGATCAANTTCTCNCTGCCCAANCTGATCAGGAATTCTCAGGACGAGATCCGGATCACCGAGGAAATCGGGAAGACCGACTCCGCCATCGAACTCCGCACCGCCAACAACCTGAAAGGAATCTACAATTATCTCAAAAAGAGTCAGGGGATTCTGGACGGCTGCAAGCGGACTAACGCGCTGGCCAGAAAGCAGGAAGAAGAGCAGAAGCTGATGGCGTTCATCGACGCCAACCCCGCGCTCAAGAAGCAATACGGCTCCGCTTTGTCCGGCTACGACAGCTTGTATAAGGAAATCAGGAAGACACAGCTACTCGACAGCCGACTGAACCGGCTGTCAAGAGCCGCCGATTACTACCGTCTGGCTTCGACCGTCTACCGCTGGGCGGTGGAACGGGATAAAGCCGATGCGTCGCGCGAACGCGGCTATCAGAATCGCGATACCGTTCAGGCAAAAAGGCGGCTCAGAACCGCCCAAATTAATCTCGTGCCGGTGGTCGACCGGGCACTGCTTGCGAACTCGCTGAAGCAACTGCTGAACCTGCCTGAAGGACAGAAGATCGACGCGATCGAAAAGCTGTTCGCCGGCAAGAGCGGTTCGGAATTGGACAAAGCCGTTACCGAATACTGCGACGATCTGTATGCCCGAACGAAAGTCGGGAATCTGGATGACAGAATGAAGATGTTCGGCATGACGCTGAAGGAACTCAACGCCTTGCATGACCCGTTTATCGAACTGGCCGCCGCTCTGTATCCCGAGGCGGACAAAGTCCGAAACCGAGAGAAATCCTTCAGCGGCACGGAAAACCGTCTCGCTCCCAAGCTGGTCCAGGCCTATGCCGAGTGGAAGGACGGCACGATGTATCCCGATGCCAACGGCACCATGCGCGTCAGCTTCGGCGAGGTCAAGGAGTTCAGTCCGAAAGACGCTGTCGCATATCACCACCATACTCTGCTCGAGGGGGTGATGCAGAAGGAGACCGGCGAGGGTGAGTTCGTGGTTCCGGCGGCGCTCAAAGCCGCTGAGGCCAGCAAGGATTTCGGCCGTTATGCCGAGCCGGGTGACAATGATATTCCGGTCGACTTCCTCACTACCAACGACATCACTAACGGCAACTCCGGCAGTCCGGTGCTCAACGGCAAAGGGGAAATTGTCGGATTGGCGTTCGACGGCAACTACGAAGGTGTCGCCTCGGATTACACCTACGATCCGGAGATGAATCGAACCATTGTCGTCGATGCCCGTTATATGCTGTACGTGCTGGACAAGGTGTATCATCTTGACGGACTGATGAAGGAGTTGACGATTCACTAACAGATCGAAGACGCAATTTTGGAACGGCTGCCGGCAGAATCGGCGGCCGTTCTCTTTTTGGTTGCACTGCATGGCAAAATCGTTACATTGGCCCGACACCGGCGCTCCTGAAAGCACCGTAACCGATTGAGACGAACAGGTATGAGCGATTCACACGACAAACGTTCCGAGAGCGCCGGCAACGGTCCGCGCGCCGCGGCCCCATCCAACTTCATCCGCGATATGATCGATGCCGACAACATTTCCGGTCGCTTCGAACGCCGGGTTCACACCCGCTTTCCACCGGAGCCGAACGGGTACCTACATATTGGGCACGCCAAGTCGATTTGCCTCAATTTTGGTATCGCTGCCGATTACGGCGGGCTATGCAATCTTCGGTTCGATGACACCAACCCCAGCAAAGAAGATATCGAGTATATCGAGTCGATTCAAGAAGATGTCCGGTGGCTTGGTTTCGACTGGGAAGATCGCCTGTTCTACGCCTCGGATTATTTCGATCAACTCTACGAGTACGCCGAGCAGCTCATTGAGATGGGGAAAGCGTTTGTCTGTGATTTGAGCGCCGAGGAGATGCGCGAGTATCGCGGCACGCTCACCACACCCGGCAAGGAAAGCCCCTACCGCAATAGGAGTATCGAGGAAAATCTCGACCTGTTTCGCCGTATGAAAGCCGGGGAGTTCCCCGATGGCTCCCGCACTCTTCGCGCCAGGATTGACATGGCCTCCGGCAATATCAATATGCGGGACCCGGTCATCTATCGCATTCTGCGGGCTACGCATCACCGGACCGGCGACAAGTGGTGCATCTACCCGATGTACGATTTCGCCCACTGCTTCTCCGATTCGATTGAAAAGATAACTCACTCGATCTGCACGCTGGAATTCGAAGATCATCGCCCTCTGTACGACTGGTTTCTCGACCAGTGTCAGGTGTATCACCCGCAACAGATTGAATTCGCCCGCTTTGAACTCCCTTACACCGTGATGAGCAAGCGGAAACTGCTCGAACTGGTGAACAAGAAGTACGTTAGCGGGTGGGATGATCCCCGCATGCCCACTATCTGCGGGATGCGCCGGCGCGGCTACACGCCCGAGTCCCTCCGCATGCTGGCCGAACGGATCGGCGTCGCCAAAAAGAAGACGATGATTGAAGTCGGCGTCCTGGAGGATTGCGTCCGCGAGGATTTGAACAAACGCGCTCCCCGCATGATGGCGGTGCTCCGGCCGCTCAAGCTCGTAATCGACAATTATCCGGAGAGTCAGGTTGAGGAGTTCGAATCGATCAATAACCCGGAAGACGAATCGATGGGTAGCCGCAAGCTGCCGTTCTCCAGAGTGCTGTATATCGAGCAGGATGACTTCCGTGAAGTCCCGCCCAAGGGGTATCACCGCCTCTTCCCCGGCGCCGAGGTACGACTGAAACATGCGTACTTTGTCAAGTGCGTCGGTGCGTCGAAGGATGCGCGCGGCCAAATCACGGAAATTCACTGCACCTACGATCCCGATTCCCGCGGCGGCGAAGCGAAGGACGGCCGAAAGGTGAAAGGGACAATTCACTGGGTCTCCGCCGGCCACGCCGTGACGGCGGAAGTGCGCTTGTATGACCGGCTCTCATTGAAAGAAGACCTCGGCGATGTCGAAGAAGGCGGGTCCTGGCTCGACAATCTGAATCCGAATTCAATGGAAGTGTTGTCCGACTGCCGAATCGAACGAAATATTGACCGCGCCACATCGGGTGACCGATTCCAGTTCCTTCGGCACGGCTATTTCTCCGTCGATCCGGACACCACAGCGCCGAAGCTCGTGTTCAACCGCATCGTCTCACTGAAAGATTCATGGGCGAAAATCGAGAAGGGACAGACGAAGGTCTGATCATGGGGATAGCCCCCGTACTGATCTTCCTTGCCGAAACCGCAGTCACGAATCGATGTGAACATGATGCCGCTTTCCTCAGTCGCGATACAGGGGTCATACGCGCCGTCCTCCCGAGAATGCTGTTTCTCTCCCTATGTGTCGATACTGTCCTCCGCTGGACGAACGCTGGATGTGGTGTATCGAACGAAAACTAATTACTGCGCTTGCTTTCGAGGTTGGTCTTCGCTCGGGCAGCCATTTCCATTGGCAGAATACAATTGTAGATGAATCTGTTGACCGGTACGTCTACGCCAAATTGAGTGCCCAATCTTACCACCGTCCCGTTTTGATACTCTATTTCCGACGGTCTTCCCTCCATTACGTCCCTCGTCAAAGAAGA
This sequence comes from candidate division GN15 bacterium, assembly GCA_003105265.1. Classification (GTDB taxonomy): domain Bacteria; phylum Zixibacteria; class MSB-5A5; order GN15; family FEB-12; genus FEB-12. The sequence continues at coordinate 25,710 of PQAP01000048.1, read as the reverse complement.
GGTCGACCCGAAAGGATAAGAGTCAATGAGCACCATGGTCTTCTCCACGATTCCCGGCTCAAGTCTGATCCCGGATTGAAGAGCTACTTGGTGAACCTCGCCAAGCAAGTCATTGATCATCTGCCTGGTTTCCTTTAGTTCCCTCACCGTGCCATACCTGGACCGAGTAACAGCCAACAGACCACTCACACAGATGGCCATGAACTTGGTCCAGAGATCGGCGCTGATGTCCTCAGCTATCTGAGACGTGATGCCGGCACTGTCGAAAAGCGCCTTGATTCTTGCGATTCGCTCCGTCTTCCGATTATCGAGTTCGCCGAACGCTACGTACGGGTCCAGACCACTGTGAGCGATCACCCCGGGGGATTCGATCTTGCTGATAATGCGGCAGAGTCCGCCGATGACGTACTTGTTTCCGAGAACGTCGGTAAGTTCCTCGGCCGCCATGACGCCATTTTGCAGCGGCATGACCGCGGTGGTGTCGGCAACCACTTCCTTGAGCTGTTGAGCGACCTCGCGGACCTGCCAGGCTTTTACGCCGAGCAGAATGAGATCGACCGGACTCAGGCTCCGGATATTGTCGGTCGTTTTTGCCGGCTTAATGGCGAAGTCTCCATTGATGCTCTTAACCTGCAGGCCGTTCTCCCGGATGGCCTTGAAGTGCGCACCACGCGCTACAAAGGTAACCTCGTGCCCGGCACGGGCGATTCTCCCGCCAAAGTAACCTCCCACCCCGCCGGTACCGATCACTGCTATTTTCATCGCTGTCGGGTCCTAAATCAGATCCAGGGTTGTTCGCTGTCTATCTCAACCTATCTCCGTATTAACGTGACCATCAGCCAAATGTTGCTTTGCGATCTCTGCTTGCCCGGTACGGTTCTCGGTCGTAGATTGGACCGACCATATTATGACACCGAACGAATCGACTCAGACAAGGAGTGATCCGCTATGCAAGATACACAGGGTCAGGTGAACATCAAAGACACTACCGCCAATCCCGCGCCGCTGGGCCTGCTCGGGTTCGGCATGACCACCGTGCTCTTGAATTTTCACAACGCCGGAATGTTTCCGCTCGGCAGCATGATTGTCGGGATGGGGCTTTTCTGCGGCGGCCTGGCTCAGATTCTTGCCGGGATAATGGAATGGAAGAAAGGCAACACCTTCGGTACCACCGCCTTCTGCATGTACGGGATCTTCTGGTGGTCGCTTGTTGCGCTCTGGACTTTGCCTCGCATCGGCTGGGCGGACAATAGTACCGTCCCGTCGATTGCGTGGTATCTCTTCCTCTGGGGTATCTTCACGCTCGTGATGTTCTTCGGCACGCTCAAGGCAAACCGCGCCCTGCAGTTTGTTTTCATGTCACTGGCGATTCTGTTTTTCCTCCTGGCGCTGGGCGATGCTACCGGGAGCGCCGGCCTTAAAGTGACGGCGGGAATTGAAGGGATAATCTGCGGGCTGTCGGCAGTGTACACGGCGCTGGCGCAGGTGCTGAACGAAGCCCACGGCCGGACTGTGCTGCCGCTCTGGCCGGTCAAGTAGTCGAGTACCGTCAGGTAGATTCGAGCAACCGCTCCGCATACCGGTCGGTCATGCCCGCAATATAATCGGCGATAACCAGTTCCTTTCTCTCTGACTGGAGCATCGCCTGATACCGCTTCGGCATCTTCTCCGGAAACTTGTCGAATCGGGCAAAAAGCGTCTCAATTATTTCTCTCGCGCGGCGCGTCATCGCCAGCAGCCGTTCGTGCCGGTAGATTCGCTGGCGGAGAAACGACTTCAGTTCCTGCACCTGTTCGGCAATATCGGTCGAATATCCGCACAGCCGCTCCGAGGACTGATAGACGTCTTCGAGTTCGGTTATAAGAAGCGACTCAATACGGCGACTTGTCTCCATCAGTACATCTGTGGCCATCGTATTTACCAGATACCGCACCAGGTCGTTCTGCTTCCCCTCATCCGATATCGGTTTCGTTGCCCCACTCCCTTGCCCCCAGACTCCGCTTCCCTTCACGATGGACAGTGTCTTGAGGTCATCGAGCGTTATCATCTTCGCCCGAAGGCCGTCATCCACATCGTGCGCGTTATACGCGATCTCATCAGCCAGATCGACCAGCGATGCTTCCAGCGTCGGGAACACATGCGCCGCAAATTCCGGGCGGATGATTTTGGTCTTGGTCTCATGCTTGGCTATTCCCTCCCGAACCTCAAAAGTCAGGTTGAGCCCCGGATGCTCCGAGTACCTTTGCTCGAGATAATCCACCACTCTGAGCGACTGATTATTGTGATTGAACCCGCCGCATTCGCGAAGCAGATCATGGAGCACGTCTTCACCGGCATGTCCGAACGGTGTGTGGCCGAGGTCGTGCACCAGGGCAATCGCTTCGGCCAGGTCCTCATTGAGTCGAAGCGCCCGCGCCAGCGTGCGGCTGATCTGAGCCACTTCGATCGTGTGCGTGAGGCGCGTGCGGAAATGATCTCCCTCGTGCGGGAGAAACACCTGCGTCTTGAATTCCATCCGCCGAAACGCTGTGGAATGAATCACCCGGTCCCGGTCCCGCTGAAACGCCGTGCGAAACGGATGCTCCGTCTGCGGATAGGTGCGTCCGAGCGTACGCGCGGCATGCGCCGCATACGGAGCCAGGATCGCCGCCTCGCGCCGTTCGATTGCCTCCCGGTTATCTAAGACCATCGGGTACCTCTGGGCGCTTCTCTTTCACCCCGTAGGACACGGAGATCAATTGGGTCAACCCCAGCACAGGGTGATAATTCGCGGAGTACGTGAGCCGGCCCGCTTTGAGCCCGAGTTCAATGCCGCCGCCGAAAGTGAACGGCGCCGTTGTGAATCCCCACAGAATGGCGCTCGAACTCTTCAGGAGAATCCGCTGTCCTGCGCCGATTCGCGCCGACTCGTCTTTCTGCATCGTCAAGCGGCCGAGCAGCGAATACGATTTCCCTGACAGGTACTCCGTGTGCAATGAGAGTCGGGGCGGCCGCGATGGATCGTTGTCCGTAAACGACGGCGAATTGAGATCATCCACCGATGCCGCAAACTGCCATTGCCGGTGAGTCCATCCTCCCGCCAGCCCGAACGCCGTCGCGTTGAGTCCCCGGTAGCCGCCTCCGAACCCGAGCGACATCAGGGAACTGCTCACTCCGATCGACCAGGCGTTCCGCTGCAGGGCAACGCTTCCCTTGAGCAGTTTCTCCGCGTACAGGTCCGCATGACCGAACTGCGAATATCCCAGTGCGAACGTGAGCGCGCCCTTGCGATATCCTCCCGCCGCAAACACCTGGTCGAAATCCCGGAGATCATAACATCTGCCCAGCCCGGTCTCAACTCGCCACCAGCTTCCTGATGGCGCCCCAATCGGCAGATTCAGCAGGTCGCCCGGTCCCGGGGCCGACAGTTGTACCGCACCGCCGGAGCTCACTGCTGAGGAAGCGACAAACTCGAACGCGTGCACCGAAACCGCGATGACGACAACGAAACCGACTGTAAGCACCCGGCGCTTCATATCACCGCGCAATCACCACTGACTTCTTGACCGACTCGACCCCGGCCGCTTCGAGATAGCAGATGTATATGCCGATAGGCAACCGTCGCCCGGAATCATCCCGACCATCCCATTCGTATGTTCGGCGAACTAGTTCGGCGCTGCCGGCCAGCGTTCGCACGACGCGCCCGTCGCGGTCGTATATCTTTAGCGTGTAGTTGCTTGCCTGGGGGGCTTCGAGCGTAATCACAGTCACATCCTGATAACCATCGCCGTCGGGAGAAAAGACATGCGGACTGATTGTCAGCGACACCCGCTGATCATTCGGTTCGATAATGACGTCGTTCACGCCGCCCGGCGTGCCTCCCGAAACTACCGATCGCCCCCATTCGCCGGTCTTGCCGCCGGGTACTCGCGCCCATGTGTAGTTGCTGTCGTACGACTTCGTGTAGCTGAAACTGTCCGCCTCAATTCCATAAGGATCGATCAATCGAATCACATCGCCGTCGTTATTCAGCGTCAGCCACCGTGCCGGCTGAATTACCGGCCCCTGAAATTCGGGATAGAACTGCCTGAAGGCATTAGAGTCTTCGACCAGCACGGCATAGTAGCCGGCATCTACTATGAACTGGGAAGCGGAAATTGACACGGTATCCGACAGATCCGCCAGCTGCCAGCCCTGATACAGAAACGCTATCGTCAGCGGGTTGTACAGCTCGATCCACTCCGAAGTGAGCGGCAGTTGAGGTTTGGTCATCAGTTCGCTCAGAATAAGGGGCGGAAAATTCACACCGGGGGCCACAAACGGCTTTCGGTTGTTGCGGACGCGATCATCCGCATCGAGCGTCGCGATCAGATACCGGTATACGCCCGAAATGGCTACCGGCCGCACGATGTCGGTGCTAAACCCGCTGTACAGAACGGGCAGTGTGAGCGAATCGAGAATTTCGCCGATGCTGTCCGGCATAACGGGATTCATCGCACAGATCAGCAGCTTCCGGTCGACCCCGCTGTTGATTCCCATATTCGTTATGGTAAGATCGATTTCCGCGCCCGACGATATACGCGCGACCGCCACATTGTCGATCGACAGATCATTCTGTAGCGGTGTAACGGAATTGACAAACCCTGGCGTCGATCCGGAGTAGTCAACCGACTGCTTGATCTCGTTTAACCCCGGTTGCACTCGCTCCCACGAGTAGCCGTCCTTGCCCGCTTCAGACCAGGAGATTGTCGAGGTGTCAACTCCCGCCTGAATGAGCGTTACCGAACCGGCGCCGTTGTTCAGCGAGAACGATGCCACCATCGGCTGCGGATAGCTCTCTGTCGATGTATCCCCCCACACGCCGGAATTGTTCCCCCAGACAGTTTCAAAACCCGGCGTACTGCCGCTGCCGAACAACTGCCTGCAAATGATGAGATAGGAGCCCGGATCCATTGAGCCGGAGAGCGGCACCGAAGAACCGCCCACCGTCAGTTGACACAGTCCGAGATTGGCTGAGTTCTCTCCCGAATTGTACAGCTCCACCCACTCAAGCGTGGTTTGCGAATTCGGCTCATTCGCCAGCACCTCGTTGACCTCCACGGCGGCTCGCACGTCGCCCCCCAAAGCCGCGAGAACTGCGAAGAGAGCTACCAGTCTTGCGGGCCGGATCACCATGTTGCCTCTATCTCCAGCGTCACCGCGTTGCTGTGATGAATGGTTGCACGACGGTCATACCGGTGGAGCAG
>PQAP01000048.1:2548-20286 GCA_003105265.1 candidate division GN15 bacterium | reverse complement strand
GTTCTGAGTCGCACCTTGTCAGTTATAAACCGGGTCTCGGCCCGCACGCGGCGGTTGAATCGGGTATCGGCCTCATCGACGGTATTCCGATCCTTGCTGCTGTGCAGATAGTCTATCCGCACCGAAAGCTGCTTCGTCAGTTCTCGTTCCAGGCCTTCCAGCCACTGAAAATTGCCCGAATCGGCGTTTCTCCGGGCATAGATGGCCGAGCCGAACAGTCGAGTGGCCGGTCCAAGGTCAGTTCTCACGGACAGGCGACCGCCGCGCTGGCCCGGACGTTTACTGGTCAGCGCGAAATCGACTTCGGGAAGATCGATCCTTGTCGATATGCCGGCCGCCTTCCCCCCTGAGGTCAGGTCCAGATAATTGTCGCCGTACCACCAGCCGGCGTACTCCAGCCGTATTCTCCGCAGCCCGTGTGCGCCTTCAAAGAGCAGCGTCCCGGACTCCCGGCCTGAAACCGTCTGAGCGCAGTACTCGGCTGCCACGTAATGACGGGCGTCCCGCAATACGATACCGCCGGCCAGCTTGAAATCGTCGATTTTGCCTCCCGTTGCGCGATTCCTCAGGCGGTTGCCGCCGAACACGGCATAAGGTCGAATGACACCAGCTGTGGGCTCGGCCATCAGCGCGAACGTACTGAGTGCAAGCGATGTATCCCGTACGTATGACGCCATACTCCTGATTTGCCAGGTGGGCATTCGCAGGTCCGCCGAGACGCCGTTGAAGTTGCCGTTGTCGGGACAGAAGAATGACTCGGCATCAAGTTCATCGCTGTATCGAAGAAGCTTTCCCCGGTAACCGATCACCGAGCCGAGCCCATAGCGTTCGGTCACCGATCCGAATGCCACCTTCCGCACCAGACCGCTGTCGGTCTGATATATCAATGAGCGGCCGACAAACCGCTCCCGTCCGCTGAGCTCTCTTCGAATGCCGAACTCCGCCCGCCAACTGTCCGAGACGCGCACGCGACTGTCGAGCCGATAACGAAACTGCTCCTTGGTGTCGAGCGTCCGGTAATACAGGTACCGCACGCGCGACGGGCGCGCACCCGCGCGCCTGACGAACAATTCCTGCTGATCCGTCTCCAGACCGGATTGACCGGCGCGATCGGTGAGAGAGGAAAGATTGGGGACCAGATCGAGCAAATAGAGATTGGCGGTATCGACTCCGTGCTGCGCGATATCCAATAGCAATATATATTGGTCATAGTCGATATCCCCGGCAATCAGCGCTTCGAGCAGCTCATCTTCCGATGGAAAGACATCGGTCGACAACTCCTGTCCCGGCGCCACGGTCGGCGCCAAGATCAGAATACAGAATACCCCAAGTAGCAGTGCCCGGTTCAATTGTCCCCCGACCGTTATCTCAGTCGATACTTGCCCAGTTTGCGATAGAGCGTCCGCTCGCCGATACCAAGCCGCCGGGCGGCTTCCTTGCGGTTACCTCCCGTATCGGCCAGCATCTTTTCAATCATCACCTTTTCCATTTCTTCCATCGTTCCGGAACGGGGTTCCGACGTAGATGCATCGAACGCTCCGCCGGCCCCTTCCGACGGCAGATGCGACGTGATCAGGTCGCGCAGCATTTTGATCTCATTGCCGAGCGAGAGAATCGCACGATAGATGAGTTCCTGCCCGGCGTCCTCGACCGTCTTGCCGGTGGTCACCGGCAGATGAGTCGCGCCTGCATGCTGTTCGGTAATAAACTTCTCGACATCGGCGACATCCACCGTCCCCTTCGGCTTCAGCGCCGCCATGCGGGAGGCGAAATTGCGAAGCTGACGGATATTCCCCGGCCAGTCGTATTTGCCGAGCATCTCAAGCGCGGAATCGGCGTATTCGAGTTTCGGGTGATCGCGCCAGAAGAACTGCAGTAGCGGCTGAATATCCTGCCGTCGCTCGATCAATGGCGGCAGTACGACCTTGACCACGCTGATCCGGAAATAGAGGTCCTCGCGGAACTGACGGTCGGCAATCGCCTCGGAAAGATCCCGGTTGGTGGCGGCGATCACGCGGACATTGGCGCGGCGCGGCACCGATGATCCCACCGGGTAGTAGGTGCCGTCCTCGAGCACGCGAAGCAGTTTGACTTGCGTGTCCGGCTTGGTTTCACCGATCTCATCGAGAAAGATTGTTCCTCCCTCAGCCGTATGGAACAGCCCTTCCCGCTTGGCGACCGAACCGGTAAACGCCCCGCGCTCATGACCGAACAGTTCCGACTCCAGCACCCCTTCCGCCAGCGCGCCGCAGTTGACCGCGACATACGAGCTCTTCCGTCGGGCTGAATTCTCGTGAAGCGCGCGGGCGACCAACTCCTTGCCGGTCCCGGACGCACCCACGATGAGCACCGGAACCTCGGTCGGTGCGATTCGCTCGATTGTTCGGGCTACGGCCTTCATCGCCGGCGACCGCCCGACCATCTTGAATTTCTCCAGCAGTGCCTTGTCGGACAGAATGTCCTGTACCTTCTGATCGACCCCCTCCTGACCAAGCGTGCGTGAGAGGAAACCGTCGACATATCGCTCCGGCCCGAACGCCGGTTCCTCGCCGCTGCCGACCCGCCAGATTTCGGTAAGGCCGTTTGGTCTTCGCAGCCGGATTGCCACCGCGTTGGTCAGGTCATGCCGGTTTTCGTCGACCAGAATCAGGTCGACCTCCTGCTCCTTGACCAATTGATACAGTTCGCCGATCTCCGTCACGACCGTGCCGATCTGCGTCCAATCGATTGAATCGGCTTGCCCTCCCGATGGATCCGTGAGTATGACAATGCGATTTACCATAATCTGTGCCGACGCTTCCGCGTCCTCTTCACCTGCGTTTCGTCTTTCTCTTGTTTTCCCTCAACTCCCGCCGCGACAGCTTCTTCCCCTTTTCCGCTATGGCCGGTTTTTGCTTTGCCGGTTTGGGCGGCGCCGGAATATATAAATCGATCTCCGCCCGCGTCTGATCCACTTTCAGGATGCCGACCCGGATGGCGTCGCCGAGTCGGAATGTCCGTTTCTGGCGGCGACCGATCACCCGGTAGTTCTTCTCGTCGTATAGATAATAGTCATCGTCTATTGCGGACAAGCGCACCAATCCCTCGGCTCCCAGATTGCCCAGTCGAACGAAAAAGCCGTAGGTTGTCACGCCCGATATCACACCGTCGTACTCTTCTCCCAGATGATTGGCCATGTACTGCACCTGTTTGACGCGGATGGCCTGACGCTCGGCCGCCTCGGCGTTGCGCTCTGTTTCGGAGCAGTGCTGCCCTGCATGATCGATGTGCGGCACAATCCGCTTGGCATAGGCCGCCGTGAATTCGCCGCTGCGATGCTTCTTGAGAAGCCGGTGAATCACGAGATCCGGGTACCGGCGGATCGGCGACGTAAAATGCGCGTAATGGCTGAAGGCCAGCCCGAAATGCCCGATATTCTCCCGCTGATAGACCGCCTTCTGCATCGAGCGCAGCATCAGCTCGTTGATAAAATCCGCCTCCGGCGCGTCTTTGATTCCCTCGAGAAAACGCGCAAATTGAATCGGTTTCATGTTCGGCGAGACGGGGAACTTGTGCCCCAGACGGCTCATCATGAGCGAGAACGCTTCCAGCTTCTCCATATCCGGCTTGTCGTGCACGCGGTAGAGTGCCGGTCGGGCCGCGCGGAATAGCTCCAGCGCCACCGCCCGATTCGCCGCCAGCATGAACTCCTCGACCAACCGATGCGACTCCAGTCGCACGCGGTGCCCCAACTCGATCACTTCCCCCTTCTCGTTCATAATAATCTTCGCTTCGGGCAAGTCGAAGTCCAGGGAACCTTCGGCGAATCGCCGCGCACTCAGAAGTTGCGCCAGCTCGCGCGCGATATCGAGGTTCTCCGACGTCTTGTCGATCCCTTCCGACCGAATACCCGACTTGAAGTAGTCCTGAACTTCTTCATACGTCAGCTTCGCGCGGGATTTGATCACCGCGTCAAACAGTGTCCAGCGCAGCATCTTCCCCTTGCTGTCGAACTCGATTGACGCCGAATGCGCCAGCCGTTTCCGATTCGGTTTCAACGAGCAGATGTCGCTCGAAAGCACGTGCGGCAGCATCGGCACCACCATCCCCGGCAGATACACCGAGTTCCCCCGCCGGTACGCTTCCGAATCCAGCGAGGTTCCCTCGATTACGAAGTGTGAAACATCGGCAATGTGCACTCCCAACCGGTAGCCGCCGGGTATTTTCTCGACCGAAACCGCGTCATCGTGATCCTTGGCGTCGGCCGGATCGATCGTGTAGATGCACTCCCGGGTCAGATCGATTCGCTCGGAGAGATCGGTCTCCGCCAACCGCGCCGCCGCCTGCTCCGCTTCATCGAGTACCTGCCTGGGAAATTCATCCGGCAGATTGAACGCCCGCATAACCGTGAGCATATCCACCCCCGGCTGCCCCGGAAAGCCGAGCCGCTCGACAATCTTTCCTTCCGGGTTGAGATACGGATCGTCCCATGCCAGGAGCTGGGCGACCACTTTCTCGCCGTCGCGGGCATCGAGACTGTTGTCTGGATGGATATACAGGTCACGGTGGATTCGCGGGTTGTCCGGTACCACATGCGCCAGCGCCTTCCCCTTTCGAAACACCCCGACAATATTGCGCGTGGCTCGTTCCAGTACCCGGATTACCACGCCGGCATCGCGGTCGCCGATCTTCCCTCCCAGCCGCACCATCACCTTGTCGCCGTCAAACGCCGTCCCCACGCCGGTCTGGGAAATTATGATGTCCGGGGTTATCCCCTCCCGGATCAGAAATCCGGCGCCGGAGCGGGTGATCGACATAATCCCCACTGCCACATTAAGCTTTTCCGCCACGCCGATTCGATTGCGCTTGAGATACACCAGTTCACCGGAATCGATCAAGTCCTTGACCGTCCGTCGGAACCGGCCGTAGGAGCCGTCGTCAATGCGAAGCGCCCGCGCCAGCTCTTTCATTTTCATCGGGCGGTCGGCTTCGGATGCGATATATCTCAGGATAGTTTGTCGGTCCATGACTGCCAGAAAAGTATGCCGTAACTCAAAGCATGTCAAGAGATGTAATAGCGAATCTGCCAATTAGGCAGTGCCGGCCGCGTCGCCTGAACCACCATGCTCCCGGTCCTTCGCCCTGCCTGCACCGCAGCCGGCCGCATTCATGGAGCGTTTTTGTCTATTATCTGTATAATCTCCCAAACCCGTATTCCGGCCTCGCCGGCGAAAGGAGTTACCCATGATACTCGTACGAGACATCTTCCAGCTCAAATTCGGCGCCATGAAGCCCGCGCTGGATCTGTGGAAAGAAGGACAGTCATTCATGCGGACCAACGGCAACCCGCCCGTCCGGATGCTCACCGATCTCAGCGGCGAATACTACACGCTAGTAATGGAAAGCACCTTCCCGAATCTCACAGACTTCGAGCGCGAGCGTTCCTCGACCACCATGCCGGACGGTTGGCGGGACTGGTATCAGCAATTCTCGAACCTGGTGCAGTCGGGACGACGCGAAATATTCACTATCGTCCAATAAAATGCGGAGAACCGGTCGTGGACCGATTCTCCGCGAATATGGCGGTTGGGGTCTGTGAGTGACTTAATGCGAACCGCCGGTCGGAGGCATGTCCGGCTCATTCGGTTCCTGCTCTGAATCCCGGTCAAACACCCGGACCCGGACCTCTTTGCGCCGCTCGACCCGCGTGTCCTTGAGCATCTGCTGCTGTTTCTCGGTCAGGACCGAGCGCATGTCCGTGCGATGCCGGAAACGCATCTTGGCCATGTCTGCCCGAAGGGTCGCCACTTGATCAATTGCCCGGTTGACCTCGGTGACCGATGGGTTATCGTCGCGCATCAAGCTCCGGAGCTTCAGTTCGGCCTTCTGCAGATTGGCCCGCTGGTCGATCCGCTCTACTTGGAACGTTTCATTCATCTGTTTGAGCTTCGTCTTCTGAGCGTCGGTCAGTTCCAATTTGTCGGCCATCGCCAGAATGCCCTGGATCCCCGGACCATCGCCCATTCTGCCGCCGCGTCCGCCCATCATCCCCGGGCCGTCACCGCGCATCATCCCCTGACCGCCGCACATGGCGTTGCAGTTCATGCCCGCGCCGTCATGCCGTCCCATATTGCCGCAGGTCCCCGGCTGGGCAGCCGCCGTCAGCGCCAGACCCAGCACCAGTGTTGCGAGTAGTACGATTGTCTTCTTCATTACTGTATTCTCCTTTGTGTTAATGATTCGCCTGTTTTTCCCATTGTGTCTCAAATCACGGCTCGTCTCTGAAGCTGTCGTGCGGCATCGACATACCCGATCCCCCGGGGCCACCCGGATGAAGCATTCTGTCGCGCAGCATGCGCAGCGCAGCAGCGTCGAACCGCTCCTGGAAAATAGCCATCTTGGCCACCTGTGTCGGCGTCAGAATCGCGCGGGTGGCGCTTACGAACTCCTCCATACCCGCACACCGCTCCCGCGCCAGCGACGACAATTCGTCGGTCTTGATATTGAGCATCTTTTCATCCGCCCGGTCACTTTTCAGCATCTGAGACATCTCATCCAGTATCTCCATCCGCTGCCGCTCGACCTCCCGCTGCTGGTGGCGCATCTTGCGAAACGCCTCGAGGAACGGCGCCCGCTGCGTATCGGTCAACTGCAGCAATTCGATCAGCTTGGCCATCCGCAGCCGCTCGAATCCCCGTCCCCGCCCGCCATGCGGCATGCCCATCGGCGGCATCTCGCCGGGCGGCGGTACCGGCCGGTCGAATTCGGAGTCATTCTGCGCGAACTCGGTTCCCGGCTCCGGCCGCTGACACACCTGTGCATTTTGCCGGCCCTGCGCGGGACAGTCCTGCGCCGCGGCCGATCCGATCGCGACAAGCATTACCAGTGGCATCATGAACGCTGCAATTTGCCGTCTCATATCAAACCCTTCACATCCAGATGCGACTCCAGATACTTGATTTGCTCGTCACTCAAGCTGTCCAGCACCGTTGCGTCGTCGAGCTGCGTCGATTGATCGATCGCCTGCTCCAGCGCCGAATAATCCTGATCATCGAGTATCGCCGTGCTGTCTATCTCCGACCGATTCTGCGTCTGCGAGTCAGCCAGCGCCACAGCCGTAGTATCCACCACGCCCGCCCGATGCCCGAACCAGTTGGCGCGGTAGCCGGTGATCCCGATTCCCGCGACAATAATCACGCTCGCCGCCATCGCCGCATACCGGAGCCAGTGCAGCGGTGTTATTACGGTAGCTTTATCGGGGTTCAGACGGCGCTTGATACCCGCCTCGATCATCGCCCGCTCGGCTTTGGTCGCGTCAAACTCCCGATCTTCGGCCACAGAACCCGCCAGAGCGCGCAGTTCATCCCGGTATGTCCGGCACTCGGCGCACCCGGCGATATGCTCGGCAATCTCACGCGGCAGATCGGCCTGACCGACCCACAATTCAAGTTCATCACGACATTCACGGCAGTTCATGGCCGCCATCCTTCTTCCTCGGCTACCTTGCGGAGCTTCTGTATCGCCTCGCGATAATTGGTCTTGACGGTCGGCACGCCGCGTCCGACTATCTCCGCGATCTCCTCGAACGAAAGCTGTCGATAGAAGCGAAGTTCAAACGCCGCGCGCTGTTGATCCGGCAAGCTCTGCATGAAGCTCACCACGCGCTGTTTGAGTTCATCGCGCGTCAACTGGTCATCGGCCGATTGCGAAACCGCCCCTGCGCACTCATCGGTGAGTTCGACGGTATCGGCGATTTTGCGGTGGGCGATAAAATTGAGCGCCTTGTTGACGGCGATCCGGTAGAGCCAGGTTTCGAATTTCGAATCGCGGCGGAAACTCCGGATATTTTCCCACGCCGACACGAAAGCATCCTGCGTGAGGTCGAGGGCGGCTTCCCGTTCGCCGGTCAGTCGGTATGTCAGAGCCACAACGCGATTCATAAGTACCTTCACCAGTTCAGAAAACGCCGCCCGGTCGCCATCGGCGGCCCGATCTGCCAGCGGTCGAATCTGATCATCTTCCTTCTCCACCATGCATCCAATTTCTGAGCTTATGACAGCCGAGGGAAGAAAAAGATTAACGCTTGGGATAAGCAGTTCAGGATCATACTGTTACGAAGGCGAAGGCTCTTCTGCATCATGCCGGCACCCCTTGTCATTCCCGCGCAGGCGGGAATTAAGATTCGTACGTTCCGGCAGGTCTTGCGGTCCTCTTGAGGACCGTGTGACCTGCCGGCTCGCCGCACGACAAACAAAAACGCGGAACCAACCGGTTCCGCGCTACATCGAATCTTGGATGCCGGCTTTCGCCGGCATGAGGAAACGAGGGAATTGCTCGAAGAACAATCGCCGCGGCTACTTCGATGCCTGGCGCCGTGCCACGCCCAGTCGCCACATCCCGGCCAGCATCAGCGTCAGCGACAAGCCGGTCATGAGACCGACCGTGAAGTCGACACCGGGCATCTGCGGCAGGAAACGATCCGCCATTGTGCCAAAAGCGTTACAGATGGCGCCGACCATAATCATCCACATTGGGTTCATGCGGTGAGAGAATCTGAAAAACATAATGATTAGCCCTATTAATACGTTTCGTTGCCGATCAAAGGCAATATACTCAATTTACGCAGAGAAGCCGGAAATGTTTCAGACGCCTCTGCCTGACAGCTTCTCATACAAAGGCGTCAGCCAGAGACGGCTGACGCCACACGCTATTCGTCGAGTCGAGCGACGTCGAAGCCTGCGAAAAACGAAGATGGATTCCCACCTTCGCGGGAATGACAAAACTGACTATAGTCAAGACTATCCGCTGTGTCGAGCGCAGTCGAGACACGCGGCCGGGTGGCCCACCATTCATGATAGGTCGGCCGAAAACAAAAACGCGGAACCAACCGGTTCCGCGCTACATCGAGTTTATTATGTCACATCAATCTTTACGGCTGCGCTCGAGAACTTTGATGAATTTCGGGAAATCCTCCAGCACTTTCCCCGCGCCGCGCACGACACACGTCAAAGAATCCTCCGCGATATTCACCGGCAGATTTGTCTCCTGGCGCAATCTCTTGTCGAGGCCGCGAAGCAGCGCCCCGCCGCCCGTGAGCACGATACCGCGATCGAGAATGTCCGACGCCAGCTCCGGAGGCGTCTGTTCCAGTGTCTGGCGCACTGCCTCGACAATGATATCGATCGTCTCGGTCAGCGCTTCACGGACTTGCACCGAGGACACCTTGAGGTTTTTCGGCACGCCCGCCACCAGGTCGCGCCCGCGGACATCCATCGACAGCTCTTTCTCGAGCGGAAACGCCGAACCGATCTTGATCTTGATATCCTCGGCGGTCAGTTCGCCGATGAGGAGGTTGTAATTTTTCTTGAGGTAGTTGACAATGGCGTCGTTGAATTCGTCGCCGGCAACGCGAATCGACGTGTCATTCACGATTCCATTGAGGGCGATGACGGCGATCTCCGAAGTCCCGCCGCCGATATCGATCACCATCTGGCCGGTCGGCTGTTCCACGGGCAGCCCGACGCCAATCGCGGCGGCCATCGGCTCCTGCAGGAGATACACTTCGCGCGCCCCGGCATTTTCCGCCGAATCGCGCACCGCGCGCTTCTCCACTTCAGTGATCCCCGACGGGACCGAGATCACGACGCGCGGTTTCATCAGGTAGCGGTGTTTGACCACGCGGCGGAGGAAGTCGGCAATGAGCTTCTCGGAAATTTCGAAATCGGCGATCACCCCGTCCTTGAGCGGCCGGACGGCCTCGATGCCGCCGGGCGTGCGCCCCATCATCTCTTTGGCGGCCGAACCGATTGCCAGCACTTTGCCGGTGCTCTTCTCGACAGCGACTACCGACGGCTCGTTGAGCACAATTCCCTGGTTTCGCACATACACGAGCGTGTTGGCAGTGCCAAGGTCTATGCCAATGTCATTGGAAAGCAAATCGAAGAAACCCACGCCAAGTCCTTTTTCCCACTGTTCAAAAAAAGCACGATTCTTTCCATGAATCGGCTAAGTCGGCCAATAGTTTAGCAGTTTTTATGGGTCAGAGCAACGAAAAAAGGAGGGTATCCCTTAGCCGGATAGGCTGCAGGCCGGGAACATGGATTCCCGGCCCGCGGTGTACGAAGGTGCGTTACGGTCACTTCTGTGCGTCGACGACGGCAATGGCCGCCATATCGACAATCTGACCGACATCCAGCGTCATGTGCAGTACATGCACCGGCTTGGACAGACCCATCAGAATGGGCCCGACCGCGACCAGTCCGCCGATACGCTGCATCAACTTGTACGCGATGTTGGCGGCATCGAGACTCGGAAACACGAACACGTTCGCTTCCGAGGTGAGCGTGGAAAACGGGAAATAGCGCTTCACGAAATCCGGCATCACCGCCGCATCCGCCTGGATTTCACCATCGACCATCAGTTCCGGCGCCCGCTGTTTGACCAGCGATGTCGCCCGGGCCACCTTCTCCGATTCCGGGTACGGGGCTGAGCCGAAGTTCGAGAACGAGAGCATGGCGATGCGCGGCTCGATGTTGAACCGACGGGCCACTTTCGCCGACAGGATGGCGATTTCCGCGAGGTCTTCGGCACTGGGGTTGATATTCACCGTCGTATCGGCGAACATGTATACCTTGTCCTTCTGGATCATGGCAAACATGCCGGACACCCGCTTGATTCCTTCCTGCAGCCGGATGATCTGCAGAGCGGGTCGAATGGTGGCCGGGTATTCCGAGGTCACGCCCGAGAGTACGGCGTCGCAGTCCCCCATCTCGAGCATCATGATGCCGAAGTAGGTGCGGTCCTCCATGATGATCTGTGCCTTGTCGGCGGTGACCCCTTTCCGGCGGCGCATTTCGTGGAACCTCTTCGCGTACGCCGTCCGCTTCTCCGAGGTGATCGGGTTGATCACCTGGATGCCATCGATATCGATTTCGTTTTCTGCCGCGACCGCCTTGATTTCTTCGGGATCGCCGAGCACGATCGGTTTGCCGATACCCTGATTCAGCACGTTGTTGGCGGCGCGAAGAATCCGTTTGGAGTTCCCTTCTGGGAAGACAATGCGTTTCGGATTCTTCCGGGCTTTTTCGTGCATGCTGCTCATGATCACCCGGCCCTTGCCGATGCGGTTGGACAGCGCCCGCTTGTATTCTTCGAGATCGACCGGCTTCTGCGCCACGCCGGTATCCATCGCCGCTTTCGCGACGGCCGACGCTTCCCACATGAGAATGCGTGAATCGAACGGCTTCGGGATGATGTACTCGCGGCCGAACTTGAAATGATCCACGCCGTAGGCCCGGGCAACCTCTTCCGGCACGTCCTGTTTGGCCAGGTCGGCCAGAGCGTGACACGCTGCGATTTTCATCGGCTCATTGATGGCGGTCGCCTGGACATCAAGCGCCCCGCGGAAAATGAACGGGAAGCCCAGCACATTATTGACCTGGTTGGGATAGTCGGAACGGCCGGTCGCCATAATCAGGTCCTTGCGGACACTCATCGCATCCGGATAGGCAATTTCCGGATCCGGGTTAGCCATAGCGAAAATGATCGGTTCGCGCGCCATGCTCTTGACCATTTCTTTGGTCACCAGGTCCTTCATTGACACGCCGACAAACACGTCGGCATCCTTCATGGCATCGCCGAGAGTGCGGAGCTCGGTCTTACGCGCGAATTCCGCCTTGTACTGATTGTATTTCTCGCGCCCCTCATACATGACTCCCTTGGAGTCGACCATGATGAGGTTCTCATGACGTACCCCCAGCGCACAATACAGTTTGGCGCAGGAAATACCGGCGGCGCCGGCGCCCGAGAACACCACGCGAATCTTGGAAATATCCTTGCCGGTGAGTTCCACCGCATTCAAAAGCGCGGCACCGGAAATGATCGCTGTGCCGTGCTGATCGTCGTGGAAGACCGGGATTTTCATCGTCTTCTTCAGCGTCTCCTCGATATAGAAGCACTCCGGTCCCTTGATATCTTCGAGGTTGATCCCGCCGAACGTGGGCTCCAGCAGTTGACAACAGCGGATGACTTCATCCGGGTCGTGCGTGTCCAGTTCAATATCGAACACATCGATATCCGCAAACCTTTTGAAAAGAACTCCCTTGCCTTCCATCACCGGTTTGCCGGCAGCTGCACCGATATCGCCGAGTCCGAGCACGGCCGTACCGTTGGAGACTACCGCCACCAGATTGCCTTTGGAGGTATACTTGTAGACGTCCGCCGGATTCTTCTGGATTTCGAGACAGGGCTGAGCCACTCCGGGAGTATACGCCATCGACAAATCCACCTGCGTGGCGCATGGCTTGGTCGGGTTGACCTCGACTTTACCCGGCTTCCCGAGTGAGTGGTAGTCCAGGGACTGCTGTTTAGTGATTAGCATGATAAACTCCTAAGTCTCCACGCCACTGCGTTTATGACCGCGAGCGTGTTACATTTTTCACAAGCAGAATATATTAACCGAAGCTCCCTTGAGTCAAGAAGTTTACGGGCTGGAAATCTCTTTCATCACAACAGCTTGGACAACAAGTCGCTGTTCAGGCAGAACCGTTATTTATGGTCCCTGATATCCTATTTATCTCCTTTATTGCGCGGCGCGCAAATGCATATGAAATACCAACATCGGAGTATGCTCTTCTGTGGCTGGGAACTGGAGTAGTCAATCCGGCGAGCTAAGCCACTTGATCGCCTCGAATTTGTTGGAGAAGAGCTTGATCGTCAGTCCGTGCGGCTGTAGATCATGAAGGACTGTAAACAGTTTGACATTGGCCTGGGTGATACCGCCGTTCGAAACCAGCGCCCATTTACGCTGGCCGATCTGCTTAGCCATCGTATTAATATAGGTCCGAAACTGATCCATCTCCTGAAGCCCCCAGTCATAGGTGGCTTCAGTCATATCGATCAGGGCATTCATCCCCTTCTTGAACTTGGGGTCGGCGATTACCACTTTGTGCAGCGCGACGTCGTCATCGACCGAAATTCTTCCGGCCCGTGTCAGCACCACCATATTTCTGGCATCATCAATGTAATATTGAGATCTCATCTGCTTGTGTTCCTCCACGCTTGCGCGGCGCAGGATTACCGGGACTCAGCAGCGTTTGAAGACGCCACAGCTTCTCTGATCAATCTACGGCTGAATCAAATGCCCGGTTGGAATGTGTCGTCACCGGGCCGTGGCCCTGACAGTCACACACCAATCTGATGCAACTCGGCATCAGTTGTCAAGCGGAATAGTCGGGTCCCGCCCTTGGCATCACCAATTGTACTGGCCGACGCTGCGTGTCACCGGATAGTCAGCGCATATCAGGAGAGTTTCGGCTAAGAGGGGTATCGTCAGGTCTGGATCGAAGGCCGGCCCGCCTGCCGCCCTGATCGCGTCGGGGCGACAGGCAGGCTGACGTCCCATACGCTACTTGCCGTATTTCTTGTATACGTTGGCAACTATCTCATCCGCATTCCAGATCGGCTGATCGGCAGATATTCGGGGTATGGGCGTGAGCGGAGCCGGCGCATTTATGATAATAGAAACGTACCGGTAGCCGCCGGAGCTGTAAACGACCCCGTCCAGCAAGTTCCCTGTCCAGTTGGACCGGTCGGTTCGCGGATCGGGCCCGTTGAACGGCGACACCACAACATCGCATCTCCATACCGAATCGGGCATCATGTTGCCGGTGATGATAAACGAAGTATCGGTCGCGTAGTAGAAGCCGAACAGCCAGTTCCCCGAGTAGTGTGCCCACGGGACCATGACGGCATAGTAGTCGGCTTGATCGACTTTATTCCAGTAGACCGTGTCGGAGCCCCCGAACGCAATAGTGTCGGCCATCGAAAGCGGAGAAGTGATGTTAAGTATGGCCTCTTCGGGATTAAGCAACTTTACCCGGCAGGAACTGAATCTTCCCTCACCCCAAACCTTGATGACCGCGGTGTCACCGGGGTCGTACATCAACGTGGATGTGTCTCCGTCTTCGACGAACGGAATTGCCCAGTAGGCATCGGAGAACATGCCGTCAGAATACATGCTCCAGTCCTGTCGGTTGACCAGTGAATCGCCGACCTTGATCGAATCGAGGTTGGGTGTCACCGCACCGTTGCCGTGAATTTCGAGCCGAGGCATGCGCGTATTCGGAGAAACATATATGTTCCCCTGAGTATAGCCGAGAGGGAAGGTCTGGGCGGGGGCGGTAGTGTTTTCATCGTCGCCGCAACCGACAACCGCCAGCATGAGCAGCGCGACGAATGCCAGTCCGAGCATCTGCAAATTACGCATATTCCAACTCCTGATTTGGATGGTTTGTGAGCATAGACTGGATATAAATGCGAACACCTCCCCTCTCCTGCAAGATAAAACGGTCACCGGAGCGACTCGGCGACCGATGAATTTCTGTTGCAATAATCGCGGATACTTCTATATATTTTCTAAGTGAGTCGGGCAGACACCTCGCCTTCCCGTCCGACGAATCTGCATCAACGAGTGAAATCCTCAGAGTCTGATCCCGGCCCCAGGAGTGTGTGCTATGGTGCTGTCAGTTGGAACCCGTCTGGGTCCGTATGAAATCCTTGCGCCGGCAGGTGCTGGCGGCATGGGCGAAGTCTACAGGGCACGTGACACCCGACTGGAGCGAACCGTGGCAGTAAAGATCCTTCCCCGGGCGTTCGCTGATACGGTAGACCTTCGCATCCGCTTCGATCGAGAAGCAAAGGCGATTTCGAGCTTGAATCATCCGAACATTTGCACGCTCTACGATGTCGGCCATCAGGAGGGGATCGATTTTCTGGTCATGGAATACCTCGAGGGTGAAACTCTCTCTGACCACCTCAAGAAGGGTGCCTTGGCTGCCTCTGACATATTCACGTACGCTATACAGATTGCCGACGCTCTTGACAAGGCGCACAAGTTGGGATTGGTGCATCGCGATCTCAAACCCTCCAATATCATGCTCACTAAGTCCGGAGCGAAACTTCTTGATTTCGGGCTGGCCAAGGTGCAGTCGCCCACTGCCCCGGCCATGGGAGCATCCGGCGTCACGATGACCACGCCGGTCACCGGCGAAGGAACAATTCTCGGCACCTTGCAATACATGTCGCCCGAACAGCTCGAAGGGAAGGAAGTCGATGGTCGCAGTGACATCTTCAGCTTCGGCGCCATTCTGTACGAAATGGCAACGGGTAAGCGGGCATTCGAAGGAAAGAGTCAGGCGACTCTGATTGCGTCGATAATAAAAGAACAGCCGCAACCCATCTGCCAGATCATGCCGCTTTCTCCGCCTATGCTCGACCGGGTAGTTCGTCAGTGTCTCGAAAAGGACGCCAATGATCGCTGGCAGTCGGCTGGTGATCTCAAACAGGCGTTACAGTGGATTTCGGAGGGTGGATCACAGGTTGGGATTCCGGCCGCCGTCTCTGTGCGACGCAAGCGTCGTGAGCGCATTCTGTGGGGGGTTACAGCTATGCTGGCAGCGGTTTCTCTTGCTCTCGGCGTGATGACCATAACTCGCACTACGCCTGTACCGAAGGTAGCCCGATGGGTGGTTCCCGCGCCGCAGGGGTTGGCTTCGGTAACCTGGCCACGCATCTCCCCTGATGGTACGACGATCGCTTTTCAGGCAGCCGACACTACGGGTCAGAACGGTATCTACATACGGCCCTTGAATTCGTTGGAATCTCATCTATTAGTCAAGGTCCAGAGTGCGAATTGCAGGCATTTCTGGTCGCCGGATAGTCGACAACTTGCTTTCTTTGACGGAAACCAGTTGAAAAAAGTGTCGATTGCAGGAGGTCTGGCACAGATTATCTGTGAGGCAAACGGGGCGGACGGGGCCTGGGGCAGCAAGGGTATTATCCTCTTTGACGGCGGCAACGCCGACTCGATCCGCCAGGTTTCGGCATCGGGCGGTACTCCCGCGGCCGCCAGCCGAATTGACCGCACTCATGGTGAGCATATGTCTGCGTGGCCATGCTTCTTACCCGACGGCGAGCACTTTTTGTTCCTGGCTGATGTGGATTCGTCGAGTGCAGAATTTGCTCTCAAGATGGGATCCGTTCATTCGCTGGACGCGACAACTCTCACGCGCGTGAATTCAAGAATCGAGTATGCCGACGGCTATGTTCTGTACTTCAAGAACGAATTGCTGGTGGCCCACCGATTTGATCCGTCCAGGTTACAGCTTGTCGGAGAACCGGTGCCGGTATCAGGGAATGTAGCCAGCATATCCTCTGCCGCTCGTGCCTTGTTCAGCGTGTCCGAGGACGGCACGCTGATTTATCAGAAAGGGTTATCCGGCGACCTGCGCTCGATAATTCGCCTGACCCGGCGCGGGGACTCGGCTACGACAATCGGTCCCCTGGGGCGCTACAGCGACTTTTCCCTTTCACCGGACAACTCACGGATTGCGTATGGACTTGAATCTGAACAGGCGAACGCGATGGATGTCTGGGTGCGGGACCTCAGGCGTAACGTTTCCTCGCGTCTGACCTTTGGCCCGGCGTACAATTCGTGGCCGATATGGAAGCCCGACGGTACCAGAGTAGTCTTTGTGTCCAGTCGCACGGCGGGGCACTTTTCGGCGTGGCAGCGAAATGCCAACGGCACCGGCGCAGACGAAAAAATCTTCGCGCACGACACGGCCGAGGTTGGTATCACCAGTTTTTCACGCGATGGCGCTACCGCGGTACTTCAAGTCTATATCGGCTCCAGTATGGATATATGGATCCTCCCGATGGCTGCCGGCAAGGCCGAGCCACTCCTGACACAGCCGTACGATGAATGGCGCGGTGTTCTGTCACCGAATGGCCGGTTCCTCTCCTACCAGACCAACGAGACCGGTAGACCGGAGATCTATATTAGGGAGTTGAGCCCGACCGGGGGCAAATGGCAGGTCTCGGCCAATCGCGGCCTCGCCCCGCAGTGGCGGGCCGACGGTAGCGAGCTGTACTACGTCACGCCGGAGTTCGATTTCTTCGCTGTCCCCATCTCCTATGAAGGCGGATTGGACATCGGAACGCCTGTGAAATTGTTCAACCATCGATACATTTACTGGTATTACAACACGCTCACGCCGTATGCCGTAACCAATGACGGTCAGCATTTCTTTGTTCATTCTCCCGCCGAGCAGGGCAACACAGCAGAGTTCATCGTGGTGCAGAACTGGGCAGAGGAATTGAAGGAGCGTTAGCGGCTGACCGACGGCCCTCAGCGTTAACGTGACAACTCCACCGGCGGAGAACCGGTATACGCTGTCGATATCAATTCTTGAACGCTGAAACGGGTGCGAATACCGCCATCCGTCCGATCCTAAAACGACCAGTTGACTATGGGAAAAACCGGGAACTGGCCGCCCTGTTTGATGATATTCACCAATCCGATCTGAAGACCTTTCAGGCGCTGAGCATAGTTCACCAGCCCGAGTTGAAATCCGTTAGCATAGCCGGCATAGTTCACAATCCCCCACTGAAATCCCTCAAAGTCGTGTTTGGTGATATTCACCGCCGTGGCCTGAAAGCCCGTAAAATCGGCGTTGACCAGACCCACCAGGCCGAACTGCACCCCTTGGGACATACCCGACGTACAATGGCTGACAAGTCCCCAATCGAGGCCGGAGACGTGCGTGTTCTTCCCATACAGTAAGCTGAGCCGCACACCGGAGATGCCCCGGTCTTCCTTAACAAGTTGAACCGGCGAGAATAAGGAGAGCTGGATCGGCTTATCCTGACCGAGCACCGGCAGTGCAACCAGGACGACCATGAGTATGACCATTCCGAAT
>PQAP01000048.1:0-2318 GCA_003105265.1 candidate division GN15 bacterium | reverse complement strand
AGTCCAGATGACATCTGTCGGGGGACTTGGGAGACATATCGAACTTTCGTTCTCAACGCCTGAACCTGTCATGAATTCCGCGAAGCGAGAAAATGGCGACGCCATCTGGCGGAGGAGGTAGGATTCGAACCCACGGTACCCGAAGGGTACAACGGTTTTCAAGACCGCCGCTTTCGACCACTCAGCCACTCCTCCGATCTCAACCCGGTCTCCCCCGTCGACACCGGTAAGTTAGGTGCGGCCGGCGTCAAGTCAAGCTTAGTCACCCGGCACGGCTCCTCGGTGTGGCGGGCGGGGAATTGGAGTGAGGGCTTCCCAAAACCGCCGCCGTGTGTTATGTTGGTGGTTTGAGCGGCGTTTTGAGGCAGCGGCTTCGACAATCACAGCAGGAGGTCCACTGAATGGCAAGCGTTGATAACCGACACCCACACGGCTTCTGGTTCATCTTCTGGGGGGAACTGGCCGAGCGGGCCAGCTACTACGGCATGCGAACCCTATTGCTCCTCTACATGGTTGACAAGCTCGGATTCACCGACGCCAATAGTTCCACGGTTGTTTCGTCATTCATCGCCGCGTGCTACATACTGCCCATTGTCGGCGGCTATATAGCCGATCGCTGGCTGGGAAAATTCCGGACGATTATCTATTTCGCCATCCCGTATATCGCCGGTCATATTATTCTGGGCACATTCAATACCGAGGTCGGTCTCTTCACCGCCCTGGCGCTGTTAGCCGGGGGCTCAGGCACGATCAAGCCGAACATCAGCACGCTGATGGGGTTGATGTATCAGAAGCAGGGGAAGGGTCATCTGTTGACCCAGGCGTTTTCCTGGTTCTACATGGCAATCAATATTGGCGCNGCCTCGACTCAGCTCTCGCTGCCGTGGATCCGCGATCATTACGGCTACGGCGTTGCCTTTATGGCTCCTACGGTCTTGATGGTGGTCTCGCTGGCTATTTTCTTCATGGGCAAGAAGTACTATCCGGATGAAGACGTGCGGGCCTANGAGCGAATCGCCAAACCTCCGGAACAGCGAAAGGAAGAATGGAGAACCGTGGTTCGCCTCTCCGGGCTCTTTGTGCTGATCGTCTTCTTNTGGTCGATCTTCGATCAGGCGGCCAGTACCTGGACGCTGTTCGCACGCGACTATCTTGAACTGCAGACGCCGTTCGGGCGAATTCCACCGGATGCGATTCAGGGGCTCAATCCCGTGCTGATCGTCATCATGACGCCGGCTTTCGCGTGGCTCTGGTATAAGTTGGACAAGAGATCCGGAGGACGGCTCGCCTCGCCGAAGAAGATGATGATTGGATTTGTGCTTGTCAGCTCATGCATGGCGGTAATGGCGATTGCAGGCCTCCTTGCACAACAGGCCAAGGTCTCTATTTTATGGGAAGTTGGCGCCTATATCCTCGTTACGATGGGGGAACTGTGCATCTCAGTAATCGGATTGCAGCTGGCGTTTGAGGAAGCCCCGGAACATATGAAGTCCCGGATCACGGCTATCTGGCTCGCCACCACATTTCTGGGCAATTTGCTGGCGGGACTCTTTGCGCGCGTCTATACCAAGGTCACCCCGTACGAATATTTTGGCGGGATGACGGTGATGATGGTAATGGTGACGATTGCCTTCTATTTTGTCGGCAAGCGCTTTAACCACAGCAAGACGCAGGTTGCGCTCGGTCGCGAGACCGTCAAGGTATCGTAAGATCCGGCATCTTTGAGCGCGGCGCCGCTATATGAGCAGGACAATCGCGATAATCGGCGGCGGCGCGGCCGGGATTTTCGGGGCAATCGCGGCAGCGGCCGTCGATCGGTCGGCGAAAGTAATCGTCCTCGAAGCGACCGGCCAACCTCTCGACAAAGTGCGCATCTCCGGCGGCGGGCGATGTAACGTTACCCACCACTGCTTCGATCCGGCCGAACTGGTCAAGAGCTACCCGCGCGGCCACCGGGAACTTCGAAGCGTTTTCAGCCGATTTCAGCCGCGTGATACCGTCGACTGGTTCGAGAACCACGGCGTGACGCTGAAAGCCGAACCGGACGGCCGTATGTTCCCGGTAACCGATGATTCCGCCACAGTTGTCGAGTGCCTTCTGAATTCCGCGCAGGAACTGGGCGTTGAATTGAGGCGGGAGTGCCGTGTCAAGGCAGTCACTTCATTGGGCGATGTCGGTACCAGGCGACAATTCGAGATCGACATTCACGGCCGTGAGCCGCTCGCCTGTGATCGCCTGCTCATCGCCACCGGCAGTAGTCCGCAGGGATACCGATTCGCCGAATCACTCGGGCACAGCGTGGTTCCGTGTGTGCCGTC
>PQAP01000047.1 GCA_003105265.1 candidate division GN15 bacterium | reverse complement strand
CGCACGTCCTGATGACAAGAACTGCAACTGCATTTTCGGAGGTGGTTATGTGGGTTCGTTCATTCCTCGGTAGGTTGGGTCTATTGCTGGTTATCGCCGGCAACGCTTATTCATCGGACATTGTCGTACTTGATGCCGGTGTTACCAGTGCTCCACCGGCAAGGAAAGTCGTGGATACTACCCGGCACGTCCGCCCCGTTGGAGTCGCGCAGGCCGCGCCGACGGTCGATTCTCGCGGCGCGCTGGTAGGACGGACTTGGAGGGATCCTCAGTCTAACTCCACTATCAATCGCACAGTCGCATCTAACCCCGTCTCTGCAGGTACGGCGGGCACCCAGTTCTCATACATCAAGCAATCGTCGCCTCAGGTGCTTCAGCACTGGGGCTACGCATCATGGAATGCGGCTACAGGATCGTGGGTTAGCGCTGATCAGTTCATAGTTCAGGACTCCTCGGAAGAGTCCAATGAGCCGGGCAGTTTCCCGCGCATAAGAGTCCTGGCCGATGGTAAGGCGGTGCTAGCGGGGCATGACACGCCGGCGACCTCAGGAAACGCGCAAATCCATCTCGTGTGGAATAGCCAAATGTTCCAATCCGATTTCGGTGACATCTCCGCGGGTTCGCGCATGGATTCGTCCGTTGCCGCCCTGGGAAATATCGCGTCTGGAACTCAGACAATATGGCCAGCGCTCGATATCTCCGAATACGGGGGATCAAGAACTATCTATGTGGCCGTCAGGGAAGCGGCCGTTAATATAAACAAGACTGCCATGAAAGTCTATCGCAAGGAGGAGCTTGTCGCAGGGAACCCGGATATCTCCTGGTCATTGGTTTTCGCTGACACCGGGATGTTTCCCAGTCAGGATATATCATGTGATCCCAACTCCTCACGCGTGGCAGTCGCCTGGACTAAACTCACCCCAACCGGCCAGCTTACCGGAAACGTATCTGATTGTGACGTCTGGATCGCCGAGTCTCCGACAGGTTTGCCCGGAACTTGGGTTCGGCGAAATGTGACCAACTATGCTGGCGCTGGGTACCGCGCCTGGCACGAAGTCTCCACCCTTTTTGACAGTCAGGGCAAATTGCACATTATATGGAACGCCAGATCGACGGACGGGGTGACCATTGAAGGTTGGAAGTGCCGATTGTTTCATTGGTCAGAGCAGGACACTTCGCAAGTTTACACTATTTACAATGCTGATTGGACCCCGGTATGTCTTTCCGGAGCTAACGTCATGAATGTAGGCTGCTTCAGCATCGGCGAGTGCGGCGAAAGACTCTATACGGTATTCAGCTCTTTCAACGATCCGGCCTTTGGACATACGGACGATTGCGCGCCTCAGGCCCAAAATGGTTGGACGGCAAATGGAGAAGTAATGTTGTGTGTCTCTCCAAGTCTGCGTGGAGCGACCTGGACGCCTCCATACAACCTCAGCAATTCCTATACTCCGGGATGCGACTCGGGTCAGTGCGCCGATGATCGAGCCGCCTGTATCTCACGATTTGGTGTCGATGAAACTCTGTTCCCCGGGGTGAAATCATGGCCCGCCTCTGCGGTCTACGACCCAAGCGGGTCCTATACGGGCACAAGTTATATTGATCTGCTGTATCTTACTGATCGATACCCTTCTTGGGCACTCCTAGGAAATTATTGGACTCTGAATGACATGCGCTGGCTTCACCTAGCCTGCATTGCACCCAATCTTGATACCGACGGCGACGGTGTACTGGATGAGAACGACAACTGTCTCTTTACGCCCAATACCAATCAGCAGGATACTGACGGCGACGGATTGGGGGATGTCTGCGACAACTGCCCTACGACTTCCAACCTTGCTCAAACCGACACCGATCGGGACGGGATAGGGGATCCCTGTGACAACTGCGCATCGGCCTCCAACCATGACCAGGCAGATCAGGACAACGATCAGGTCGGGGATTTGTGTGACAACTGCCGGAACAATGCCAACACCAGTCAGTCGGATATTGACGGCGACGGCAAAGGGGATGCCTGCGATCCAGGTCAGGTGCTGTTCACCTCTGACGTGCGGTGCGGCGGGCAGCCGCTGACGGTTACGTTTACCGATCAATCGGTACCGAATCGCACGCTCACTGGCTGGCGCTGGGATTTCGGCGACGGTCAGTCGAGTACGCAACAAAATCCCACACATCAGTACAATTCGGTCGGTGTCTTTAATGTGAGATTGATAATTTCGGATGCAATTGCATCAGATACTCTGGTAAAGGAGAATTGGATAACGACGCAAAGCGGTATCGGCGTCGAGTTTACAGGGCTGCCCAATGTCGGAGAAGCCCCATTGACGGTGATGTTCGAGCCACTGCTGGGAGGAATTGCTACCGAGTATTTCTGGGATTTCGGCGATGGCCAGACCAGCATCCTGCAGAACCCGATACACACGTACACCACCGAAGGGAAGTTTGCGGTAAAGCTCAGGGTGCGTCTGGTGCAGGATGCCTGCGATCAGGCCGATTCGCTGGTCAAAACCGAGTACGTGAGCGTGCGGCAGTTGAAGGCCGCGTTCAGCGGTCTGCCGCTCCGGGGGGTGCGGCCAATGCTGGTATTGTTCACGGATCAAAGTAACGGCTCACCGACCAGCTGGAAATGGTACTTCGGTGACGGCGGCACCAGTACACTGCAGCACCCGAATCACACCTATTACAATAAGGGCAGCTACGATGTGAAGTTGGTCGTCTCAAATGCCCTATTCAAAGACAGCGCCGTATATCCCAAGTATGTGCAGGTGGACACGTTGTATCCGGATCTTGCGGCTAACATTTGGCAGGCACCGGCCCGTCCCGGGTTTGAATTTATTCTGAACGCGGCCTGGACCAATGTCGGAACACAAGGAGCGGGCAATTGTACGCTAAAGGTGATGTTGCCTCCGGAGATTACCTTGCAGAGCATCTCTCCCGAGCCGCTGCTGACGGGCACTTACACCGGGTATGGTTTCAGCGGCGATACCATGGTGATATCGCTTGATAGCATCATGCCGACATCGTACTACGGCGGGGTGCTGGATATTCGTTGTTATGTTCCTGAGACCGTTCCGATCGGCACGGAGTTGAGCTCTCGTGCCTGGCTGGTGACTTCAAGCGCGGAAACAAACCACAGTAATGATACTGCGACCAATGTGACGGCTGTCGTCGGCTCGTGGGATCCCAATGACAAACTGGCGTCTCCAGCTGGTGATGGGGCCTCCAGTGCCATAGACAAAGACGATCGCCTGACCTACTTGATTCAGTTCGAGAACAAAGCGCAGGCCACGGCAGAGGCGATCTACGTGCGGATTGTCGACACGGTAAGCACGAATCTCGATTTCGGCACGCTGACGATTGGAGAGATGAGTCATCCCTCCAAATGCAAGTGGTCATTCGATCCCTTCAAAGGAATAATTGAATGGTTCTGCGACAGCATTATGTTGCCGCCGAATACGATTCCGCCGATGGGCGAGGGATATGTCAGCTATTCCATATCCCCCAAGCCGGGGCTGGTTGGAGGTACCGAAATTCCCAACCGGGCGCACATCCGCTTCGACTTCAACCCCTGGCTGGCGGCGCCGGAAACCGGACCGGTAGTGCGGTCAATTCGTATCACGAGCTGTTGTGTGGGCACGACGGGCAATGTCAACATGAGCGGCATTGTTGACCTGGCGGATTTGAGTGCCCTGGTCAGCTATTTGACCGGCGGTGGATTCGTCCTGCCGTGTGCGGCAGAGGCCAATGTCAACAATTCCGGCATTGTCGACCTGGCGGATTTGAGCGCTCTCGTCAGCTATCTGACTGGCGGTGGATATATACTGCCACTCTGCCAATAGTGGCAAAGTCGGTCATGGCTTCAGCAGCCGCCAAACCCGCCTCGCCGAGGCGGGTCTGGCATATTGACGACCGTCCACGAACTGAGTTAACCAAACAAAAAAAACCACCCTGAAGGGTGGGGCACTCAAGCGACGGCGATCGCAGGATCGCGCTATATATTCAATTTGACGCGCTTTTGCGCGTGGTTGTTGACGATCGCAAACGAGAGGTACTCAAGTTCCATCGACATGTTCTCATTCCGCAGATACACGTCATCGGGCACTTTCAAATTCGCCGGAGCGAAATTGAGGATCGCCTTGATTCCCGCGCGCACGACATCATCGACGATATACTGCGCCACCGTCGCCGGCACGGCCAGCACCACCATCTCGATCCGATCATTGCGCAGCTCGGTCTCCAGGTTGCGGATGTCCGAAACGATTATGCCCTTGTGGTTCGACCCGATCTTCCGCTGATCATTGTCGAACAACTTCACAATCTGAAATCCCTGCTTGGAGAATTCCTTATACGAGACAAGCGCCGATCCTATATTACCAATCCCGATCAGCGCCACCCGCCAGGTGCGGTCCAGACCAAGAATCGAAGAGATCTGGGCGCGAAGCTCTTTCACCGGATAGCCGAGTCCACGCGTGCCGAACGACCCGAAAAAGGACAGATCCTTGCGGACCTGGGCCGGAGTAAGTTTCTCCCGTTTGGCCAATTCTTTGGATGATACGGTCTCGTAGTTTTCTTTTTCGAGAAGCGAAAGCGCCCGATAGTACAAGGACAACCTATGTATTGTCGATTCCGATATGCGCTTTCTAATAGATGGTGATACGGGTATGGACACCTGCGCTCCTCATAACCTAATGATGGAACACGACATAAACACTAACTCGTGAAAAATAGTATACTTTTCCGTCAACGCAATGTCAAGTGAAATTGGTAACAAAGAATAGGACAAGTTTAGTTCCCATTGTGTACACAATTTCTTGCCGGTGACGCTCTATCTCACAATCGATCGCGGGGCGGTCGGGGTCAGGCGGGCAAGAATCTCATAATTTATAGTCCCTGCCCACTGGGCCAGTTGCTCGGCGCTCAGGGTTTCACCCCGGTCGGTGCCGATCAACGTGACCTCGTCCTCGAGCCGTACCCCTTTGATATCAGTGACATCCACCATGGTCAGGTTCATGCAGATTCGTCCCCGTACCGGCGCCCGTTTGCCCCGTATCAGCACATAGGCCTGGTTCGAAAGCCCGCGGTCGTAGCCGTCGTAATAGCCAATCGGCAGCAGCGCCAGTCGGGTGGGCGCGGTTGTCCGGTAGGTGCAGCCATACCCGATAAAGCTGTCGGCCGGGACCTCCTTGATCTGTGTCACCCGGGTCTTCCACGAGAGCACGGGCGAGAGAATGCTGTTCTTACCCCCTTGCAGGCGATACGAGAGATATGTCTCTTTCGATGGCCAGTGGCCGTAGGTGGAGAGACCGGGCCGAACGAGTTCAAACCGCGTCTTGTCGAACAGGATTAGCGCCGCAGATGACGCCGTGTGGCGGAGTTTCGGTTTTATCCCCAGCTTGGTCATGACGCCTGTCAGCCGGTTGAAATTGTCGAGTTGAAACTGCGCATACTCGTGGCTGGTGGTGTCCTCGATATTGGCGAAATGCGTCGAAGCCCCGAGCGGCCCACCGAGATATTTATGCTTCTTGTATATCCGCGCGACACCGCTTAACTCTTTGTCGACAAACCCCTGACGGTTTGTCCCGGTCTCCAGTTTGACATGTGTCTGAACCATCACCCGGCGTTTGTCTGCTGCCTTACCGAGCGCCTCAAGATGTTCGCGACTGCAGATGACCGGTTCGAGCTTATGCTTAATCACTGCATCCATCGAATCAAGCGCGACCGGCCCGAGCAGCATGATCTTCCGCTTCCAGCCGCTCTGACGGCAGACGATTGCCTCTTCGAGCGAATGCACACTGAGATAGGCGACATCCTTGCGCGCCGAGAGCATCCGCGTGATCTCCGAAAGGCCGTGACCGTAGGCGTTCGCTTTCACCGATGGCGCCATGATGCGGCCATGTGCCAGCCGGCGGAGACTGTCCAGATTGCGATACAGCGCCGAGCGCGACAGTTCAATCCATTGAAGCGATCGGGGTGATTTCATAGCGGAAAGTTATACAACGACGGCTGGGGAGAGACAACAAAAAGAATGACGACTTCTATCATTCGCTTTAGGGAATGCCAGTTTCGAGCAGAATGAAAATGTTTGCTGTAGTGTTCCAACTGAGATAGATTGGACGTATGCGGGGATTGCGAATTAAAGTACTGGTCACAGTAATCTTCACATTTTTGCATCAGTCGATAGGTTATGCCGCAGAAAAGAAGAAAGATACGGCTGTGTTCTATGGGAGCTTCATCCCGTCGTTTCATCATGACACTGCCTACATCGACTTCAATGTTACTCTCCTAAATCTCGTCCCTGATTCAATTACGATTGAATTATTCGATTTCAAGAGAGACTCTAACCCGGCAGTACCTTTCGTCGCCGGAAGCGACACTGTCTTGCACAAGAGCCTGGCGATGTTCAGACTGGTCGAAGGCCTTTCTATTTCGAAAGACTGGGTTTCGGTGCGTCACGATGGCAATCGCCTTGTGTGCAAGGGACACATCCGAGCGCCTCTCGATACGAGACCTTACAAGTTCCTTCAATCAAAGGCGAGTGCGTTTGTCGGCACGGATACATTGCCAAAGGTGGAGTGCTATGATTGGTCGGCAGCAGGTTATGGAGGGCTTTTTGGCAATTTCTGGTTGCCCGGCTGGGGTTATTACTCTTCCCAACCCAACAACCAACTGAACAAACACGGAATGCTTATGAGCTATGATATAGCTCTTGAGACTGGTGACCAAAGACAGCGGCTGATCATTGGTTCATACCTGAGCGGCACATGGAAGGCCTTCACGTTCGCTGAACCATTCGCGATCCGCTACCAGCGCTACCTCGGTGAACGTCAGAGATTTGCCCTCGGAGCATTCACAGGATTAAAGCTCACAAAGATAAAGCATGTACAAGGTGACATACAATACAGGAAAGTGAAATGGGGATTTGAGGGGGGTGCCAGCGTCGAAACTCCGTTCGAGCGTTTGAGTTACTCATATTCGACTCCTGCCGGCGGCTATCACACTGCGGAACTCTTCTTGTGTGCGGAAAGCGGGTCAACAGGATACCGGATAGGTACACTATTCACGGCACGATGGCAGGACAATATTTGGATGGTTCAAATGGCATTCCACATCGAGGGGGTGTTTGAGGGCCGGCCCCTTTTGAAGGAAAACCGCAGACCATTTGTGCTTAAAGCACTTGCTTGGTCGGGAACGCTTCCGGCCTTAATCACTTACGGCGCCTATTACGGCGTCTGTAAGATCTTTGGTAAAGACCCAACTGTAAAGTAGGTTGGCTCCGCCTCACACCCCGAACTTCTTCATCATCTCCGAAATCAGCGTCATGTGTCCCTGCTCGAACTTGGCCAGATCCGCAAAGACTTTCTTCCCTTCCGGCGACGGTGACTTGCGCGATTCGCGGTCGAACAGCTCATACGCCTCCTCCTCGAGCCGATAGGCGATCTCGAGAATCTCGCCGATCGAGTCGGCGTTACGGACCTCTTCGATTAACTCCTGATGTTTCTGGCTCATATCTTCGCCGATTTCCGGCAAACCGTCCCGCTTGAGAATATCCGCCGTGCTGACCCACTGCTCGCTGCGGACCAGCGACGAATGCTGGCCCTCAAGAATCTGGAAATGCATTTTCTCTTCGGACGCCAGTTTCTGGAGAACATCGCGAAACTCCCGGGTCTCACTTTTCTTCGCGGCCTCGATATAGAATACGTACGACGCCACTTCCGATTGAATGCCGGTGGAGAGAGCGTTCAGAATCTGCGGGTTTACTGGGGTCATGCCATCCTGCCTTGTTTGGTCCTCGCGTGAACGGTTACATTCAATCCGGCCGATGCCGGATAATTCGTGTCGCCAATTTAGGGGGAAACAGGGCAGTGTCAAGTAGCCGAAAGACAGAGGACCCGGCAGCCCGCGGGCTGTCGGATCCTCGCCTATCGACTTTTCACAGACACGATTATTTCAGGAGCACCATTTTGGCGGTGGCGGAGAACTCGCCGGCNGTCAGACGATAGAAGTANATGCCCGACGAGGCCTCGGTCCCGTGCTGATCCTTTCCGTTCCACGAAGCGAATTGGTGACCGGCCTCCTGAAGGCCGTNCACNAGCGTGGCNACTTTNTGCCCCAGAACATTGNAGACTTCCANCNTNACCTGAACCCGACGGGGGAGATCATAGCTGATGGTCGTGCCGGGATTGAACGGNTTCGGGTAGTTCTGACCGAGCGCGAAGGTTCTGGGAAGCGGGCTGTCCTCGGGCGGCTCGACATCGGTCGGAGACGACGCTACGTTAAACGAATAGAACCCATTCCACGTGTTTGACGAGGTCGGGCGAACCCGCCAGTAGTAGATGGCCGAATCGGCATCCGGCAGCGGAGTTTCCAGTGTATACCTCTCTTCCGCGACGGTGGCTGAGGCGATCAGGGTGCTGAAGTTCGGATCGGCAGCCAGTTCAAATCGGAACGGACCCTCCCCGGTCCATCGAAACACCGGACGCGTTACCGTGATGAACGCTCCGAGCACCGGAGTGATCGGCGACAGGCCGTTCGGGTACAGAGAGAAGCTGTATCCCGTTGCGGGCATGGCAACATTCTTCGCGATGCGATACGATTTGCCGTCGACCTTGTACCGGAGCGAGAATTTCGAGCCGACGGGCAGATTCTCTCTGGGTGTCAGGTTGACCCGATAAGCGCCCGATTCGTTGGCCGCACAACGCACCACCTGATCAATATTGTTGTTGCCGTTGAGATTCCGGCGATGGAAAGCGCCGCTCGAGAGCGATTGCCGCACGGCGTTCACGACCGCGCCGCCCGGCGCGACAAGCTCGGTCTTGGCATTGTCTTCGGCGAGAATCTCCAGTGAGGTGGAAGCCATGGCCGACAGATTCAAATCATTCTTATAGAGCAACAGCACCGAACCTTTGTCAGTTCGATTCGAGCTGACGACGAGATCAAGGTCGTTGTCCAGATCGTAATCCAGGCAGGCCATGTTGCCCGGGCTGTATTTCGGAACCGGCAGGCGGATTTCGTTCAGGAAATTGCCGTATCCGTCGCCGAACAAGATGGCGACATACGGCCGCGACCCATTGATGAAGGCGATATCCAGCTCATTGTCGCCGTTGAAATCGCCGGCGGCCGTGGCGAATATCTGACCCTTGACAGTGCGGACAATTCGTTGTTCAAAAGACCCGTCACCGCGTCCCAGATAGACCATCAGTTCGCTGTTGACCCCGCCTACCGATGGTGTGGCCAGGCAGAGATCGAAAACGTTGTCGTTGTTGAAATCAGAGCCCTGATTGGTCACCTGAATATCCACCGTGCCGTATTGCTGCGTGTAGGCGTGCGCCTTCACATATCCTGTCCCGTGGCTGTTCAGATAGATATCGAGCCCGGCGACTGTCCCAATCGCCAGATCCTCCCAGCCGTCATTGTTGAAATCAGCGCTGTTGATGGACCGGGAGTGGCTGGATAGACCGATCGTTTTGACCGGATGGAATCGCGAATTCTGGTCGGCGGCAAAGACGGTGAGCGAGTCCCGGTACGCCACGGCGTAATCGAGATAGGCATCACCGTTGAAATCGGTCAGCGTCGCCGAGGTCCAGGAGCCCGTGTACATTTCGAGAGAATCGAAGCTCTGGAACCCGCCATCACCGGTTCCGTGCAATACCATCAGCTTAAATGTCTCGACGCTTATTGCATCCAGGTTATTGTCGCCGTCGAAGTATCCAAGCTGCGGGCCGTAACAATAATGTCCCTTGTCGGGGCTAAACGTATTGACACACCGGCCGTCGGCCATGATATCCCAGGCCAGAAGACCAAGCCGTTCGACAACAGGAATTGCCGTCACAAAGAGTTCCGGGGCGTTATCATTGTCCAGATCACCGGTTACCATGGCGGATGAGACCGACTTGTTGTCGGTCGCCACGGTGCTGAACGAGAGCATGAACCGGTTGTCGGCCACCACCTGCACTCGCGCCGATGCCGTCGTCTGCTGCCCGCTCGAGTCCTCGGCCCGGAAAGTGACATTCCAGATACCTATATCTGCCGCAGCCGGCGACCAGCTGAGGGTGAGCGGATTGGTGCCGGTGACCGATGGCGCACTGCTCGGAAGCGTGGCGTCATTGTCTTCCGCCGTAAAGGAGATCAGTGAGACGGTCGTATTCCCGCCGACAAAACCTTGAGCGGAGGCCTGAAGCTGAATCGAACTGCCGACCGTGCCGATCCGGTCGGAAGGCGTAACCGACAGTTCCGGCGGCCGCGAATCGATAATGACCGGAATGGTGACGCTTTCGAAATAGGGTCGATACATGATGAAATCGGAACCGGTCTGCACAACAAAGGCCAGCCCTGTGCCGACCGAATTACTGCAGCTATCGAACATGATTGAACCCGGTGCGACCCCGGTGAAGTAGAGTTTCATTTCGACCCCGGCACCCGGGCCAATCTCGTTACCGTTCATTTCCAGATTAAGTAACAGCACGGTATCCGGCAAAACCCCGTTTCGTTCCCCGGCCAAAGACCGCCAGCGCAAGACCGACGGATCACTCATCCGCCCGCAATAGGTGACGGAGTCAAAGGTGGCTATCCCCCCGGTCACCGAGGAATACGCCAGCACGATCACCATCAGGTTGATTGGAGTGTCGTTACAGACGAAGATGTCGACCGGCCTGGATTGACCGACCACCAGTGGCCCGCCGGACAGGCGCACGGTGTCACGGAGGCCCGGATCGTCACTGTAGTTCTGCGCATAGCTTGACAGTGGCAGCAGTAAGGCAGCCGTTACCAGCGTGAGCGTTAACAATTTTGGCATACGCCCTCCTTCGGCCCAATGGCCGATGTTGGTTTGTTGTCTCGCCTGTGGCTGTCCGCTATGCTCTCGAGTAGATAGGTCCCACGTCAATAACGCCGGAATGGTCTATTTTGCGCAAGGAATTCAGATGAAGTTCTGTTTCCATTACCCGGCAGAGGGCACTTGCCGATTGGTCGATTTCATATTATGTATCATTATGTCTCAATCCCCGGCAATAACCGAACACCTTGTCCAGCTTAAGCTTGAGCTGGCGCGAATATGCGCCGACTGTGGCCGCGACCCTGCCTCTGTAACGATTCTGGCTGTCACCAAGACGCACCCGGCGGAGATTCTGCGCCAGGCCGTTGCGGCGGGCCTGACCGATATCGGCGAGAACCGCGTGCAGGAGGCGGAAGGCAAGTTCGCGCAGACCGGGCATATCGCTCGATTCCACCTGATCGGGCATCTGCAATCCAACAAAGCCAAGAAAGCCGTGCGGTTGTTCGATGTGATTCAGTCGGTCGATTCTCCGGGAATCGCGCTGGAGATCAGCAGGCGAGCGGGAGAAGTCGGCAAGACGATTGAATGTTTGATCGAAGTGAACAGCTCGGGTGAGCCACAGAAATTCGGTGTGTTGCCGCCGGAAGTAATTGCGCTGGCTGGCGAGATCGGGCGACTGCCCAACATCAAATTGACGGGTTTAATGACCGTCGGACCGTTGACCGATGATCCTTCGCAGATACGAGCGGCCTTCCGGCAGTGCCGGGAGTTGTTCGAACAGATGAAAGCTGAGATAAGCCGCGACATAGCGGTGCTTTCGATGGGGATGTCGGGGGACTATCCGATCGCCGTTGAGGAGGGCTCGACCATGATTCGGATCGGCACTCTTCTGTTCGGGGAGCGGGAGTAGCGACTTTGGCAAGACGGCTGCGTTTCCGCCCCGTTTGCCGAGGCCGGAATTAAAGCCGTATACGCCTCAATTTTCCGCAAAAAGTTACGATACATAGTAATACATGTACCGTTGTGAAACAAAATGACGGTCCGATAATGGCTTGGCGGCCCCGAGCGCTGTCAGGCGAGCATGACTTTCAGCATAAGGATGGGATTATGGAGCTCACTCCGAACGATATCCGGAATTACGAGTTCTCCAACGTGCTGCGCGGTTACGACAAGGAAGCCGTGGACGCGTTCAAGGAGCAGGTGGCGCTCACTCTGGAAACGCTCAAGCAGGAAAATCTGAAGCTGACGATGGAGGTCGAATCGACCAGAATTCAGCTGGCCGGTTTGAAGCAGTTCGAGGACGCCATCAAGAACGCCGCCATCGATGCCCGCCGCAACGCCGACCAGACGATTGCCAACGCCAAAAAGGAAGCCGAAACGATTCTGTCCAAGGCGACCACGGACGCGGAGCAGGCCCTGACTACCCGCTCGCAGAGGCACGCGGAACTCGAAAGCGCAATCGAGAAGCTCGATCTTGCCAAGAAATCCTATCTGGGCAGATTGCGCCAGCTTATCAGTTCGCATCTGGAATGGCTCGAGGAATTCTCGATTGCCGACGGTCGCCAGACACTGATCGAAGAGGACAATCATCTCGATGTGACCGAGACTTCGGAATTGATCACCACCAAGCGGGAGACCGTCGCCACCGCGCCGTCGACCCAACCCGATGTGGTGCTCGAGGAAGCCAATGCCGCCGGCAAAATCATCACGGCGCCGGCCGATATCCCCGCCCAGCCGATGGTCGAATCGCTGAAAGCGGCCATAAAGGACGAACCGAATCGGCAGCCGATCGATCCGGAACTGGCCCAGGCGCTCGAAAATTATCGCAAGATGTCCGCGTCGCCGTCGCACGAATCGACCGGCAAGATCAAGACGGTCGCGGCGATGCACAGCAGCGGCGGGTTCGTGACCAAAAACGGTGAGTCGGTAGCCGACGAATCAACCGGCAAGGTCCCGGTTACGCCGCAGGCGAATAAGCCCGCGGACCAGAACACTAAGGGAGACGATGATCTTTCGGACGTGCTTGATAAAGTAGTCAGTAAGTTCGAAGAAGAGATGGATAAAGCCGCCCGCAGTTAGGGCGATACCTACGGGGAGATAAGACCGGCGTATCGAAACGCCGGTCTTTTTGTTTGAGTGGCCGCTCGGACCACGTCGAGTCCACAGTCCCTCCGATTCCGTTCAACCGCATCACTCCCATGGCGTTACCGGCCATCGAACGGGGTGTTCGTTATCCGATTTCCCTTGACATNACNNCCCCTTTTCGGCAATTATTCCCCTCAATTCCGGGCACACCCAAGCAACTGAGAATCACCCGGAAGCGTATATGCGCTGAGTCGCGACGAAAGGAGACCGTGTGGAGACGATGTTCTGGATTTGGATGGCTGCCGCGGTGGTATTTGTCATTATCGAGCAGTTCACACCGACCCTGGTGTTTCTGTCGTTTGCGGTGGCGGCTGCGATCTCGGGCATCTACGCGCAGTTCAAGCCACAGGAGTATTACTGGCAGATCGGCATATTCATCATCATCGTGGTGATCGTCCTGCCGCTGTCGCGCAAGTTCGCCAAGCGGATCACCAAGCCCCAGCCGCGCGAATCGAATGTCGACGCCATGATCGGCAAGTCGGCAATCGTCACACA
The DNA here is from genome assembly GCA_003105265.1 of candidate division GN15 bacterium. Taxonomy (GTDB): domain Bacteria; phylum Zixibacteria; class MSB-5A5; order GN15; family FEB-12; genus FEB-12. The sequence goes on along the minus strand of PQAP01000047.1, from coordinate 680 downwards.
GGCGATCGAGCCGCATCATCCGGGCAAAGTCAAATTCGAGGGTGAGATCTGGCAGGCGACGGCCGACGAGCGGCTCGAGCCGCCCACGAAGGTTATCATCGCGAAGGTCGAAGGGACCCGCGTTCACGTTGATAAAATGTCGTAAACCTGTTAGGCGAGGGTGATGTCATGGAAAGCACTGTCAATCCGGTAGTTGTCTTCTTGATCGTGGCCTGCGTCGCGGCCGTGATTCTGGTATTGCTGTCAATCCGGATCATCCGCCCGTACGAGCGCGGGCTGGTGGAACGGCTCGGCAAATATCAGCGGACCATCGGTCCGGGGCTCAACCTGATCATGCCGTTCTTCGATACCGTGCTCAAGGTCGACATGCGCGAGGTGGTGATCGAGGTCCCGCCGCAACTGGTGATCACCAAGGACAACGTCAATGTCGAGGTGGATGCGATCATCTACGCGCAGGTGACCGACCCGGCCCGCTCGCGCTACGAGATATCCAACTATATCGTGGCGGCGACTAAACTCGCCCAGACCAATTTGCGTAACGTGATCGGTGAAATCGATCTCGATGCCTGCCTGTCGTCGCGTGACAAGATCAACGCGCAGTTGCGCGATGTGATGGACACCGCCACTGACAAGTGGGGCGTGAAAGTGAACCGGATCGAGCTCCAGCGTATTGACCCCCC
>PQAP01000046.1 GCA_003105265.1 candidate division GN15 bacterium | reverse complement strand
AACCGAAGCTGATGGTGAGCGGTATCGGGCCCTGCTCGAAACCACGTCCGATTTCGTCTGGGAAATGGACACCTCGGGAAGATACACGTATTGCAGTCCGCAGATGTTGAAGCTGTGGGGAATCAAGCCGGAAGAGATGATCGGCCGCACCCCATTCGACGTCATGCCGGAAGGGGAAAGAGAGTATGCCAGGGCAGCATTTGAAGATCTGGTCAGATCGCCGCGGCCGTTCAGCGGAACGCAGTCCTCAGCCGTCGTCGATCAGGGTCGCCTGATCTACGTCGAAACCAACGGCGTGCCGTTCTTTGACGGCAACGGTACCCTGCTCGGGTTCCGGGGGATATCACGGGATATTACTGAGCGTAAACTGCTTGAGGAGACTCTCGAGAAACGGATTGCCGAGCGCAGCGCGGAACTGCGCAAGAGCGAGCGGCAGTATCATGACCTGTTCGAACACATGATGGAGCCGTTGACCCTGTTCGAACCGATTCGCAATGACGAGGGCAGGATAATTGACTTTCTCGTGGTCGACAGCAATCCGATCACGGAGCGGGCGGTGGGAATGTCTACATCCCAGTACGTCGGACAACGATTGTCTCGCGCTTTCCCTGGATTCGAGAAGACGCCCAAGTTCGACCTCTATGTCCGGGTGGCCGAGACCGGAAATCCCGGCAAGGTCCTGCAGAAGGCCTTTCTGACCGACACGTTGCTCGAAACCACCGTGTTTCCCACCGGTGGCGGGCTTATTGCCGCGCTCTCAGAAGATGTCACGCTTGTGCGTCGGGCCGAGGACGAACTCCGTCTGAGTGAAGAGCGGTATCGCTCTCTGTTTGAAAACCTGAATGTCGGGGCCATTATCACGGAACCGATTTTGGACAGCGAAGGACGGCTGATCGATCTGCGTTACCTGTCCGTCAACCGCATGGTTGAGCGCATCTACGGTCGGACGATCGACCAAATCGAGGGTTTCTTGCTGTCCGAACTCTTTTCGCCGAAGCAAAGGCCGGAGGTTTTGGATGTATACGGAGACGTCGTCAAGACCGGCGTACCGTACCGGGGAGAGATCCACTCTGAACTGCTGAACGGAGATTTCGATATCTCCTGCTTCCGGATCACTCCTGACAGACTGGCTATCACTTTTGCTGATGTCACGGATCGCAAGCGTGCGGAAAGCGCGCTCCGTGCGGAGCGCCAGAGGTTGCTTGATGTGCTCGAGACGTTGCCGCCGATGATCTGCCTGCTCTCGCCGGACTACGAAGTCCTGTTTGCTAATCGAAGTTTCCGCATGGAATTCGGAGAGGGAGGGGGGCGAAGGTGTTACGAGTACTGCTTCGGGCAGTCAGCTCCCTGTGAATTCTGCCGCAGTTTCGACGTGCTCAAGACCGGAAAACCGCTTCAGTGGCAGGTAACCACCCCGAAGGGCACGACCATTAGAGCGTATGATTTCCCCTTCACGGATATCGACGGAAGGCCGCTCATCCTGGAAATGGACATAGATATCACCGAGCAAGTGAGAGCCGAAGAGGCGCTTCGCCGGGCAGGAACCTACAACCGCAGTTTGATTGAAGCCAGTTTGGATCCGCTGCTGACGATTAGTGAGGCCGGCAAGATTACTGATGTCAACAAAGCCACAGAACTGGTCACCGGTCGGCCGCGGGAACAGCTGATCGGCAGCGATTTTTGTGAATTCTTTACTGAGCCGGACAAAGCCCGCGATGGGTATACGCAGGTGCTGAAAGACGGTCTGGTCACCGATTACCCGCTGACCATCAGGCATCGCGACGGCAAGTTGACGGATGTACTTTACAATGCGGTCGTATACGCCGACGAAAGCGGCCGTATTCAGGGTGTCTTCGCAGCAGCCCGCGATATCACAGAACGAAAGAAGGTGGAAGCGAAAGCGGAACGATTGGCACACGTTCTTTCCCTTATGAGCGGCATCAACGAAGCCATCGTCCGAATCCGCGATACCCAAACCCTCTATAACGAGGTGTGTCGAATCGCGGTGGAGCGGGGTGGCCTGCGAATGGCATGGGTCGGTATCGTCGAAGAGCAAACCGGCCTGGTCAAGGTAGCGGCGGCTGCCGGGGTAGTGGACGGATATCTCGACGACATTCGGATATCGGCTCACGACGAGGCCATCGGGCGCGGTCCGACAGGACGCTGCATTCGTGAGAACCGACATTCGACCTGCACCGATTTCCTTACCGATCCCAGAATGGAGCCGTGGCGGGAAGCAGCCGCGAAGCGGCGGTTTGTCTGTTCGGCTGCGTATCCACTGCGGAGCGGCGGACGCGTCGTAGGCGCGTTCACGCTTTATTCCGGGGAAAGCGGCTTCTTTGACGAGGAAGAAACCCGCCTCTTGCTCGAACTGGCCGATGACATCTCGATGGCGCTCGAATTGATGGATCAGGAAAGAGCCCGTAAGGCGGCGGAAGTGGCTCTGAGATTAACGGCTGATCGACTGGAGGAAGCTCAGGAGATCGGTCGTATGGGAAGCTGGGAATATGATTTGGTCACCGGCGACGTGACGTGGTCGGAGCAGATGTTCAGAATATTCGGGCGCGACCCCGCTCTGGGTTCGCCGAGCATCGAGGAGAGTTTCGAGCGATACCTCGATGTTGAAACTCGGGACCGAGCCAGACGCACCTTTGAGTCGGCCGTCGATGAAGGACGGCAACAAACGATGGATGGCCGGATACTTCCGGCCGACAACCGGCTCTGTTACGGCAACCTCGTCGTGTCGCCGGTGATGGACGATTCCGGAAAGGTAGTCAAACTTCGGGGCACGGTCAGGGATATCACGGAGCGTTTCGTTGCCGAGAATGCCCTCAGAGACAGTGAGTATCGTCTGCGAACCGCCCAAGATATCGGCAATATCGGCGATTTTGTATTGGACCTGGCGACAGGAAACGTCTTCTGGTCGGATTCGATCTACCGCATGATGGATCGCAGTCCTTTGCTTGGACCGCCAACGCTGGAAGAGCTTCAAAAGATGTTCAGCCCCGGGGAACGGCAAAAGATGGATGAAGCCCTCGAGGCAGTCCGCACGACGGGTGAACGCGCCGAGTACGATCGCAAGCTGGTCCTGCCGTCAGGCAAGGAAGTCTACCACCACGTCGTCTATGTGGCGGTCAAAGACGCGCAAGGGAAGGTCGTGAAGATTCGGGGAACGCTGGTCGACGTCACGCCGCTCAAGGTGAGCCAGATGGAATTGGAGCTGGCGCTGGAGCAATTGAAGGTGGAGCGCCGCATGCTTGAGGAGAAGAACATCGCGCTGCGGGAGGTGCTGACGCAGATTGAATCGGAAAAAGAGGCGATTCGGAAACGGTTCACGACCAACGTCGAGCAGGCCATTCTCCCCTCGCTCATTCGCCTGTCGGAAGCCGCCCGGGGTCCCCAAAAACGTGAACTGCAGCTTCTGGTGCGCGAGGCCACCGAGGTCGTTTCGCCGTTCATCGACACGCTTCGCGGCCGGTTCGCCTCGCTCTCGCCGCGCGAGGTGGAGATCTGCCGCATGATCAAGAGCGGATTGACCTCGAAGGAAATAGCCGAGAATCTCAATATCGCCGACAAGACCGTGCAAAAATACCGTGAGCTGATCCGAAGAAAACTCAGATTGACCAACAAGGACACCAATCTTCAAACCTTCCTCAAATCCATGCCCACATGACGGTGGGGCCGGGGCACGACAGGCAAGGGGGACCGTTTGCCTCTCGTATCCGTCCGGGAATACCTGTGATCGCGGCAAAAACGCAATTGCATAACCGCCCGAATCCCATTACCTTTGACGCAATTATGGAGTAAACTCACTGCGCTTGGCACTAGCCAGGTGACCCGCAAGGAGACCATGCCTATGTCGACGGACAAAGACGCACAGCACCCTCTAAAGCGCGACGATGCGGAAGCTTCACGCGACGCTTATGAAAACTATGAACTCCCGGTCGAGGGATTTAAGGGGACCCCGGAGGAGATTGAACGGCAATGGTACGAGAAGTGCTATGTCGGCCGAGGTGACACGATCAAACAGCTTACCTGGCGGGCCATCATTATCGGCTGGGTGCTCGGTGGCATTCTCTCACTGACGAACATTTACATNGGTCTGAANGCCGGCTGGGGCTTTGGGGTGGCCATCACGGCGTGCATTCTGTCCTATGCTCTCTGGTCCAGCTTCTACAAGATGAAGCTTGCCCGCAGTCAGATGACGATTCTCGAAAACAACTGCATGCAGTCCACAGCCAGCGCNGCNGGCTACTCAACCGGNGGAACNCTGATNTCGGCNTTNGCNGCNTANATAATGCTCAACAATGCGACNCTNCCNCTNGGNCTNATGCTGGCCTGGGTGTTCTTTATCGCCGTGCTCGGCGTGACCATGGCGGTCCCGATGAAACGCCAGATGATCAATACCGAACAACTCCGATTTCCCAGNGGGATTGCGGCCGCAGAAACGCTGCGGGCGCTTCATGCNAAAGGGCAGAAGGGGATGCGGGCGGCGCGCGCACTCGGTATCGCAGGTCTGCTGGCTATGGTCAGCGCTTTCCTAACTGATGGCCTCCGGCTCATCAGTTCCAGCTTGGAATCATTTCAGATATCCACTCTGGTCGGCCGGTTCAGTAATTTCACTCTGGGTGAGACCTGGGTCGGTCGGACCGTCACCTGGGCCTGGGACCCGATCTTCATCGCTGCCGGGATGTTTGTCGGAATGCGAGTGGCTGTCAGTATGTTTATCGGTTCGATTCTCTGCTGGATGGTGTTTGTCCCGATGGTTCAGGCCTACGTTCCGGAGGCAAGCGGACTGACCGGATTCCGGGCGCTCGTTCAGTGGTCGCTCTGGGGCGGCACCGCGTGCATGGTGACATCGGGTATCCTGTCGGTATTCTTTCAATGGAAGAGTGCAATCCGGGCATTCCAGGGTCTGGGAGATATGCTCACCAATCGTGGCAACAAGAAGCGCGACGAACTCGCGGCCATCGAGACCCCCGGATCATGGTTTCTCATTGGGCAGATAGTCGCCTTGATCGCCCTCGCCATTCTGGCACACGCCACTTTCGACATGCCCTACTGGCAGAGCATTGTCGCCGTGGTGCTGAGTTTCGCGCTGGCGCTGGTGGCCTGCCGCGTGACCGGCGAGACCGATACGACCCCGGTAGGAGCAATGGGCAAAATCACCCAGCTCACGTTCGGTGCTCTCTCTCCCGGCAACGCGAACGTGAACCTGATGGCGGCGAACATCACCGCCGGAGCGGCTACTTCATCGGCCGACCTGCTCACCGACCTCAAGAGCGGGTATCTGCTGGGCGCGAATCCGCGCAAGCAGTTCATTGCCCAGTTTGCGGGGATCTTTATCGGCACGCTTGTGACCGTGGCGGCGTTCCGAATTCTCGTCCCGAATGCCAGTGTGCTGGGGACAGATCAGTTTCCGGCNCCNGCGGCNCANACGTGGAAGGGTGTGGCTGAAGCGATGGCTTCCGGNCTCAGNAACATGCATCCGGTCAAAGTGTGGAGTATCGTNATNGGCGGTNTGGTCGGCATCATACTGCCGATTCTCTCCCGCATGTTTCCCAAGAAGCAGAAGTGGATTCCGTCGGCGGCGGGAATCGGCCTCGCGTGGGTATTTCAGTGGTTCTACGGCTTCCTGTTNTTCGTGGGCGCCATTATTGGTTANGNCTGGGAAAAGAAGAATGCCAAGAATTGCGAAGAGTATCTGTTCCCGGTCGCATCCGGCATCGTGGCCGGCGGAGCGTTGATGGGCGTTGTCCTGGTGTTCTGGGAGAATGGCCCGGCTATCGTCAAGCAGTTCTTCGGAAACTAGAACTCGGAGCCGAATCAAATTGCAGATATGGGGCAGGTCGACTCGACCTGCCCTTCCTCTTTATCCCATGAATTCCTCAGGAGCTTTTAGTTCGCGGCGGAATTTCTCTTCAAAGATAGTGTAGAGAACCGGGATGAAGAATAGCGTCAGGAACGAAGAAACCGACAATCCGCCGATCACGGCGATAGCCAGCGGCGCCTGGGTGGATTCACCGCCCAGGCCGAGCGCCATCGGGATAAGCCCGAGCACGGTCGCGAGGGTAGTCATGATGATCGGTTTCAATCGTGTCTTGCCGCCGGTCACGATCGCTTCGCGCAGCGGCAAACCCCGCATGCGCAAGTGATTGGTGTAGTCTACCAGCAGAACGCCGTTGGACACCACTATGCCTATCATGATGATGACACCCTGAAACGACGTGACCGAAAGCGTCGTGCCGGTCAGGAACAGGATCCACACCACCCCGACCAGGCCGAGTGGCACCGTGAACATGATGATGAATGGATCAATCAGCGACTGGAATTGCGATGCCATTACCACGTAGACGAGCATGATGGCCAGCAGGAGCGCCAGCAGGAGGACCCGGAAGGTCTGCTGCTGCTGTTCGGCATTGCCGGTCTGCTTGACTTCGAAGCCGGGCGGAATGGTAAGCGTGTCGAGCTGCTTCTGAATATCCTGCGCGACACTGCCCAGGTCGCGGCCGGTGACTTCCCCGGTGACCTCGACCAGCCGCTGCTGATATTTGCGGTCAATTTCCACCGGCGACGCCGCTTTGTAGATTCTGGCCACATTGCCGAGCAGAACCTGTTGTCCGCTGGCGGTTATCAGGACCACATTCTGCAGATCTTCAATATGAGAGCGATAGCTTTCGCTCAGCCGGACCAGGATGTTGTATTGATTGCCGTTGGCCGGGTCGGTGTAGAGTGATGCCACGGAGCCGTCGATCATCGTGTTGATAGTGTTGGCGATATCGGCCGCGCTGATGCCGAGAATGCCGGCTCTTTCCCGATCGATCTGGACACGCAATTCGGGCAGGTTATCCTCGCGGCTTATCTGGACGTCGGTGGCGCCGGGTACCGACCGCACGATGGCGGCGACCTTCTTCGCCAGGGCCGAGCCGGTTTCGAGGTCAAATCCGCGCACTTCCACATCGAGTGGCGCCGATGACCCGAAATTCAGCAGGAATCTCAAGAACCCGCCGGGTGATACGTACATGGCTGCTCCGGGAATTGCCATGAGCTTGGGCCGGATCGCCTTGACAATGTCGAACACGGACCGCTTGCGCTGATTGACCGGAACCAGTGCCACGCGAATATTGGCCGCATGACTCCCGGAGTTCCGACTGAACAAGGTGCCGCTTCGCGACGACGGCACGCCGATATCGGAAACAATTGTCTGAATTTCCGGGACATTGTCCTTGAGGACCCGTTCCACCTTCTGAACGAACTGATTCGTTTCCTCGACACGTGTGCCCACCGGCAGCTTGACGGTGATGGCGAACTGCCCTTCATCCTGATCCGGAAAGAACTCCGTACCGACGAACTTGAAAAGAACGAACGAGGCGATGCTGAAGCCGACAATGCCGAGTACAATCAATTTGCGGTGATCGAGCGCCCAACTGACGCGCCGGGCATACCAGTTGTCCAACGATTCAATGGCGTCGTGCGCCCGGACACGCACCCGATCGGAGAAGCGCCGGGACTCCCGTTCCAGTGGCTTCTCGGGCGGAAGCAGGTTAAGACACATGAGCGGAGTGACCGTCCGGGAGATGAAGAATGATCCAAACAGCGCCACCGTGATGGTAATAGCCAGCGGTACGAACAGCAGTTTCGCGATGCCGCCGACAAAAACCACCGGTAGAAAAACAATGACCGTACTCAGGGTCGAAACGAAAATGGGGGACGCCACTTCACGGGCGGCATCGAGCGTCGCCTGCAATTTGCTGGTCCCTTCTTTGCGCTGGTTGTAATGGCGGGAGATTGCCTCAAGCTCGACAATGGAATCATCGACCAGCCGCCCGACCGCCAGCGCCAGCCCGCCGAATGTCATGATGTTCAGCGTCACATTGCCGAACCGGAACCAGATGAAGGCGATCAGAATGGACAGCGGAATCGCGACGATGATGATTAATGTGCCGCGCAAATTGCGCAGGAAAGCCATAATAATGAGCATGGCGAGGAAGGCGCCGATCAGAGCTTCGTGCTGGAGTCCCGAGATCGTCTGTTTGATGTACATCGACTGGTCGAACGAAAGGGACATTTTCACGCCTTCCGGGATGCCGACCAGTTTCGGCAACGCCCGTACGACGTTGTCGACGACATCGATGGTGTTGGCATTGGCCAGCTTCTGGACACTCAGGTTAACGCCCGGCTCGCCATTGACGCGCACGATTTCCGTCTGCTCCTGGTAGCTGTCTTCGACTTTCCCGACATCTCTTATGCGAATGGGAACCCCGTTGACGGTCTTGATGATGACATCCTCGAGCGGCCGGACGACGTTGAAGCGGCTCTCAGTCTTGAGAGAGTAGTCGAATGGGCCGGTTTTCAGGTCTCCCGACGGTATGACCAGATTGGAATTGGCCACCGCATTTAATATGGCTGTCACCGGCAACTGGAGCGCCTGAATGCGGTTGCGATCGAGCGTGACATGTATTTCCCTGATTCGCCCGCCGGAAACTGCCGCCGATGCCACGCCGGGCAGATGCTCGATTTGCGGCTCGATCGTGTTGAGCGCGAGATCGTACAGATCGCGTTCGTCCATGCTGCTTGAAATCGAAACAAGACAGACCGGGACACTGGTGATGTCAAATCGGAGCACCACCGGTTGCGAGACGCCGGTGGGGAGCTGGTTCAGCACTCGATTGACCCGTTGGACAATATCGACCAGCCCCACATCCAGATTAGCGTCCCAGTTGAAGTTGACCCGGACCTGCGATATCCCCTCCCGCGTGGATGATTGAACATAACTGACATCGTTGACCGAACTCACCGCCCGCTCGATGAAGACCGTCACGGACTGCTCCATGTCCAGCGGCCCGGCGCCGCTGTAGAACGTGATCGTGCTCACCACCGGAATACTGATATTCGGGAGCAGGTCAACCGGAAGCTGCGTGAACGAGACCACTCCCAGCACCAGGATCGTGGCGGCGATCAGGAACGTCGAAACGGGATAGCGGAGGGCAAGTCGCGTAAGCCACATATGGATCTTCGCTCAGGGCTGAATGGTTATGGGACCGCCGTCGTGCGTGAACTGCTGCCCGGTCGTGATAACGCTGTCGCTCGCATTGAGACCGGTCAGGATTTCAGTGCGCGACTGTTGCTCGGTGCCGGTCGTCACGGCCGCTCGGCGTGCCTTGCCCTTGTCGGCGACCAGAACATACGGGCCTTCGGCGTCCTTGAGCAGCGCCTGGGTCGGCACGGTAAGCACGTCCGTTTTGCGGTTTACGATAATTGAGACAGTCGCAAACATGCCCGGTTTCAGGAGATGCTCATGATTGGCTATATTAATCTGCACCGGCATCGTGCGGGTGTTCAGATCAATGGCATCGGCCATTCTGGCAATGGCGCCGACAAACACGCGTCCCGGGAACGCATCGACCGTCACCTCCGACGTCATGCCGAGAGAGATCGACGGAACATCCTTCTCCAGCACGTTGACGATCACTTTGACGGTATCGAGATCATCCAGATCAAACAGCGTGGCATTGGTGGAGGTCAGCAGCGCGCCGGCATCAAGATAGCGCCTCGTAATATACCCGGAGAACGGCGCTGTGATATCAGCATAGCCAAGACGGGTTTTGGCGGCCTCGAAATTCTCTTTTGCCACTTCCATGTTCGTGGCGGCGTCATCGTAATCCTGCTTGGCTATCAGGTTCTGCTCCATCAGGGGTTTGGCGCGGTTGTAGACTTCAAGAGTGTTCCGATAGGTCGCATCGGCCTGCCGGTACTGCTGCGCCAGTTCGGTGGTATCGATCCGGGCCAGCAACTGGTTGGCGCGCACGTACTGCCCGATATCCGCTTCCGTGCTCTCGAGATTGCCGTACACCCGGGCGAACACCTGGGCATGCAAGATAGGGAGAACATCGCCGGTGAGCGGGAGACTGTTGGTGATCGTCTGGCGCAGCGGCGCCTCCACCTTGACCAACGCGGGCGGTTGGCGATGAACCTCCGATCGCGATTCGTAGGACACGATCCGGAACAGTGCCGCGGCGACAAGCATGAGGAGCACCACCAGAATTGCAAATTTAGCTCGTGTTTTCATCGTTGTTTCCTGCCCCTTACTCGGGTCGTTACACGGCTTGTCCCGGTAGGCCTGGCGGGACGACCACACTGTATGCCGGTCAGCAGCACACCCGTGAACATGACTATTTCCCGGCGCAGCCGCGTGAATGCGGCATTGTCGGGGCGAAGATTCTCCGATTCGCGCATAAAGCGAAGGCGCAGACCCTGCAGGACATGCAGTAAGAGCTCGGCCATTTTGCGCGATGACGGGACGTGAAACTCACCACGCAGGCGTCCTGATTCGAGCAGTTCGGTAAGCCACTCGAGTTCTTCCTGGGCGTGTCGGGTGAACATCTCCATCAGTACCCGAGCCCTTCCGGAGGACTCGCGGAAATCGGGAATATTCAGCGCCTGGAGATTCTTGAAGTAATCAAATCGGGCCAGCGCATAATCCTCGAGGCGCTCGGAAGCGGACTCCGAAGCTTTGAGAATCAGCATCACTCGCGAGCGAAATTCATTGCGTCTGGTTTCCACGACCTCACGAAAGAGGTCCTCCTTCGCGGCATAATAATAGTAGAGCGAGCCCTTCTTGAGACCCGCTTCGGCCGCGATCTCCTCCATGGTCACCCGCGTGTACCCGAAACGGCTGAACAGCCGCGCGGCGGCCTCGATAATGCCGGTCACGGTACCGGTCTGAGCAAGGTTATTCGCCATCGTGGACCTTATACAGTTCGACCGAAGAAGTCGTTTGGTCGAAAGACAAAAAAACTTCTCAAGCGGTCTCCTGTTCACATGAGAGGTAGTTATTCCTCAGCATATTAGCTTGGCGACCGGGCCGAAGGACATCGAAAGGCATGTGACGTTGCGGCGTATGGGCGGTTGCTTTGTTGTGTGCAGCAAACACTTAACGGCTTTCCGAACAACTCGGCTGCATCTCCGATGACAATGCCGTGACGGTTCTACTTCGCGACAGAATTCCGGCCGGGTAGTGCCCCGTGGTCCCGCTATCGGCACAATCCAGGTGGCGACTTGTTCTAGTTTCTTTCGGGCCGAGAGTGACAAGTCAATGTAGTAGTCCGTTCACGTCACGAGTTCAGGGGCAAGGAAATTGCCCGCATGGAAATCGACAGAATAGAAAGGAGTGAATTCGGTGATGGAACGGAAATTTGTTGCGATGAGCGCCGTTTTGCTCATCACGCTCGGCCTGACGGCCTCATCCGCAGTACTGGCCCAGAGCGCCGGGTACATGCACCACGGCGTACTCGACACCGCGCTTATTGACCGGACCCTGGGGACTCCCGGCTCGTGGAATGCAGACGAGGGAGTGTACAAGGTGAGTTTTCCTCGCACGGACGTGAAAGTCACGGTGGATGGCGTGACGATGCCGCCATTCATGGGGTTGACTAGCTGGGTGGGCTTTCAGCAGCACGGTGACTCAGCGATGGTGATGGGGGATCTGGTGCTCTTTCAGGATGAAGTCAATCCCGTGATGAGCGTGTTTCTGGACGGCGATATGAGCGTGACCGCGCTGCATAACCATTTCTTTTTCAGTGACCCTGTGGTGTACTATATGCACATCGGCGGGGACGCCAAGCTGGTTGATCTGGTCCGGGTNGTGCGGANTGCNCTGGATAGAGAAAGNGCGATCAGAACCGAGCACCCNGCTATNGCCACNAGNTTNGGGNCGATCGGNNNTANGGGTTCCAGCGACCTGACGACCTCTCTGATTGACCCGGTCNTGGATCTNAAAGGCAGTGCCAGCATGGGAATGCTGAAGTATGTAGTCGGGCGTACGGTGACGATGCCGGACGGCGCCACGATGGGAGCAGACATGGGCGTCAACACCTGGGCGGCATTCATGGGCACGGCCGATCATGCGGTGATCGACGGTGACTTTGCCACGTCAGACGGCGAACTGCAACCGGTACTGAAGGCATTGCGCCATGCGGACATAGACATAGTGGCGATTCACAGTCACATGGCAGGGGAAACGCCCCGCCTGATCTTTCTGCACTATTGGGGTGTCGGCAGCGCCGTACATCTGGCCCAGGGATTCAAATCGGCCTTGAATGCCCAGGCCGTGGCATCATCGGCTCGGCACTCCTGAGTCTTCCTGAAGCCGCTCCGTCTCACGAGCCGTAAGGCGTGAACTCGATTCCGCACCGGCCCGGACAGGAAGGGAAGATAACAAATCTGGCCCCGGGGAACTTTTTCGCATATAATACTTTGTATACAAAATATTGTGATGCCAAGTAATATGGTATGACCAAAACTACGGTAACGAAAGATCGACGACGGGCCGCGGAGGAGATTGTCAATTCCGTGCGCCTGCTGCAAGGCGTGGCCCAAAAACAGTCGCGCGAGTTTGTGCGACAGCATAAGATCACCGGCCAGCAGCTTGGTGCCCTTCGCATGGTCGCCCTTTCGCCGGGCGTATCTTTGGGTGATCTGAGCGAACGGATGTTCCTGCATATCAGCTCGGTGTCGGGGATAATCGATCGCCTGGAAAAGAGAGGGTATGTGACGCGGGACCGCAATGGCGGGGACCGGCGTGTGGTGCATCTGAATGTCACCGAGCAGGGCAGGCGCGTAATCAGGCGGACGCCGCTGGCCGGGATGGGTCTTCTCATCCATACGGTCCACAAACTTCCGGACCGGCAGCTTCGCGATATCCTGACCGGACTGAAGCTGATACTCAGGGTAATGAAGCTTGATGGTGGGGACGCCCGCAATGGATAATTCCGAATTGGACAAAGGATAGGATGCGATATGACGGACGAGATCAGGAATAGTGATACCGACGAAGGCACGGAGACCAAGCTGCATCGAAAGAAGAGAGTGCTGATACCGGTTGCGGTCATGTTGGCCGTAGTCATTCTGGTCGTATTCTACTGGTTCAAGTACCTTCGGGGTTATGTGTCGACCGATGACGCGATAATTGACAGCGATGCCATCACCGTGAGCTCCAAGATCCTCGGGCGAATCATCGCCCTGAATGTGGATGAAGGGGATTCAGTGAAAGTCGGAGCGGTATTGGTCAAGATCGATGACTCCGATCTGAAAGCTCAGGAGGCGCAGGCCCGCGCCAATCTTGAATACGTACAGCAAAATGTACCGGTGGCAAACATCGCGGCGGATCGCGCCAAAGATGATTTCGAGAGAGCCGCCATGCAATTCGGCGACCACGTGATCACCCGCGAGCAGTTCGACCACGCCCGCAAAGCGCTCGAGTTGGCGCGGGCTCAGCAGGCGGTTGCGCTGAGTCAGGTGAAGGCCTCCCAGGCCCAGCTGGCAGTCATCGAAACCGAACTGGCCAACACGACCGTCACAGCTCCATCCGACGGGGTAGTCGCGAAGAAGTGGGTGGTCCCCGGAGACATCGTCCAGCCCGGCCAGCCGATCTTCACCATGTACGACCTGAACGATGTGTGGGTAACGGCCAATTTCGAAGAAACCAAGCTGATGGATATACATCCGGGCGACGCGGTCGAAATCACGGTTGACGCCTTTCCGGATCGGACGCTTACCGGAAAGGTCGGACTCATCGGCGCCGCGGCGGCCTCGCAGTTCTCGCTCATCCCGCCCAACAACGCGTCGGGCAATTTCACCAAGGTAACCCAGCGCGTCCCGGTCAAAATACTGATCGAGCCGGAACACGACGACCCCGGCGGACCGCTCACCCTGCGGCCGGGTATGTCGGTGGAAGTCAGGATACGGGTGGCGGAGAGATAGTCGTGACGACTCAAACCTGGCGGTCCTTTCGCTCGAAACTGATCCGTGATTACCCGCAGCTTCAGCCCGAGCATCCGTCGTTCCGCTGGCTGGTTCTGGCCGGCGTTATGATCGCCACGTTCATGGCGGTGCTGGATGCCACGATCGTCAATGTCGCGCTGCCGAAGCTGATGGCATCGTTCGGCGTCACGGTCGATCAGGTGGAATGGGTCCTCACCGCCTATCTGCTGGTATTTGGGGTAATGCTGCCGATCTCCGGTTGGCTGGCCGATCACATCGGGTACAAGTTGATCTTCACACTGGGCTTGCTGCTGTTCACGTTTAGCTCCTTCATGTGCAGCTTGGCCTGGGACTTCAACGTGCTGATCTTCTGGCGGGTGCTTCAAGGGGCCGGTTCCGGGATTCTCATGCCGGTGGGAATGGCGATTATCACGCGCGAATTTCCGCCCGAAAAGCGCGGTATTGCGCTGGCGTTCTGGTCGATGTCCGCCTCGGCGTCAGTCTCACTCGGCCCGGCTATCGGCGGCTATCTGATCGACAACTTCTCATGGCACACCATATTCGATGTCAACGTCCCGGTGGGGATTATCGGCATGGCGGCGGCCGTCATCATCCTTCGCGAGCACAAGGCCGCCAACTCCCGCGCATTCGACGTGGTCGGCGGTGTGTCGCTCGCGGCATTTCTCACGTCACTCCTTCTGGCGCTGGCCAACGGCAATTCGGCGTGGAACACCGGTGGCTGGACTTCGAACTATATTCTTACCTGTTTCGCCATATCAGCCGTGTCGATAGTGGTGTTTTTGGTAACCGAATTCACGGTGGAACATCCGCTCATCGAGCTCAACCTGTTCAAGGATTTCAATTTTGCCGTCTGCAACGTGGTGCTGTTTCTGTTCGGACTGGGCATGTTCGGCAGCACCTTTCTCCTGCCCATCTATCTTCAGGATTCGCTTGACTACACGCCGCTGCAGGCCGGGCTGGTTTTTCTGCCCGTGGGCGTCATGCAGGGACTGGTGGCGCCTCTGGCCGGATGGTACAGCGATCGCTTCTCCCCTAAGTTGCCGTCGATTCTTGGCGTTGTCGTAATGGCGTTCACCTTCTACCAGTTCTCGACCCTCTCGTTATTTTCAGAGAGGCATGAAATCATGGTTCCGCTTGTGCTGCGCGGCGCGGCCATGGGCGTCCTGTTTGCGCCGCTGATGGCGATGGCCATTTCAGGCATATCGCATCAGAAAATGGCGCAGGCCTCGGGCTTGCTCAATGTTGTCAGGCAGATCGGCGGGAGTTTCGGCGTGGCGGTTTTCGGCACGCTGCTCACCCGCCGCACTATTTACCATATGACCACCTATGGCGAGCAGGTCAATGCGAACTCCGATTCCTTCCGCGCGACCGTCATACGATTGCAGTCATGGGCAACGCATGTCGCCGGAAGTTCCTTCGGAGAGGCGGCCGCGCAGGCCAAGGCCCAGATTGGAATGTTTGTCGCGAATCAGGCGTTCATTCAGGCGGTCGACGACGTATTTCTTCTGGCGGGCGTCATCGTGCTGATCGGCGTCGTGCCCCTGTTCATGGTCCGAACCCGTAAACGTCGTGCCCTCTTGCCGGCCAGCGGCAGACCGGCTCCGGTGCAGGTTGAATAAGGATATACTATGAAGCTTGTCACAGTATTAGCCGTGCTAATGGCCGCCTGGTGCTCCGACCTGAGCGCCGCCACGGTCCCGACCTCCGATTCCATCTCCGTGTCGCAGGCGGTCGAAATGACCCTCCGCAACCATCCGGCCGTTCAACAAGCGGAATTCGGTGTGGCGGCCTCGAGCGCGCGGGTGGACGCCAGTCGCAGCGATCGGTATCCGGACATCTCCCTCGACGGGAACTATGAACGAATTGGTCCAGTACCCCAATTCAATCTCCCCGGTGAGGGGGCGCTCGATCTGGCTCCGTACAACAACTATGATGTACATATAGGGGTGCGGCAGACACTCTATGACTTCGGCAAGACCGGTGCGGCCATCGCATTGGCGCGGACATCGAGGCAAAGCGCGACCGACTATATCGACCTCGTCAAATCCAATCTCGCCTATCGAACTATTGGCGTATGTAACGACATTCTCATTTTGCAGCAGCGGATTGCCGTGCTGGATGAGCAATTGCAGACACTCAATCAACATCTGGATATGAGCGTGAAGAAGATCAGGGCCGGGACCGCGACTGATTTCGACACCCTGACCATTCAGGTGCGGATCGCCGTCGTTCGCAGTAGTCGTATCGATGCCGTACACGCTCTCGAAACCCAGGAAATCATGTTTCGGCAGCTGACCGGACTGCCTTCGGATAAGCCGATTCTCTTGAGCGGTACTTTCACCGCCGAACACGGGACTTTCAACCTCGACTCTCTCATTACAATCGCGTCCGTGCAGCGGCCGGAACTGATACTGGCGCGCGACGCCGAAACGAGCGCGGCCTCTCAATCTCATCTGGCGTCACTCGGGGACAGGCCGGTTCTTTCGCTCAATTTCAGCACCGGATTCAAGAACGGCTACGAACCGAATCTGAATACATGGAAGGGCAACTATGCCGCCGGGGTGGAGATGAAGCTGCCGATTTTCAACGGCCATAAAACGAGATACCGGATGTCGGAAGCCGACGCCAATTATAGTGCGACACGCGCCCATACGACTGACCTTGAGCGGCAGGTACACTCCGAGGTACGTCAGGCCCTGGCCGCCGTAAACTCGAGTCTTGATAAGATTGCGAGCACCGAGACACAAGTGCGCCAGGCCGAAGAAGCGGTTTCCATGGCTCAGGTCCGGTACAATGCCGGGGTCATCACTAATCTTGATTTACTCGATGCCGAGACTGCCCTTTCACAGACCAAATTGATTCGGGTACAAGCCCTCTATGACTATACCGTAAGCGTGAACGACCTGGACAGAGCGACCGGCCGGAAACAGTGGCCATAGATTCACAGCCAACTGAAGGGACCGATATGGATATCGTAAAAGCCAAGATAGAACAGGCGACACGGCTGCTCGATGAGATGAATATCGATGCCTGGGCGCTCTTCGAGCGCGAGACAGCCATGCAGAAGGATCCGACTCACGACATGGTGGTTGGACTCGAAGCGGTGTGGAACTCGCTCTTTCTTTTCACCCGTCGCGGCGACGCGATCGCGCTGGTCGGGAATTTCGACGCCGACCTGTATCGGCGATCGGGACGCTTCACGCAGGTGCACTCTTACGTCAAGGGAGCGGGTGAAGACATTAAACGCCTGCTTCGCGAGGTTGACCCCGCGACGCTGGCGCTGAACTATTCGGTTGACGATTGTGCCTCGGACGGCCTGACGCACGGCATGTTTCTGATGCTCCAGTCGTTTCTCGCAGAAACACCGTACGCCGGACGAATCGTTTCCTCTCAACCGTTCATCGGCAAACTGCGAAGCCGGAAACTCCCCGAGGAGATCGCGCGGCTTGAGCGGGCGGCTCATCTGGCCAATCAGGTGTGGTCGAACGTGAGCGACCGCGTCAGGGTCAGCATGACCGAGCGCGAAATAGCCGCCCTCATCGACAGCGAGGTTCAACAGACCGGCGGCGAGCCGTCGTTTGAGACAATCGTCAATGCCGGAGCCAAGACCAATCCCGGCCACGGACATCCCACCGACACGAAACTTGAACCCGGGGATCTGCTGCATGTCGATTTCGGCGTGCGCATCGACGACTACTGCTCGGATATACAGCGGCTCGCCTACTTCCGGAGGCCGGGAGAGGCACAGCCGCCGGACGCACTCAACAAGGCGTTCGAGACGGTGAAGTCGATCATTATTGAAACGGGCAAGTCAGCCCGGCCTGGGGTGAAAGGGTTCGAAGTGGACGCGCTGGCCCGGCGGATGCTTGCCGCGAACGGCTATTCCGAATACGAACATGCGCTCGGGCACCAACTTGGACGAGACGTGCACGATGGCGGTGGCCTGCTCGGTCCGCAATGGGAGCGTTACGGTAATACGCCGTTCATCCCGATTGAACTCGGTAACGTCTTCACGCTGGAACTCGAGATCCTTCTGCCAGGAATCGGAACAGTCGGGCTGGAAGAGGATGTCGTGGTGGAAGGAGACAAGACGCGATTTCTGTGTGAACCTCAGGTTGAACTGGCAATCAGATAGTCGAGTGGACGCCGGGACGTCTGAGCGAGGGCACTCATCCAATTTTGCACATGTGAAGGTAGCTTATGACTTCGTATTGGAACTTAGTTTTGTGGCGCCAACTCGGCGCCGCTATCGAAATGCTGGAAAACGCCATGACCGCCTGTCCCGATTCG
>PQAP01000045.1 GCA_003105265.1 candidate division GN15 bacterium | reverse complement strand
ATCATCTTCATTGGTCACCGGCTCGATGAAGTACTTGCGATCGCTGACCGCGTGACTGTCATGCGCGACGGTCGCACCATAGCCACGTCGCCTATTTCCGGGATTACTCGCAATCGACTGATCGAGCAGATGGTCGGACGCTCGCTCGATCAGGAGTTTCCGAAAGTCCGGGCTACCCACGGTGATATTTGCCTCGATGTCCGCAACATGTTTGGCGGAAAAGTGCGCGATGTCTCCTTCAGCGCACGACGCGGTGAAGTGCTCGGATTCGGCGGACTGATGGGAGCCGGGCGGACCGAGCTCGCCCGTTTAATCTTTGGCGCCGACCGCCGGGAGTCGGGGGAGATATGTGTCAACGGTCAACCGACCCACATTGCCGCCCCGCGTGATGGCATTGCCGGCGGTATCTGTCTTTTGACAGAGGACCGTAAGACGCAGGGGCTTGTGCTCAAGGCATCGGTGCGCGAGAATTTTGCGCTCTCCAATCTGAAACGGTGGAGCCGTGCCGGTTGGATCAACCAGCGCGTTGAACGCTCCCGTTTCGTGACCCTGGTAGAAAAATTGAATATAAAGATTTCAAGCGAAGAACAGCGGGCCGAAGAACTGTCCGGCGGCAATCAGCAAAAACTACTTGTCGCACGCTGGCTGGAGAGTAATTCGCAGGTGGTGATATTCGATGAGCCGACACGCGGCATCGATGTCGGCGCCAAGTACGAAATGTATTTGCTTATCAACGAGCTGGCCGCCCAGGGAAAAGCGGTGATCATGGTCTCGTCAGACCTGCCGGAACTTCTCGGCATGTGCGACCGGATCATGGTGATGAAGGAAGGACGAATTGCCGGTGAGATCACCGATGTCAAGCACGCCACTCAGGAGCAGGTTATCGCATTAGCGGTATAGAGGCAGGGATGGCTGAGACGAAGAAGGTTGAGCGCAAGTTGAACGCACGGGTCGGCTTCTCCCGTTTTGTACGGGACTACGGCATGCTGGGCGTGCTCATTCTGCTCTGTCTGTTGTTTTCAGTGTTGACTCTCAGGGAGCAGCAGCCGACCGGCGCCAATGCCGCTTCAGCCATCGAAGCGGCTTTCACTTCCCTTCCCCTTTCTCAGACGAACATTCTTATCGCAATTCAGCCCAACAGCGAAGACAGTCTCTTTTCCGAGCATCTGAAAATTGCCCTGACTGAACGCGGCTTCAGCGGCATCACTGTTGCCAGCGGCGACCCTTCGACTCTCCGCAATCAGTGCGAAACACTTGCGGCCGGGAACAGGATCGATATTATCGTCACGACCCGCGCTTACGCCCCGGTTATGCAGTCTATTCTTTCGCAGATCCCCGCTCTCGGCAGTGCCAGATTGCTGACGCCGCCATCGTATCGATGGCCGACGTTCCTGCTCGCCGACAACATTCGCAATGTCGCTAATCAGATCGCGGTGATTGCCATCATCGCTATCGGCATGACNATGGTGATTATCACGGCCGGGATTGACCTCTCGGTTGGCAGCTTGATCGCTCTTTCAGCGGTCGTGGCCGCCTGGCTGATTGCCCGGTTCGGCGGCACCGGTGCGTCGACCTCGGTGATGCTGCTATCCGGCGCGGCGGGAATACTCCTTTGCGGCGCCAGCGGAGCATTTTCAGGCCTGGTGATTACGCGCTTCCGGATTCCGCCGTTCATTGCCACGCTCGCTATCATGCAGGTAGCGGCGGGAGTCGCCTACATTATTTCGCAAGGACTCCCCATCTACCAGATTCCGGACAGCTTTATCATCCTCGGCCGTGGCGTCGATCCCCTTCTGAAGATTCCGTATGCGGTGATCCTGATGATCGCCCTCTACATTATCGCTCATATCCTGATGACCCGGACCACTGTCGGGCGGTATATTTACGCAGTCGGCGGCAACATGGAGGCCGCCCGGCTGGCTGGTATCCGCGTCAATGGCGTGCTGATGTTCGTCTACACGCTCTGCGGCATGCTGGCCGGACTCGGCGGCGTGCTGATGGCCTCGCAACTCAAGAGTGGCGCACCGACCTACGGCATCACCTATGAGCTGTATGTCATCGCCGCCGTCGTTGTCGGCGGCACCAGTCTTAGTGGCGGCGAAGGGCGCATTTTCGGCACGCTGATCGGCGCATTCGTTATCGCGGTAATCCAGAATGGCATGAATCTGACCAATGTCGAGAGCTACACACAAAAAGTTGTGCTCGGCCTGGTCATTCTTGTTGCTGTCTTGTTGGACAGACTGAAACAGCAGGGATTGTCATGGCGAAAGAAGAAGGCCGGTTGAGCACAGGCATCAACTTGTCCTGATACTCAATTGAGAAAACACGGGAGTTGTTGAAATAGAGGTAAGCATGAAGAAGTCGATAGTGATCTTTGTCCTTGCAGCGGTGCTCTGCGTTCCGCTAAGTCTCAGCGCAGAAGATCAGCCGGCGACGGGTAAGCAGCAGAAGACTGTCAACGTCGTCGGCACCGCGCATCTGGACACTCAGTGGCGGTGGACTATCAAGAACAGCATCGAGGAGTACATTCCCCTCACGTTCCGCGAGAACTACAAGCTGATGGACCTGTATCCCGACTACAAGTTCAGCTTCGAGGGGGCGTTCAAGTACATGATCATGAAGGAGTACTATCCCGACGAATACGCCAAGCTCAGGAAATATATCGATCGCGGCCAGTGGCGACTGGCGGGAAGCTGGGTTGACCCAGTCGACGTGAACCTTCCGTCGTTCGAATCACTGGTCCGTCACGCGCTTTATGGCAACGGCTACTTCAAGAAGGAATTCGGCAAGACCAGCCGCGACATTTTTCTGCCGGATTGCTTCGGCTTCGGCTACGCCCTCCCCTCCATCGCCGCGCATACGGGTATCAAGAGCTTCTCCACCCAGAAGCTGTCCTGGGGTTCGGCGTTCGGCGTGCCGTTTGACATCGGATTGTGGGAAGGTGTCGATGGCTCCGCCATTGTCGCCGGAATCCGTCCGGGAAATTATGTCGCCCAAATTGAAGGGGACCTGAGCCGCGACACACTCTGGCTTGGCCGCGCGCAACGTCAGGGTGACAGCACCGGACTGTACGCTGCGTACATGTATTTCGGTACCGGTGACACCGGCGGTTCGCCGGATTCGCTGTCGGTAGACTGGCTCGAGAAGTCGATCAAGAGCGACGGGCCATTGAAAGTCCGCAGTATCGGCTCGGACGATCTGGTGGATATCGTCGCCGCTGCTCCGGATGCGAAACTGAAACGCTACAAAGGTGAACTGCTGATGACCCGCCACGGTGTGGGCTGCTACACGTCTCAGGCCGCCATGAAACGCTGGAACCGCAAGAACGAGCTTCTCGCCGATGCTACCGAGCGGGCGGCGGTGATTGCGTCGACGCTTGGTGGTTATTCATATCCTCGCGAAGAACTGAAAGACACCTGGATTCGGTTCCTGTACCACCAGTTCCACGACGACATCACCGGCACCAGCATTCCGGAGGCATATGAGTATTCGTGGAACGATGAGATTCTTTGTCAGAATCGCTTTGCAGGGATTTTCGAAGACGCAGTTGCAGCGAGCTCCCGTGGGCTTGATACGCGCGTCAAAGGGATTCCGATTATCGTCTACAACCCGTTGGGAATCGATCGTACTGAGCTTGCCGTCACTTCAGTCGCCATCACTGATTTTCCCAATGCCGATCGTGGTTGGATAGGTTTGGCATTAGCCGATGAAAAGGCGATCGTTACCGCGTACGGACCGGACAACAAGCCGGTAGCTTGCCAGATTATCAACAATGAGGGAGACAGTCTGACTATCGGTTTCCAGGCGAATATGCCATCGGTGGGATATGCCGTTTATGATCTCAGAATCGAAGCCAAACCGCAGGCCGCCCCGCTGCTCGCGACTGACAGCACTCTCGAGAACCAACTTGTGGCGGTCAAGCTGAATCAGAACGGCGATGTAATTTCAATTTACGACAAGCAGGCACAGCGTGAGCTTCTCGCTGGACCAATCGAATTACAGCTTATCTATGACAAGCCCAAAGCGTGGCCTGCCTGGGAAATCCAGTACGAGGACATCATTCAGCCGCCGCGCGCGCTTGTTGCCGGACCCGCTGAGGTGAATATCCTCGAGAAGGGGCCGGCGCGGGTTGCGCTTGAAATTATCCGTAAGACGGATAACTCCTCATACTCCACGGTAATCTCTCTAAACAAAGGGAGCGAATGTGTCCGTTTCGACTGTGATGTCGACTGGGCCGAGAAGGAAACCCTCCTCAAAGCCGCATTCAAGTTCACCACCCCAAACGAGAAGATCACCTACGATCTCGGACTCGGCACAATCGAGCGCGGGCTGAATCGCAAAGAGCTATACGAAGTCCCCGGCCAGCAGTGGGCGGACATGACATCGGAGTCCGGCGACTACGGCGTTGCCGTTCTCAATGACTGCAAATACGGCTGGGACCACCCTGACAAACAGACGCTCCGCCTCACTCTCATTCACACTCCCGGCGTGTTCGAAAACTGGTCATGGGTCGGCGACCAGAGCACGCAGGACATCGGGCGCCACAAGTTTTCATTCGCGATCTACGGTCATCAGGGAGATTGGCGTGCCGGAAGTGTGCCGCTACAGGCGGCCCGGTTCAATCAGCCGCTGATCGCATTCCAGACCACACCGCACGCTGGCTCACTAGGAGATTCATATTCATTCGTTCAGGTGCTCAACGGGACCGGTAAGAAGCCAACTCCCGCCACAAACGTGATGGTCAACGCCCTGAAGCTGGCTGAGAATAGCGACGAAATTGTCATCCGTTTGCGAGAATTGAACGGGCAGCCGGCCGACAACATTCAGATCAAGTTCGCTCAGCCAATTATCTCCGCTCGCGAGATAGATGGCGTCGAAGGACCAAGAGGTGACGCTACCGTCACCAAGGGGATTCTCACAACATCGTTCACTCCCTACCAGCCGAAGGCATTCGCAGTGAAACTCGCTGCGGGCAAGAACAGGCCGCTCAAGGCGCTCGATTGCCAACCACTCGCACTGCCGTATGACCTCGACGGCATCAGCACCGACGCCGACCGTAAAGACGGCGATTTCGATGGCCTCGGTAACACTCTTGCCGGTGAACTCCTTCCCGACACCATAGTACATCTCGGCATTCCGTTCGTGACCGGACCGCAAAATTCCGGAGCACTGAATGTCTTGAGCTGCAGCGGGCAGAAGTTGACTATGCCGTCGGGCAAGTTCAATGCGTTCTGTGCCCTGGTGACGTCAGTGGGAGGTCCCGCGATTGGGGCATTTACAGAGGGGACCGCAAAAGTCAGCACGGCGATTCAAGATTACGCTGAAAAAATCGGCCAGTGGAACAACCGTTT
>PQAP01000044.1:4554-5112 GCA_003105265.1 candidate division GN15 bacterium | reverse complement strand
CCCGGATTCGATGCAAAATACCCTAGCGATGCCACATAATGCGGGGCGCTTATTCCCGAGAGAAACTGCCGCACCACCGATTTCACATCGTGATTCTGGCCGTAGTCGTGAGGCGTCGCTTCATCCAGCGCCAGCAATGTCAATTGCTCATTGCTCCGATCCCGTCTCCTCGCGGCACAGTCGCCAATCAGCTTGAATCCGGCGAGTATCTTCTTGGTATTCTCTTTGCTCTCCGTCACGTTCGGCTCGTCGAACGGATTGATTTCAAGAAAATATCCGGCTACTGCTGTGGCCGCTTCCCAGAGCATGAACTGCCCCCCCAGATCCGCTTTTCCGGATAGCGCGATATCGACTACCGGCGCATTCCGCTCGATCAATTCACTCCGCAGTTTTGCCGCCGGCAAGCTCTTTTCCCCGACAGTGCGAACGAATAGAAAGGCCCGGTCCTTGCCGTAGGTCTCCGGCTTTCCGGCCGGCTCCGCCTCGATCGGTACAATCCCCTTGCCCTGCTTGCCGGTCGATTCCGCCACCAACTGCTCAATCCATGGCACCAGCGGC
>PQAP01000044.1:0-4313 GCA_003105265.1 candidate division GN15 bacterium | reverse complement strand
CCTTCCGGTACTTGTGCTGTTTCGCGAATGACTCTAAGCTGCTCCCCTTGTCCGTGATGGCCACAAACTGCCGCCCGGGAACCTTCACTCCGAGTTGCGTCACTTTATCGAGAAAATACGCCTCGTGCGAGCGTGTCTCAACAGTTCCGCCTGACTTGGATGCGATAATGAAGAGTGTCTTCTTCAGGTTGATTCGCTTCTGCAGACCGAGAATCGCCGCCGGATCGGTGGAATCGAGCACATCGAACGAAGTCAGCTTCTTATGCTTTCCAAACATGAGCGCGAACAGCTCAGGGCAGAGTGATGATCCCCCCATCCCGACCAACACCACGTGCTTGATACCGGTCCTGAGAGCGTCATTTCCGAATCGCTCGATCGCCGGAACCTGCCGCTTCATTTTCGCAGCGACATCCACCCAGCCGAGCCGGTTCGCAATAAGCTTCGCAAGCGTACTGTCTGTCGTGAACAGCGACGCATCCCGTTTCATGACTCGCAAAGCGGCGCTGTCGGCAACCCCCTTTTCAATCGATGCCCGGTATTCAGATTTCACGCTTCCCGGCTGCACCCGTATCATTCCCTGACTCATATGCTCCTCTCCCGGGCCGATTTCAACTGTGATACCTGCTGGACTAACTGTGCTCGGTCGTCTCTTCCGAAAAATCCCGTTCCCATCACGAGTATATCCGCGCCCGCTGCGACTACTTCGGCGGCGTTGCTGCCGTCAACTCCGCCATCCACCTGAATCTGTGTCTTGAGATTATGCGAATCGACATATGATCGCGCCGCACGTATCGCTCCGAGCGCCGACTCGATAAACTTCTGCCCCCCGAATCCCGGAAACACCGACATGACAAGCAGCAAATCAAAATGCTTCAGAAACGGCAGCACCCGCTCCACCGGCATATCCGGATTGATCGATATTCCTGTCTGAACTCTCAGTTGCCGAAGCTGCTCCGCATACGGCACCGGATCGGGGTGAACTTCGAGATGAAAGGTGATGCTGTCCGCGCCGGCTTTGACAAACGGTTCAAAATACTTTTCCGGCTCCGATAGCATCAGATGGACATCCAGAAAGCCATGGGTCAATTGGTTGATTGTCTTGACGATCCCCGGTCCGAACGAGATATTGGGCACAAAATGCCCGTCCATGATATCCAGGTGATACATCCTGATGCCGGCCTGGTCGGCGCTCTTGATCTCGTCGGCTAACCGTCCGAAATCCGCCCCTAAGACCGACGGTGCGATCTGAACCATGCGACAATCTGTGCCGAATTCCCCCCTAAAGCAACCGGAAAAAGAGGTCGTTTTTCACCGGTGAAACCGCCGAAGGATTGGGATTTATTACACATTAGCTCCCGGTACCCCTCAGCTCTGCCGACGGTTCACCCGCTCGAACATCAACGCTTCTTTTCAAAATCCGGAATTACTATCCGTCTCCCCGCCGTTTCATTCTCCATCACAATCTTCGCGTTCCTCTGAAGCCCCTCCAGCTTCGGTCGTGTGAGCGGCGTTCCTGCTGTCAGCTTCAGGAATTCTTCACGGCTCTGCATAGAGAGTACTGTCTTGGCATTCAGAAATTCTCCCACCCCGCTTTCCGCCAGCAGTTCTTTGTGCCGAGTCACTCTCGCACGCTTGTCATTGTGCGGGCAGACATCCTGGCAGATGTCACACCCGAATATCCTATCCCCCATCTTCTCCGCCAGTTCCTGCGGGATTTCCGTCGGCCGCTCAATCGTCAGATACGAGATACATCGCCGCGAATCAATCGTCCTGTCTCCCACTATCGCACCGGTCGGGCACGCTTCGATACAGCGAGTGCAGGTCCCGCAGGTTCCATGCTTCACCGCTTTCGGATCATCGGATTCCAGTACCTGATTGGTGATTATTTCGGAGAGAAATATCCAGGAGCCATAGGTGCGATTGATCAACATGCTGTTTCGCCCGACATACCCGAGCCCCGCCCTTTGCGCAAAGGCCCTCTCCAGTATCGGCCCAAAATCCACAAACCACTTGAACTCGACGCTGGCTTCTGTTCCGACTTCTGTATCCAATCGCCGAATCAGCTCACGCGAGCGGCGTTCGATCACTTTATGGTAGTCTCTCCCCCGCGCATATTTCGACACTCGGCCGTGCCCCGGTGGCGTCTCGCGGGCATCCTTCTGAAAGTAGTTGAGGCCAAGAACGATCACAGACTTTGCGTCTTTCAGGTGCTGTGACGGATCACTTCGCCGCTCGGGACGGTCAGTCAGGTAACTCATTTCCCCATGAAAGCCGTCCGCCAGCCATGCAGCGAATCGTTCGGCCTCTTCCCCAAGCCGTTCCGCCGATACTATACCGCACAGGTCAAATCCCACGTCGAATGCATGTTGCCTGACTGTTTTTGAATCCATTGCGTTTTGACCTGACGGCAAGATACAGCCCCCGAAGGTTGGTGCAAAGATGGATCAATTCGGAACCGCAATCATGAATGAATTTGGTCCCCACCGCCGCACGACATCCAACCCGGAACGCAAAACATTAAGATGTTGTGCTGCATTCGCTTACGTGCGCATTTTCTGGCTCCGCCTTGGCTCATCCTGTATGCGGTTGACAGGTTGCCGTCCTGTCCCTATCATGTGCCAGAAATAACAACCGCGTTTGCGAACAGTGATGGTAAGTTCTGATTTACGCTCTATTCCAGCTTCCGCGATTCCTGTCGCCTGTTCGGCCGGACACACTCACTCCGTCTGGCTTTGAGAAACCACCTGTCCATTCATGCGTAACCATCACGCTGACACCCAAAAGAGGATTCACTCATGAGTAAGGGCGCTTGTATTCTGGCGCATTTCGCCGATCAGGAAAAGCTCATTCCCGCCGCCGCGAAGCTTTCTGCCGACAGGGCTATCTCTCATTGGGACGCTGTCGACGGCCACGTGCATCTGGTCGCCTGGACATCCGAGCCGCAGGCCGCGCGCGATTCGATCGGCACGCTTGAAGGTGTCGATCGGGTGACGGCGTACGAGACCGCCCAACCGTCGAGCCCGATTGCGCCGGACCCGGCCCTCTGCCATGCCTACGTCTTTATCGAAGCCGAAAATGCCAAACGCGACCAACTCATGAAGGCGCTCGCCGGGATTTCCGGAGTGACCTCGGTCACTGCGGCGCGCGGCGGATGCGACCTTATCGCACTGGTGAGCGGCGAGACATTCTCGCGCGTCGACGTCGTTATCCGCGACCGGATTCGTTCGCTCGACGGTGTCCTGCGACTCAAACACAACCGGATTATTGATCTCAAGCAATTATAGAGGAACCGATGTCCGATCAGACAACACAGGATTTCAAGCCCTTCAATGTCGAGTTGTGGAAATACGACGGCCACGCCGGTGCGCTGATTCCGCTTCTGCAGTCGGCCCAGGACACTTACGGGTATGTCTCCGAGAAGGCGATCGACTACATCAGCCACGTGACCGGCATCCCGGCCGCGGACATCTACGGCGTCGTGACGTTCTACGCGCAGTTCCGCACTCGTCCCCTCGGCAAGAACATTATCAAGATCTGCAACGGCACCGCCTGCCATGTCAACGGCTCCAAGATGGTGTACGACACGATTCAGGATGAACTCAATATCACCTACGACGAAACCACTGAGGACGGCAACTTCAGCTTGCTCTCGGTCGCCTGTATCGGCTGCTGCTCGCTGGCGCCGGTGATCACGGTTAACGGCGAAACCTTCGGCCGCCTCGAAGCGAACAAACTTCGCAAGATTATCCGCGATTTCAAGCGGCGCGCCAAACAGGCCGATGAGAAGACGACGGCGGGGGTACAGTGATGACGACCGTCTCAATCGGACTCGGCACCTGCGGAATTTCTGCGGGCGGTGAAAAGGTTCTCAAGGCGTTTCAGGACGAACTGAAGGACCGTCCCGGAGCGTTTCTGCTCAAGGAAACCGGCTGTATCGGTATGTGCTACCGCGAAGTGCTGGTCGAAGTTTCCAACGGCTCCGGCACCACCTCACTTTATGGCGATGTCACTCCCGAAAAGGTCGGCCGCATTGTTCAGGATCACGTTCTCTCCGGCAAAGTGATCGATGAATGGCTTGTCTCCGGCGACAATCGCGAGAAGGGCTTCTTCGAGAATCAGATCAGAATAGTCCTCCGCAATTGCGGCAAGATCGACCCCGGCTCAATCGACGAATATATCGCCACCGGCGGGTATACGGCGCTCGAAAAAGTTCTGAAGAGCATGACGCCGGATCAGGTGATCAAGGAAGTCATCGACTCCGGGCTCAAAGGTCGCGGCGGCGGTGGGTTCCCGTCAGGCACCAAGTGGAAACT
>PQAP01000043.1 GCA_003105265.1 candidate division GN15 bacterium | reverse complement strand
TTGTTGGTCGTCTCGGTCGATGCGAACTGCTGTGGCTCTTTCAGCTTTCCCTGAACTTCCCGGTTGGTGAAGGTCACTTCGGAAATATTCGACTTATCGATCTGCTCGGTGAATTCCGAGAAGGTGATCTGCGCCTGGCTTGAGCCGAGATCGCCCGCCAGATACTGATAGCCGAAAATCGCCACAAGAACGATAGCGAGCCAGAAAAACAAGGATCGACCGGTGCCCCGCCAGCTCATGCCCGAACGGGGTGGTTCCCCTTTGGGACGCCCGGAGTTTCGCCGCTCATCCCGATTATCAAAATTGTCCACGTACTCTCCGTATGTTCAGTCTATCGCACAATGCTTATACGTACGACAGACCGCTTTCATCTGTGTCGGAAATCTATAGAATATATTATCGGTCAAGCAAGCGTCCGACAAAAGGAAGGTTTCGATACTGCTGGGTGTTGTCCAGTCCGAAACCGATGACAAACTCATTGCCGACCGAAAAGCCCTTGTACTTGACATCCAGTTTCGTTCTATGACTTCCCGGCTTGTCCAGCAATGTAACAACCTCGACTGAGGCCGGTTCCATCTTGCGCACCTTCTCGAGCACCATCGACACCGTCCGGCCCGAGTCCACCACGCCCTCCACGATCAGCACGTGCCGACCTTCCAGCGGAATCGCGATCCCGCCGCCGACCACGACATCCTCCTCGCGTCGGATTCCCTTGCGATACGACGCCGCCGACACGAACTCCAGCTCCACCGGCAGCTTGATTTCGCGGATCAAATCGGCCATGAAAATGACACACCCTTTGAGCACACCGATCAGCACGGGGATCTGGCCGGCGTAATCGGTCGTAATCTGTCGGCCGAGCTCCTCGATACGGCGGTGAATCACCCGCTGGTCGAGAAGAAGCTCAAACGGCTTTCCGGGGGCTTTTCTGGTTGCTGATGATTTCAAGGATCAACACCTCTTTGGTTTTCGAGTCACGCTTCACACGTTCCGCAATTTCGACCCCGGCCAGCCAGATAATACCGTGACGGTCGCACACCGCCGGGATTTCATCGCGGTATACGAAAGGTAGTTTCCGATCGGTCAAAAAGTCACCCACTTTCTTTGTCCCTTTGAGACCCAGCGGCTGAAACCGGTCCCCCGCGCGAATCGGCCGGACTTCGAGCGGCGGCACGACCTTGCTCCAGTCCAGCCCCACTTTCCGCGCCAGGCGCTTCCGGCTGATCGCGAACCTTCCGGAAGGCACCAGGCGTGCTTTGAGCCCCAGCGATGGGATGCCGGTTGCCGTAGTTTTGCCCAGCGAGACTGGCTGGGGCTGCCATGAGCGCACTGGCCGGAAGATGACGAGTTTCGAGTCGATTCGGACCGCCCTGAGCTTGTACGGTAGCGATAGCCCCTTTCCTCCAGTCGCGACCATCCGGTCGAGCCGGTCGATTACCTTGCGATCCGGCATCTCTTCACCGAAAAGAGCGAAGCAGGCACGGATGAGCCGTCGACGCAACCACTTGTCCGCCTTCGTGATAACACCAATATCAACCTGGACCTTGCCGCCTGCACTTACCGCTATTGCCCGCCTAACTTCTTTCTGGACAATAGCTTCAAGGAATTTCACCTCGTCAGATGCGGTCTCGGACAGGTTAAGCACCGCTTGTTCCACTCTCGGATTGAGGCGGTCCCGAACCAGCGGCAGAATCCGATTGCGGATGAAATTCCGGCTGTACTCCAGATTCTGGTTGGAGCGGTCCTCGCGCCAGCCCAGATGATGCTTCTTCAGATAACTGAGGATATCTTGTTTCGACAGGTCGAACAGCGGCCGGATGACTTTCCCCCGCTTCACCGGGATACCGGCCAATCCGGTCAGCCCGGTGCCGCGGATAATCCGAAACAGGACCGTTTCCACACGGTCATCGATATGGTGCGCGAGCGCAATGCGATGGTATTTGTCGGTTTCAGCGATTCCAGAAAACGTTTCATAGCGGAAATCGCGCGCCGATTCCTCAATCCCTTTCCGCTCGCGCCGGGCGCGGCCGGGGATATCTTCGCGAATGATCGTGAGATCGACCCCCAGTGTATCACACAGCGNTCGGCAGAATTTCTCCTCTGCTCCGGCGGCACGGGGGCGAATCTGATGATTCACATACACGGCGCCGAGTCGAAGACNGTATTTTTCCCTGAGATGACACAGAATATCCAGNANTGCCACNGAATCNGGNCCNCCNGANANNCCGANNAGNACNGCATCCCCATTCTCGATCAGGCGATGCTTTTCAATCGTCCCNANGACTTTGTTCACCGTNTCCACNGGTGTAACATAGTGCGAGCGAACGCCCTTGCGAAGTGAAAGTTTCGCGGTGCCGTCAGCCGACTCTGGCTGACGGCTACCCAATAAGCCGTGCGAGCTTGCGCCGTCAACCTGCTTGCCCCTCGCCAAACCACTCTCTATATTGCCCGCCTTATGTCGGCGTTCCGGCAGGTCTTGCGTCGCGCCGAAAGCGAGACGTGTGACCTGCCGGAACCGGACACGTACCGTCAGGTGACAATTCGCCTGTGGCGAATCAACACCTGACGGAACAACGGAAACAAGGAATAGCGATGGCAGACAGCTACAAACAACCGCAGGTGACCCCGGCGATGGTGGCCGATCATGGAATCAGCCCGGAAGAGTTCGAGCACATCAAGAAGATACTCGGCCGCGAGCCGAATTACACCGAACTGGGCGTATTCAGCGTGATGTGGTCGGAGCACTGCTCCTACAAGAACTCGATTGCGCTCCTCAAGACCCTTCCCCGCGACGGAGCCAATCTTCTCGCCAAAGCAGGCGAAGAAAACGCCGGTGCGGTGGATCTCGGCGATGGTCTGGCGGTGGTGTTCAAGATCGAGTCGCACAATCATCCCTCGGCGATTGAGCCATACCAGGGCGCGGCGACCGGTGTCGGCGGGATTCTCCGCGACATCTTCACGATGGGCGCCCGGCCAATCGCCTCGCTCAACTCCCTTCGGTTCGGATCGCCGGAAAACCCGCGCGTGCGGTATCTGGTCGATGGCGTGGTGCGCGGAATCGGTGACTATGGCAACTCGTTCGGCGTGCCGACCGTGGCGGGCGAAGTCTATTTCGATGAATCATACACCGGCAATCCGCTGGTGAATGCGATGGCGGTTGGAATCGTGAAATCCAGTCGGATGGCTACTGCCAAAGCGGCGGGGGTCGGCAATCCGATTATGATGGTCGGGTCGAAAACCGGCCGCGATGGTATTCATGGCGCGACCTTTGCCTCGGAGGAGATTTCGGACAAGTCCGAAGAAAAGCGGCCATCGGTGCAGATCGGCGATCCGTTCACCGAAAAGCTGCTGCTTGAGGCCACGCTTGAGATTATCGAGCAGGATTTGATTGTCGGGATTCAGGATATGGGGGCGGCGGGGCTGACGTGCTCATCATCGGAGATGTCTGCCAAGGGGAAAGCTGGAATCGAAATCAATATCGATGCTGTCCCGGTGCGCGAAACCGGTATGATCCCGTATGAGATTCTCCTTTCCGAATCACAGGAGCGGATGCTGGTCTGCGTGAAGAAAGGGAAGGAAGAAGACGTCAAAGCTATCTTCGACAAGTGGAATCTGGATTCGACCATTATCGGTCATGTTACAGCCGATGGCCTGATGACTGTCAAACTTGATGGCCAGGTGGTGTCACAGATTCCGTCCGACTGCCTCGTTTTGGGCGGTGGCGCGCCGGTATACCGACGTGAGACCAAGCGTCCGGAGTACATGGACAAGATGGCTGCGCTGTCGCTCGAAAAGTATCCGACTAACAGAAATTGGAATGAGACTCTCCTGACTATGCTCAGTTCCCCGAACCTCTGCCATAAAGGCTGGGTGTTTGAGCAGTACGATTCCACGATCAGAACCAATACCTCGGTCGGGCCGGGCTCTGATGCCGCAGTGCTTCGCCTCCGCAAGACTACCAAAGCGCTAGCGATGGCGACCGACTGCAATGGCCGCTATTGCTACCTGAATCCCCGTCGCGGCGCGCAAATCGCGGTAGCCGAGTCGGCGCGAAATATTGTCTGCTCCGGCGGGCGGCCGCTGGCGATCACCAACTGCCTCAATTTCGGCAATCCGTACAAGCCGGAAGTGTATTACTGTTTTGCGGAGGCGGTCGCCGGAATGGGGGAAGCGTGCCGGGTGTTTGACACGCCGGTTACAGGTGGCAATGTGTCGTTTTACAACGAGGATCCAGATCGCGCGGTCTTCCCCACGCCGACTATTGGGATGGTCGGATTGGTTGAACACATCGATCATATCACCACACAGTGGTTCAAAGATACCGGGGATGTTGTTTTTCTCCTTGGCATGAATCGGGAGGAGCTCGGCGCGTCGGAATACCTGCACAATGTATTCGGTGAGACGCGTGGGGCGGTGCCGGAGATCGATTTGAAGTTTGAGAAGCAGTTGCAGGATGCGCTGCTTGACGCTATTCAGCAGGGGTTAGTGAAGTCAGCACACGATGTCAGCGACGGCGGCCTTGCCATATCTCTGGCGGAAGGATGCATCTCCAATCGCGAGAAGATGATCGGCGCTTCGATTGCTTTAGCGGACTCCATTCGCAAAGATTGCCTGCTGTTCGGCGAATCTCAATCAAGGGTAATCGTGACCTGCTCTTCGAAGGACGCTTCCACGCTGGAGCAGTGGTTCCATAGCAAACAGGTGCCGGCGGCAAAGATTGGTACAGTCGGCGGCAGCAACCTGCAGATCGCCGGCCTGATTGACCTCCCAATCAACTCACTTGCCGACGCTTTCTACACGGCAATGCCGAAGTTCATGGAGCGGGTGGGGTAAGGAAACCTAGTACGGGCACATGCCCTCACGCGCCAGCGAGGCGATTGTCGTTGGCAATCCAGGGCACCTACCACACACTGGATTCTCTGCCGACGCTTGACTATATTTCCCCCCATGTCTCTGTACATCTTCTCCGATGCCCATCTGGGATGCGGGACGCCTGACGAAGAAGCGGGCAAGGTCGCCCGCATCGCCGAGTTGTTGGCGCTGGTGCAGAAAGATGGCGACCGGCTGGTTATCCTCGGCGATCTGTTCGACTTCTGGTTTGAGTACAAGTATGTCATCCCCAAAGCGTATCATGAGGTGCTGTTTCTTCTCCGGGAGCTGACCCGCGCCGGGATTCAGGTCGATTACATCAGCGGCAACCATGATTTCTGGATGGGGGATTTTTTCGAGAAGCATCTCATGATTCCGGTGCACCGCGATTCGTTCGATTTCACCTACGACAATCTGAAGTTTCACCTGACCCACGGCGACGGTCTCGCTAAAGGTGACGGCGGCTATCGATTCCTGAAACGAATTCTCCGCAACCCGGTCAATATCTGGCTCTACCGCAAACTCCCACCTGACTGGGCGTACCCGCTGGCGCGGTTTGTGTCGGGGTCATCGCGGAATTACACGTCGCGCCGTGACCACAAGTTCGCTGCCGATTATGCCGCCTACGCGGCTGACAAGCTTCAGAACGGCTACGATGTCGCCGTGATCGGCCATCTGCACATTCCGGTAATTGACAGAACAGAGCGTGGCATCTATGTCAACACTGGCGACTTCATCACTCATTTCACCTACCTGAAATGCACCAACGGCGTTGTCACCCTGGAATCATTGGCCAAACCGTGACCGCCATCCCTGCAATCAACTCCGACAACCGTATTCAGCGCTATATCCAACTCGCTATCTGGGTTCTCTTTGGTGCGGCTGTCATTTACGGTCTGGTCGAGGTCATTAGAGTGCGCTGGGTATGCGACGACGCCTTCATTTCGTTTCGCTACGCCCGCAACCTGGTGAACGGGCTGGGGCTCGTGTTCAACGCGAGTGAGCATGTCGAGGGGTACACCAATTTCCTCTGGACGATCATTATCGCGGGCGGCATGTTGCTCAAACTGAATCCGGTACCGGTGTCAATGATTCTCGGCGGGCTGTCGTACTTTGCCACAATCGGCATTCTCGCGATTCTGTCGTCTCGACTGATTGCCAAGGAAAACAGGCGACGCCTGTTCTTCCCCATTGCCGCGCTTACCCTGCTGCTGCACCACGAGTGCCACGTCTATGCCACAAGTGGCCTTGAAACGATGTGGACCACCGCGCTGGTCACGCTCGGATTTGTGCTGTTGGTCCTGGGGCGCACACCACGACTATTGCTGACTGCCGGGATTGTCCTGATCGCCGCGGCGATGTCCCGCCCGGACGCCAT
Source organism: candidate division GN15 bacterium (assembly GCA_003105265.1). GTDB lineage: Bacteria > Zixibacteria > MSB-5A5 > GN15 > FEB-12 > FEB-12. The sequence continues at coordinate 1,774 of PQAP01000043.1, read as the reverse complement.
GTTGTTCTATGCCGTCTCGATTGTCTACGTGCTGACAACCTCGCGGCCAACCTTTCGCTCGCTCGTGCTCTTTCTCCTGCCTCTGGTCGTGATCTATGTCCCTTATTGGATCGCACGATACAGCTATTACGGCTATCCATTTCCGAATACATATTACGCGAAATCGGCCAATCTCCCCTATTACAGCCAGGGGATCATCTATCTCTGGCTGTACGTGAAATCCTATTACGTGCTGTGGCTGGTGATACCGTCGGCGGTATGGTTGTTCGTTCGGCACTTCAAATCACTGAAAGCGTGGCCGATTGAAGATAATCGTGCCAGTGCGTTCTTGCTGGCCATGTTTTTCACCGTGCCCTATCTGCTCTACGTGGTGCGCTCCGGCGGCGACTTCATGTTCGGGCGGTTTCTGATTCCAATCACGCCGATTCTTTTTCTCCTGATAGAACTGGGTGTGCGGGAAGCGCTGCCAAAGGTGAAGTATTTCGCCCCGGCGGCGGTCGTGATCCTCCTGGCAGTGCTGTTTCGTTTGAATATCTTCGCGGAGACGCGGCAAATCAGCTATGTGGCAGACGAGCCCTCCTACTATCCCTCCGCCTGGCACCAGCGGGCAGAGGAAGTCGGCGGGCGATTGCGGGAGTATTTTAAGGGGACCGATGCCTCATTCGCCTTTCGCGGACAGTTCGCGGTGTACGCGTACTATTCCGAAGTTCCAGTCGCGATCGAGGCGGCCACCGGCCTCACCGATGAGTTCGTGGCGCATCAGCCGATCATGAAGCGAACTCGCCCCGGCCACGAGAAGCCGGCGCCAAATTCGTATCTGGTGAGCCGAGGCATAGCGTTCTCCATCAAGAGCGGGATTGTCCCGAGCAATTATATCGATAGCTTGGCGTGGATCAGGTTCGGCGATTTCCCGGCCTATATCGTGACTTTCCACGACTCGCTCATGGACCACCTGAAGCAGTTCCCGGAAATTCAGTTCACCGATATCCGCCCGACTCTCGACACCATGATCACGCAGCTTCCCGGCCTCACGGCAGACCATGTCCGTCCCTGGTACGAGTTTCTCAAGGTGTACTATTTCGATCACAATGTCGATTCCGTCCGCCAGCGCCCATTCCTAAAGGCAGTCGGCCAATAAGGGCCGTCTCGCCGACGCCCCGCAAAATTCCAAGAAATCCGAAACCAAGTACACCCTCTGCCGGTTACATCACTTTGGAAAAAGCAACCATATCCAAGAGGAGATTACTGTGAGCGTACTGGTCACACGGGAGGCCCCGGATTTCGGCGCGTCGGCGGTCATGCCCGACGGCACCATTGGCGAATTCAAGCTGTCGAACCTGAAGGGCAAATACGTCGCCCTGTTCTTCTGGCCGCTCGATTTCACGTTCGTCTGCCCGACCGAGATCATCGCGCATGACAACCGTATCGACGAGTTCAAGCAGCGCGGGGTCGAGGTGGTCGGCGTGTCGATCGATTCCGAGTTCACCCATCACGCCTGGCGCAATACGCCGCCGGCGCAGGGCGGAGTGGGCCCGGTCAAGTTCCCCATGATTGCCGACGTCAAACACGAGATTTGTCGCTCGTACGGTATCGAGCATCCGGCCGGCGTGGCGCTTCGCGCGACCTTCCTGATCGACCGCGACGGGATTGTCAGACACCAGGTGGTCAACGATCTGCCGCTGGGACGAAATATCGACGAGTTGATTCGGCTGGTTGATGCCCTCCAGTTCACCGAGAAATATGGCGAGGTTTGTCCGGCCGGATGGCAGAAGGG
>PQAP01000042.1:25034-26457 GCA_003105265.1 candidate division GN15 bacterium | reverse complement strand
TACAAAGCGAAAGAGATATCGATAGCGATCGGATTCGAGCTGCCCTTGCAGAATTTCTCCCCAAATTCAAGATTCCCGACCGTGTCTTCCCGTGGCCGGAAGGCGCGCTCAGCGCCGGCCTGAAACCGGATCGGAGTTCATTCCGGGTGCTGGCGGAGCGACTCTGCTCCCACCTTCACTGAGCAATAGTCTCCAACTTCTCCCTGAGTTCCGGCAGCAGCGAAATGCTTTCACCGATCCTTTTGTTGATGAGGACATGCACCGTGCGAACCGTTCCCACCGTCTCCGTGCCGTTGCGCACCAGGGTGTAGCCAAGCGTGAAAGAACTGTCACCGATCTTTTCCGCTCGCACCTGAATCTCGAGTCGGTCGCCGGTCAACAGCGGTTTCAGGAAATCCGCCTCGGCGTGCACGATCGGCAGCAGATACTCCGATCTCCTGATCAGCGGGGCAAAGGCGTAGCCGATCGATTCCATGAAACTCTCGTACGCATCGTGCGCCAGGCGGAACTGCTCGGCGAAAAATAACAGGCCGGCAGCGTCGGTGTTGTGCAGGCGGACGGTGGTCTGATGAACAAACATATTCTCTCCACTCAATTTCGACTAAACAAGTACGGGTGAAATGCGTATCTTTACTGAATGACACACCGTATACATTAGACAACAAGCTATATCTGGAGACCCCATGACGCAAAAGCTAAATGCTCGTATCATTCTGATCGGTTTGGTCGCGATCCTGCTGCTGGCCGGCAGTCTCTGGGCGCAGGCCGCCAGAGAGCGGTCGGAAATTGACGCCAAATACAAGTGGAATCTCGAGGATATGTATCCGACAGTCGATTCCTGGAACGCGGCCTACACGGCGCTCGATGCCGCGGTGCCACGGCTGGCCGCCTACAAGGGTCGGCTTGGAGAATCTGCGGCCACGCTGCTTGCCTGCCTTGCCCTCAACGACAGTCTCAGTTCGCTCAACGGCCGTTTGTACGTCTATGCGAATCTGAAGCTGGACACCGATAAGCGGATCGGCGAATCGCAGGAACTGGCCGATCGCATTCAGGCCCTGAGTTCACGTCTCGGCGCCGCCGGCGCGTTTATCGATCCGGAACTGCTTACGCTCGACACGGCCCGGATTCGTGAATTCATGGCGGCAAGCCCGGGGCTTCAGGAGTACCGCTTCTATATCGAAAACCTCCTTCGTACCAAGGCGCACCGGCTTTCCGACAAGGAGGAGGAAATTCTCGCCCAGGCCACGCCGGTCACCGGCTCGTTCATCAACACGTTCCAGATCATCGATAACGGCGACATAACTTTCGGTTCGATCAAGGATGAAACCGGCAAGGACATTCAGCTCACCAAAGGTCGGTATTCGACCATCATGCAGAACCCGGACCGCCGCCTTCGCCGCGACGCCTTCTACGAATTCAACAA
>PQAP01000042.1:0-24586 GCA_003105265.1 candidate division GN15 bacterium | reverse complement strand
TATATTCTGCTCAACTACAATGAATCGCTGGAGGAGGTCTTCACGCTCGCGCACGAGATGGGCCACGCGCTGCATGCCTACTACCGGAACCAGAAGGAACCGTATGCGTACAGCGGCAGCTACACGTTCACGGCCGAGGTGGCCTCGACCTGTAACGAAGCGCTGCTGATGAAGTACATGCTCGCCAAGGCGAAAGACAAGAAGGAGAAAATGCAGATTCTCCAGCGCTACATTGAACAGATCATCGGGACCTTCTACACCCAGCTCTGGTTCTCCGAATACGAGCTGGCCATGCATGACCAGGTCGAGAAGGGCGGGGCGCTGTCAGTGTCGTTCTTCCGCAATACCTACCGTGATATCTATCAGAAATACTGGGGTCCTGAACTGGTGCTCGATACCAATAATGAGCTCGGCGGAATCCGGATTTATCACTTCTACCGCCCGTACTATGTATACCAATACGCCGTCGGCTATGCCGCGGCCCAGGTACTGTCGCAGCGGATTCTGAACAAGGAAAAAGGGGCGCTTGAAGCGTANCAGCANTTCCTGAACACCGGCAGNTCNAAGTATCCGATCGACNTTCTCAAGGACGCNGGNGTNGATGTCACNACNNNNGANCCGGTCGCNAGAACGATCAAGATATTNGGCGANNTGGTNGACGAGATGGAGAAACTACTGAACGAAAAGTAATCTCAGCTTCCCACAGCCATATGGCAACGCCACTCCGGAAATCACCGGAGTGGCGTTCTCGTATCCTGGCCGCTTGCGGGTCGACNTCTATTTCTCGGCCAGCAGCGCCTCCATTTGATCCACCAGCGTGCCGAACAGCCGGATGGTCCCGGCCACCGGCTCAGGCGTGGTCATATCAACACCGGCGTCTTTCAAAATATCCACCGGGTACTTGGAGCTGCCGACACTGAGGAAGTGCATGTAGGTCTCCTGAATCCCCTTTTCCTTCGCCATCAGCCGCTCGGAAAGCATCTGAGCCGCCGCGTAACAGGTGGCGTACTGGTAGACATAATACTGACCGTAGAAATGCGGGATTCGCAGACCGTCCAGTTCGTACAGCGAATCCACTACTAGCTCCGGTCCCCAGTACTTCTGAAAGATATCGCGAATCGAGGTCCGGAAGAAATCGGCCGACAGCGCGCCGCCGGATTCCACCCGCTCATGAATTGTCAACTCGAATTCAGCGAGCATGATCTGGCGGTAAAATGTCATCACGATCTGATCGATGTAGTAATTCAGAAACACGAGCTTCTCTTCTTTCGTTTTGGCCCGGCTCAGCATGTATTTCATCAGGACCGCTTCGTTGCAGGTCGACGCCACCTCGGCAGTAAAGAGCGATTGCCCACTGTACTGGAATGGTTCATGCCTTGTGATGTAGTAATCGTTCATCGCATGTCCCATTTCATGCGCCACGGTGAACACCCATTCCAGCGTCCCGGCATAGTTGAGCAGCACGTAGGGATGCGAGCTGTACGTTCCCGTCTGATATGCCCCGGACCCTTTGCCTTCAGTCTCGTACACGTCGACCCAGCCGGATTCAAACCCCTTTTGCAAATCCGCCTGATACGTCTTCCCCAGCGGCGCCAGCCCCTGCACGACCATCTTGACGGCGTCCTCATAGGCGTAATTCTGCTGGCGGTCTTTCACCAACGGCGCCGAGAGGTCCCAGGCGTGCAGCGTATCGACGCCGAGTATTTTCTTGCGCAAGGCCGCCAGCTTGTGCAGCGGCGCGAGATTCGCGTGAGCGGCATCGATAAGCGCGTGATAGACCGACACCGGAATGTTGTTCCGGTCAAGCGACATCTCGAGACAGGTCGGATACTTGCGCACCTGCGCATAGAAGTAGTCCGCCTTCACCGATGATCCCAGTGTTGCGCCGAGGGTGTTCATGTATGGCACGTACGCTTTGTAAAAGACGTTGAAAGCGTCTTCGCGGACACGGCGGTCGCTTGATGTCCGGTATCCGAAATACCGTTCTTTGGAAAGCACGACTTCCTGGCCGCTCTCGTCCTTGATGGTTCCGAAGGCGAGGTCGGCGTCATCGACCATTCCGAATATTCGCCCCGGCGCCCGCGTCACCGGACGGGCCAGGGCCAGCAGCGCCTCCTCGCCCTCCGGCAGAATGTGGGCTTTCGTGCGCTCAAGGCCTGAGAGATAAAACTGATAGGCAGCCAGCGCGGGGGAGACCTTCACGAAAGAATCGAGTACTTTCGAATCGATCGTCAGAATTTCCGGCTCGATGAACGATGCCGCGCTGCTCAATTTGGCGCTGAGCGTCGAAATCCGGTCGCTCCGCTCCTGCGCTGCGTTAACCCGGTTGTCTTCGTCGAGCTTCATGCTAGCATACAGGCCCAGGTTATCGGTCACCAGCTGCAAGCTGTCGCGAACCGCCAGGCAGCGGGCCAGCAGATCGGCGGACGTGCCCAACTTCCCCTCAAATTCGTCCAGCCGATTCAGCCCCTGGGAGAGAGACGCGTACCCCTTTTCCCACGCCTCGTCGCTCGGAAAGAGGTCTTCGACTTTCCATTTGTACTTCGCGTCGATATCCGCCCGCCTGGGCAGTGCTTTTGGCTGGGCGAACACCGTGGACACCGCCACGGCGAAGACAGCAGCTGATACGGCAATTACTCGTACAATCACGCGGTCATTCATAACGTACTCTCCACATCGTCTCGTTTCGATCACGGAACGCAATTGCAGACCAATATATGGATTGCCGTCGCCGATGCATAGCATTACCGGATTACTGGCAGACAGGACGGACCAGCTCCGGGAACGCCGACGGCGTCGTGTCCGCAAGCTTGCTACCGGCCGTTGAAGCGCGTTATACTCCGTCCATGTCCGCGCCTGTCGCCAAGCGAATCAAGAGGAGTCTGATCTATCTCCTTGCCCGTGCGGGCAAATTCTGGTTCAACCTGCTGCCTCGGCCGCTGGCGCTTTGGAAGGGGGCCTCGCTTGGTTGGCTCGCGTGGCTGATGCTGCGCCGCGACCGACGGAAAATCGACGCCAATCTGCGCCGCGTCTATGGTGACCGGCTGAGTGCCGCAGAGCGCCGGGCTATCGGACGCCGATTCTTTATCAATAGCGGCAAGAACTTGGTCGATCTGATGCGATTCACTCGTCATTACCGCTCCGAAATTGCGCCGCTGGTGACCGTCGAAGGTCTCGAGCATTTCGACCGCGCCTACAAAGCGGGCAAGGGCGTGATCGGCGTGACCGGGCATATCGGCAATTTCGAGCTTCTTGCGGCTCACATTGTGTCGCTCGGCTACGAAGCGGCAGCAATTGGGCGCGAGATGTACGATATCCGGCTTGACCGCATGTTGGTCAAAAATCGCGAATCGGTCGGCCTTACTAATTTCGCCACGACCGATTCCCCGAAACGCATCTTCCGGTGGCTGCAATCCGGCAAGGTGCTGGGCGTCCTGATTGACATCGATTCCAGCCGGGTGCGCGGGGAATTCGTTCCGTTCTTCGGCATCCCGGCCAGAACGCCGCTCGGCCATGCCGTGATCGGCGTAAAGGTCGGCGCCGCCTTTCTGCCAATGGCCTGTGTTCGGACACCGCACAATCGGTACCATCTGATTATCCGGCCAGCCGTACAAATCCCCGGAGGGCTATCGGAGGAAGCGGCCGCACTTCACGTTACTACCATGTGTAACAGCGCCTTAGAAGAAATCATAGATTCCCATCGCGACCAGTGGATATGGCTCCACGACCGCTGGGCTTCGCGTCCGCCGAATACCGCTTGACAGCCCCGCTATTTTACATTGGTTCCCTTGCCGATAGCGTATCAGGTATATGAGATTTGCAGGTCAAAAGCCGGTTTGGACCGGTTCGGAGTCGTTTTCGAGATGGTCCGTCTGGACGGCGAGTGCACCTCGCCGGGTCGGACGGGTGCGTTTGGCCGCCCTCGTTATCGGTCTCGGCCTGCTGTCCCTTGTGATTGGTTCATGCACCAGTCGTGATGAAACCGTAAAGAATTCGGATGCCACCGATACCGCCATTCGCCCGGACACCGAACTCAAAGGAACCACCATTCATCTGTACGACCGCGGACGGGTGGTGAGCACGATTCAGGCGGATCGGATTCTGAAGTATGAAGCCAAGGATTCGACCATGGGATACGGTGTGCACGCTACCTTCTTTGACACCAGCGGCGTTATGAGCTCGACTCTCGTGGGGGATTCCGCGCTGATCAGGGAGAAGACTATTCGCCAGACCGTGTACGGCCACGTGCTCATCAAATCGTATGACGCCGGCGGCAAGGTCACCGCGACCGCCACCGGCGATTCGGCGGTCGTCACCGAAGGCACCAACCACATGCAGCTATACGGCCAGGTGGTGGTGGAATCCGAAGGTACCCGCAAACTGGAGACGGATTACCTGCACTGGAATCCGGATATCAACAAATTCCAGACCGATGCGTTCGTGCGCTTCACGCAGGGGAACAGTGTGATCACCGGCTGGGGCGCCGAGGCCGACAGGACGCTGAAGCGCTTCAAGATTCTCAACAAGGTGTCCGGCACGATCATGCAAGCGGACTCCCTCGGCCACTAACTGGATCTGTCTTCCTCCATCCAACCTCCTCGAGCCCGTATTCTTGGAAGCTGAATCTTCGGACAACTCCCGTGATCAGAAACTGCTCGGAGGACTACCCGCCGGACGGCCGGCGCTCATCGTTCGGTGGCGGAGGACGGCGGTCGTCGCGTGGGGGAGGGCGCCGGTCGTTCCGATCCTGCGGACGCGGTTCATCGCTTCTGTCGGGGCTTTCTTTGCGGACGGCATCGGACGCCGGCAACTTCCTTTCAAGCGCTTCTATGATCAGACTGCGAAATCTATCGTACTGATCGGGTCGAAGTACCGCCTTGACATTACTGAAGTGCCGGTAAACCTGGCGGTCAAACTCCGCCTGTTCCCTGCCGATCTGTTCGGACAGCCTGCGGACCAGCGCAGTATCGGGTGATTGCGCAAACAGCTCCTCCATCATACGCATGTTGGTACGAACCATCGAAGACCTGATAGGGTCGGTTTGGGCAAAGTGTTCACGCCTTAGTGCCCTGACCGAGTCGGTCTGGACCTGGTCCAGCTGCAATTGCTGAATGAGAAATTCTTCGGGATCGGATCGCGCCTCTGCCGGCGGCGGGGGTTTCCTGAAGTGCTCGTACCAGAAGAGCCCGAGTAAACTGATGTTCAGGATTACCAGAACCAGAATGGCCCAGAGATCAAGATGGTAGCGCGTTCGTAAATCCGTTCCCATACCTACTCCGCAGCAATATCCAGACCCTCGGATGTCCCCATCGGCATGTACTGCTCAGCCAGTAAATCCATATCACTGCTGCCGGAAACAGCGGAGTTGCTGCGGCCGTTTCGGAGGATCACCACAGCCGTAACAACGTTGAGCACAACCATGACAACCAGTAGCGCCGGAAACAGGCGTCCGGCGTGGAGGAATCGCAGCACGAGCGGCTCCGGCGTATCGACCGTGCTGCTCAGATTGGCCTGCAGACGGCTGAAGAAATATGGGCCTACGTCGATCTCTTCCAGACTTTCAAAACTCGCCAGCGTCTTCGACACCTCGTCATCGACCTGGGCTCGTCTTCTGTCCTTCTTGCTCATGGCGGTTCCTTGGCGGATATTTCCACCTGTTAGACGCCGAACCGAACAAATCCTTGCGCCCTTGCTCTATGACTAATCGTTTGTTTCATAGTAATGGCGGAGCACTTTCTGCAAGTTCTTCCTGGCCCTGTGGATAAGCGACTCCACTGAACCCAGCGACGTTTTCAAGATGCCGGCAATCTCCTGGTAACTGAGCCCGTCGTACTGGCTCAACACAAAGGCCACCCGTTGGTTCTCGCTCAGGGCCCCGAGGGCCTGCTGAAGAACCCGCCGGCGCTCTCGCTGTTTGAGAATCCTGTCGGGCGCTGCCAATTCCGGCGCCGGCACCTCGGACACCTGTCTGTCCGACGCTATCGCTTCTCTCAATTTGCCGCCCCGTTTCTCCCGCCCCATTCTGCGAATGAAGTCCAGCGATTTGGATACGGCAATTCGATAAATCCACGTAGACAGATCAGCTTGTCCCCTAAACTTGTCTATCGAACGATATACCTCAATGAACGTCTCCTGCGCGAGATCCTCGGCCTCCGCCCTGTCCTGTACGAACCGATAACAGATATTGATTACTCGCTGCTGATGAGCCGCTACTACCTCCTGAAAGGCGCCGCTCTGCCGATCGCGCAGCCCCTGGATCAGTTGGTCATCATTCATGCTTTCGCGTCAGAGTCTCTCCGCCAATGTATACTCTGTCAAAATCCTCCCGCAAGTTTTGTGTTCCGACGACGTCCAACAAAGCAGAAAAGGTGAGCGCCAAGCATCTTCTGCGGACGGTGTCCCTGCCGGTTCCCAGCCGGCAGTCACAGGTGGGTTAACGTGTGTCCGGAGGCATTCTCGTTTTCGGCACACAGAGAATAAGGAGATAGGGAATGCGATACGCGAGCATGTCACGATTGATCGGTGCCCTGGTTCTACTGATGGCCCTGCGGAGCATGGGTCAGACCCCCTGCTGTCAGGGAACGACCGGTGACGTCAATATGAAGGGAGTTGTCGATCTGTCCGACTTGAGTTGTCTCGTCAGCTTCCTGACGGGAGGCGGTTACGTATTGCCGTGCCCTGAAGAAGCCAACATAAACGGATCGGGTCCCGTCGATCTGGGTGATTTGAGTGCACTTGTCAGTCACCTCACTGGCCGCAGCTACATTCTGCCAAACTGCCCGGCTGAGCCGTCCGGAGACCAATACACCATTGAACGAACCCTGGCCGATGGATGTCAGCTCAACACGATGTCGTTCGACGCCCTCGCCTTCCTGACCGGCGATCTGGGTGGGCAGTCGTTTCTCCCGCCCGGCAAGGTGGCCGACTATTCTGGATTTCAGTACCTTCGTGACAACGACCCGACTCAAATGGGACATAACACGGACTTCGTGACCATCGTCGCTTTCAACATGCTGCACATCCTGAACACCGACCAGATCAACCAACTGGTTGCCCGGGCGCAGCTACAGATCGATTCCATCAATGCGTATGCGTACACGCGCTTCCCGCTGATCAAGGCGTTTCGCCGTCAACTGGAAGGAGATATCCCGCCGGGAACCACCGGGTTACTGAAGGATTCCGTGATGGCGTATTCCGCGCGGCTGTACCATCTCGACGGTGACATCAGTTATGATCGCGCAATGCTGATGGGGAGTATTGTCCGGTCGCTGACATCGGCGCAGCGGGCGGCGATTGACACGCTGAAAACCCTCGGTGGAGTCGGGAACTGGAATCGGACGCTATCCGACCCGCTGCAGGCGCTTCACCTCAGTCCCGAAATCAGTGTGGCGGTCATGACCTACGCGAGCGAAATGTACAGCTGGTACGCTGGCTCGGTGGAAGCCGATACCTATTTCTGTCCCGAACGCCAGGGAACCTATTTCGGCTCCTTTTACCTCAAAGACTGGCCGGCGATGGGAAACCCCGACTATACCATTAACGAGCAGTTGACCGCCACCGCAGGCGAGAGCTTCCTGGCGATCTTGACGCCCTCTCAGAAGAATATGATCACGAGTCTCGTGGATTCGCAGAAGACCGCCCTCTATACACTGGTTGAGCGGCGACGTGACATCTCGACTCAGTTACGGCGATTCCAGACGGAGTCATCGATCGACAGCGCCGCGGTGATGAGCCTGTCGGAGGAGTACGGCCGCCTCGACGGCGATATCTGTTATCGATATGCGACCACGTTCGCACAGGTGTACTCGCTGCTGACTGCCGATCAGAAAGGGCGCTTGACGGCGCTCACCGACTCGCTGGGTTACGTGCCTGCCGTGGGAGCGTTTCTGTACTCAGCGCCGATTGCGATGCCGACCATCCCCAACACCGATTTCCTCTTCGGCAATCAGACGGCGACGGTCGGGCTGAAGCTGACGAGTCCGGAGGTGATCGATGGAGGAACACTGCCTGTTGAGTTCACCTGCGACGGTTCCGCCTCGACACTCCCGGTGGCCTGGAGTGGAGCGCCCGCCGGTACCCAGAGTTTCTCGCTCATCATGCATCATGAGGCATCCCCTACCGACATTCACTGGTATTGGGTTGTCTACGACATTCCGCCGGAAACGGACAGCATCCCAAAGAACGGCACGGGTCCATGGACCCTCGGCAACAACAGCGTGAATGGGCTGACCGAATACGCGCCCCCCTGTTCGCAGGGGCCGGGGCCGAAGACTTACGTCTATACGCTGTATGCGTTGTCGGCCGCGCCCAATGTCACCGCCGATCCTTCGCTGGTCAACCGGGACTCGCTGCTCGCGGCCATGAACGGGCTGATACTAGACAGTGCCACATTGAGTGTCACGTATTCACGGTAGTGTCCCTGCGGACCCGATGAGAAACTGACTGAGAGAAAGGAATTACCATGGCGTGCGTTCATCCTCCTCTTCCGATGCGTTTGGCCGCAGTACTCCTTGTGGTGCTCTCGCTCTGCAGTTGTTCAAAAGACAAGGCGACCGGTCCTTCCAATCAGAACGACAACGTCAGCGATGAATATACAATCGAGCGAACCCTCGCCGATGAATGTCAGCGCAAGACAATTGCATTCGATGGCCTCGCTTTCCTGACCGGCAATTTGGGCGGCCAATCCTTCCTCCCGCCCGGCAAGGTGGCCGACTATTCGGGTTTCCAGTATTTGCGGGACAATGATCCGACGCAGATGGGACACAACACTGATTTCGTCACGATTGTGGCCTTCAACGTACTCCACATCCTGACGGTCGATCAACGAAATCAATTGGTGACACGAGCGCAGAGCCAAACCACCTTAATCAACCAGTATGCCTACGATCGCTTTCCTCTCATCAAAGCGTTCCGCCGCCAGTTCGAAGGGGACATGCCGACAGGTACCACCGGCCTCGACAAGAACGCAGTAATGACGTACTCAGGCAGTCTATATGTGATCGACGGCCTGATCAGTTACGACCGGGCCAGACTGATGGGCAGTATCATCCGATCACTAACGTCAACCCAGAAGTCGGCACTCAGTGCCTTGAAAGCTCTGGGCGGAGTGGGAAATTGGGATAGAACGCTGACGGACCCGCTCCAGGACCTTCACCTCGACCGCGACGTCAGTGTGGCGGTGATGACCTACGCCAGCGAGATGTACAGCTGGTACGCCGGATCGGTTGAAGCTGACACCTACTTTTGTCCGGAGCGGCAGGGAACCTATTTCGGCTCCTTCTACCTCAAAGATTGGCCGGCCATGGGAAATCCCAACTACACTATCGATGAGCAACTGACAGCTCGTGCCGGTGAAGATTTCCTCAAGATTCTAACGCCAGCGCAGGCAGCAATGGTCACCAGCCTGGTCGATTCGCAAAGGACGGCGTTGAATGCCCTTGTGGACAAACGGCGAGCGATTTCGACACACCTGCGACATTTCATGACGGTAGAGTCAATCGATAGTGCAGCGGTCATGAGCCTCTCCGAGGAGTACGGACACCTGGATGGCGATATCTGCTACTGGTATGCTACCGCGTTCGCGAAAGTATATTCGCTACTTACTACCGATCAGAAAACGCGCCTATCTGCTCTGGCCGACTCGTTGGGCTATGTTCCTGCAACGGGCGCTTTCCTGTACTCGCAGCCAATCGCCATGCCCACGATTTCCAACACCGATTTTCTCTTTGGTGGCCAAAGTAGTGCCGACTTCATCCTGAGCAGTCCCGAAGTGGCACAGGGCGGTGTGCTGCCAACCGAATATACGTGCGATGGTACCGCTTCAACCTTACCGCTATATTGGAATGGGGCTCCGGACAGCACCCAGAGCCTCTCCCTCATAATGCACCACGAAGCATCCCCTACCGACATTCACTGGTACTGGGTTGTCTACGACATTCCGCCGGAAACGGACAGCATCCCAAAGAACGGCACGGGTCCATGGACCCTTGGCAACAACAGCGTGAATGGGCTGACCGAATACGCGCCCCCCTGTTCGCAGGGGCCGGGGCCGAAGACTTACGTCTATACGCTATATGCGCTTTCAGCTTCTCCGCAGATATCCGTAGAGCCTGCCCAGGTAAGTCGGGCTACACTCTTGGCAGCGATGAGCGGAATTATACTCGACTCTGCGGTCTTAACAGTCACGTACTCGCGATAACAACGCTGTTGACGTGATACTTTGTCGCTCATTCGATCAAGCATCCGAACGCTGCGAACACCGCCCCTTAACTGATTGTCGATTAAGGGAATAGCAGCAAGCGTTTTTTCCCCATTTTCTACTTGCCTGTGCCGCTTGCAATTAGCTTATTTCTATCCCGGTGTTCAGAACGGGTTTCTGCATCAACAACTTAAGCGAAGTTTGGCAAGGGTGGTGTTACCATGACTAATCCGTACCGCGACATAACCTGTTTCGTACTCGCCGGAGGTGTCGCAACCAGAGTCCGGGATTTCGAGCCCGAAGGTGAACTCACCCGTCTCGAATCGCTCTATCGCCGGTATGCCAAAGTGTTCGAGAAAGTCATGCTGGTGCTGAAAACCGATCAGGCGCGCGAGCAGTATCTCAACTATCCTCACGTGTGCGACCGCCAGCCGGACNGCAATGTGGCGCACGGTATCGAGGCCGCGCTCGAGAACTCCGACAGCGACACNACNTTCATCGGTTCATCCGCNATCNCCGATTTNCCNCCCGANCTGATCGTCNNNNTGATNCGCGATTATCGCGGNGANTCGTTTCTNGGCTACTGCACNGGCGACGGCTCTTCATGTCAGCCGTTATTCGGACTCTATAGCCGGCACCTCGTCGACAAGCTGAAATCGGCGACGCCATCGGACNGCGAAGCGCTGCTCTCACTCGTGCGCACGGAAGGGCGCTTTATTCCACTGCCGTCGGAAGTGAGTGCCGCCCAGCTCGGCCTTCAGTAATCCGAATCAGCCGAGAGTTGCTTTTTCCGCGGGGGAGTCTATATTTTGCTTCGAGAGCCATGCTGGAACGAGTAAATCAATTCTTCGATTTTTCATCCGCTCAACTTCGCGCGCTGGCGTTGCTCACGTCGTTCGCCCTGGTTCTCACCGGCTATCTGTTTGTCCGCGCCCACACTATGCCCACGCCGCAGACGCCGTCGCTGCCGGTGTTTCTCGGTGATGAAGAGAAGTATGTCGGGCTGTTTGTGCTCGATCCGAATACCGCGCCCATTGACTCACTGGAATTACTGCCGGGCATCGGCCGAATTCTCGCCGACCGCATTGTTGAATATCGCGCCGTCAAGCCGTTTCGACAGGAGATCGACATCACCGAGGTCAAAGGGATCGGCCCCAAACTGTACGAGCGAATCAAGCCGTATTTGCGGGTCAAACCATGACCTCGATTCTTCGAACGGGCATCGATCCGCAACCGAACCGCACTCTTGTGGCGCATACGCTCGTAGATGATGCCGGCGCAATTGAATGCTCGGTGGAACTGCATACCGGCGCCGGTTATGAGATCTCATCCGGGGTACCGATAGGGATTGCGGTACCGGATCACGAAGTGGCCGTCAAGTTGCTGTATCTCTCTCCCGGCGCTACTCCCGATTTTCAGTCGCGAGCGGCCTTTGAGCTTGTGCAATCGGTGCTCGAGCCGGGCGAACTGTTTCAGTTTGATGCTTTCCCGACATCCATGCGAGACCGCTTCCTCGGGCTCATATATCGACGGGAACGCCTGCACGCCCTGACGTCAGAACTGCTCACCGCTCAAAACGGCTCGACGCCGGAACCGCAATTCCTCATGCGGGCGGTGGCGCTTGGTCTCGGGTACGGTCGATTTGCGCAACCCGATTCCGACAGTCTGGTGTGCCTCGCCGATCTGGCCGGCAACGCCGTATCACTCTGCATTCTCTACAACCGGACTATCGTCGCGGTGGCGCATATGTCGAGCGGGAACACGCCGCTTGCCGATGACCGATCGCGGCGCGCATTCGGCATTGATCTGAAATCGCTGGTCAATTTCCATCTCGCCGGTTGCGCCCGGCATGGTCTTTCCGTCCCACTCTCGGTGGTGGTCTTGTGCGGCGGTCTGGCTGAACCCGCGGTTCAGGAATCTCTCGCGGCGTTGTTCTCGGCCCGCACGGTTATGCCGCAAAAGATCGAGAGCGTGCGCTTCGACTGTCCGCATGAATCGATTCGTTTCTCCGATTGTCTCGCCGCGCTGGGGCTGACCGTCAATTAGCTTGCTCCCCGCTCCGGCTCAGGTTAGATTTCCCGCCGGAAAGTACTTTAGACGGAAATGAGTGCGTATGCCTGAAGCGCGAATTCGGACGCGAGCCATTTACCCGGGGACCTTTGATCCCACCACCAACGGCCATTTGTCGCTGGTGGAACGAGCATCGTACCTATTCGACGAGGTCCTGGTGGCGATCTCCCGCACCCCCGGCAAGCCGGTGTTGTTCACCTACGAGGAGCGGTTTGAGTTTATGAACACGGCGGTGAAACATCTGCCGAACCGGCGGAAGATCAAAGTGGTCGGCTTCGATGGTCTGCTGGCCGATTTCGTGAAGGACGTCAAGGCCACCGCCATTATCCGCGGCCTGCGCGCCGTGTCGGATTTCGAGTACGAATTCCAGATGGCGCTGATGAACCGCAAACTCGCCCGCGAGGCGGAGACGGTGTTTCTGATGCCGGCGCTTTCGTGGGTATACCTGTCGGCGTCGATTATCCGCGAGGTCGCGCGCAACAAGGGCGATGTCAACGGCATGGTGCCGCCGATAGTCAAGAAGGCGCTGGAACGGAAATTCAGGAAGTAGGCAAAGCGCAACGCCAAACACAGGGGCAGTCATTCATCCATGAGCGAACAGGACCGGAACCAACCTCCGCACGGCACTCCCGACACCGGGGAAATACAAATACCGCTGGCCGATCTGATTCGGATTCGCCGTCAGAAAATTGAAACGCTGGCCGGTCAGGGGATCAACCCGTATCCCTACCGGTACGAGCGCACGCACCAGATCAAGGACCTGCTCGCGCAGTTCGATTCACTCGCCGAGTCCGGCACCACCGTCCGCCTCGCCGGACGGATAATGCTCAAGCGGAAGATGGGGAAAGCGGCCTTTGCGGACATCCGCGACGCCTCCGAGCGCATTCAGATCTATGTCAAGATCGACAATGTCGGCCAGCAGGCATTCGACCTGTTTGACCTTCTTGATATCGGGGACATCATCGGGTGTGAGGGGACGCTGTTCATCACCCGCACCGGCGAACGCACGCTCAAAGTCCAGACGTTTGAACTGCTGTCCAAATCGCTGCACCCGCTGCCCGACAAGCATGCGGGACTTACCGACGTCGAAATCCGCTACCGCCGCCGCTATGCCGACTTGATTGTCAATCCCGAAGTCCGGGAATTGTTTGCCCGGCGGACGCGGATCATCCAGATCGTCCGTGATTTCCTCAACAGTCACGGCTTTCTCGAGGTGGAAACGCCCATTCTCCAGCCGCTGTATGGCGGCGCCAGCGCGCGTCCGTTCAAGACCCATCACAACACGCTGGATATTCCGATGTACATGCGGATCGCGGACGAATTGTATCTCAAGCGCCTGATTGTCGGCGGCTACGATAAGGTCTGGGAGTTGTGCAAGGATTTCCGCAACGAGGGGATGGACCGGAAGCACAACCCCGAATTCACCATGATCGAACTGTACTGGGCCTATGCGGACTATCACGATATGGCCGGCTTCTACGAGGACCTGATCCGCCACACCGTCCACAAGCTCCACGGCAGCTACAAAGTGAAATTCGGCGATCACGAGATTGATTTCGAGCCGAAATTCCGCTGGCTCACCATGATCGACTCCGTGAAGGAAGCGACGGGGATCGATTTCACCGATCTGACGTTGGAGCTGGCGAAGGTCGAAGCGAAAAAGCTGCATATAGAACTTGATGGTCTGTTCAATCGAGGGCAGGTGATCGAAGCGGTGTGGGAAGCGAAGGTTGAACCGAAACTGATCCAGCCGACGTTCATCGCTGACTACCCGGTGGAAATCTCGCCGCTGGCCAAGAAGAATCGCAAAGACCCTCGCTTTGTCGAGCGGTTTGAATTGTTTATTGCCGGACAGGAAATGGGGAACGCGTTCTCCGAGTTGAACGATCCGGTCGACCAGCTCGACCGATTCCTGCAGAGCGGCAAGGCGCTCGCGGCGGGTGATGAGGAAGCGCATCCCCTCGATGATGATTTCATCACCGCGCTAACCTACGGCATGCCGCCGACCGCCGGGCTCGGATTCGGAATCGATCGTCTCGTTATGCTGCTCACCGGCCAGGAATCAATTCGCGATGTCATCTTCTTCCCACAGATGAAAGAGACCAAAGACGGCTCGGTGCCCGTCTCGAAGATTCTGGCGCAGATCGTGGAAGAAGAGAAGAAGTAGCAGTGTCGTCCGGGCGGATGGAAGTGCGGCCGCTGGCGGCCGAAGATATCGACCGATTTCTGAAAATCGGCAACAACGCGTTTCCGTCGATGAAGGCGAACACCCCGGAGGAAATGAAGAAACTCCGGGAGCGGTTTGACGCTCGCAATGCCGATCCTCGGATCACCTGCTGGGGGGCATACCACGGGGAGACGCTGGTTGGCGGATTACGATTATTCGATTACGTGCTGAATATCCGGGGTGCCAAGCTCCCCTGCACCGGCGGCGGATTCCTGGTGGTAGATCTGGCGCACAAGAAAGAACATGTCGCGCGGGACCTGGTTCGTTTCTGGCTCAATCAAGCGCGCGAGCGCAACATTCCCACCGCTGTGCTCTGGCCGTTCCGCCCGGATTTCTACCGCAAAATGGGGTTCGGTATCGGCGGGACGATCAACCAGTACCAGGTGGAACCGGCCAATCTGCCGTCGCACGGCCATCGCGAGCGAGTCCGACTGCTCGGCAAGGAAGACCGACCGGCGATCCTCGACTGCTACAACCGGTATGTCGACCACACGACCGGAATGATTGAAGAAACAGCACTTGGGCTGGATATCATGCTCGATGCCAGCGTGTCGTGGCGGTGTGCCGGGTACGAAGAGGGCGGCCAACTGCGCGGGTACCTGATATTCGATTTCGAACCGGCCGACCCGCCCACGCTCGTGCATAATAATCTGAAAGTGCAGCGGCTGGTGTATGAGACGCCGGACGCATTGGCCGGACTGATGGCGTTCCTGCACGCGCAGGCGGATCAGGTGGCGCGGGTAATCATTCCCGCGACCGACGAACATTTCCATTTTCTGCTGAACGATGTCCGCGACGGCACGCACAACGAAATTCTCATGTACCACCAGTGCTATACCGGCGGCGTGGGGATCATGTATCGCGTGCTGAATTTGAAAGAAGTATTTTGCGCGCCGATGTCGTTCCGGGACGGAATGCCGGCATGTACGATCCGGGTAAAGCTCGAAGATGGTTTCCTTCCCCACCACGACACCTCGGTTGTCGTGCGAATCGCCGACGGTAAGGCGGAACTGCTCGACAACGCGAAACCGGATGTCGAGATCGGCATGACGGTGGACAATTTCAGTTCGCTGCTGGTCGGGGCAGTTAGTTTCCGGGCGCTGTATGATTATTCGCTCGCGAAAATATCGAAACCGGAAATGGTCGCCACGGTCAGCCGGTTGTTCGCGACCGACCGCCAGCCGGCGTGCGAGACGAGATTCTGACAGCGGCGGTTTCACCTATTTGTTGACACGACGCGGGGAGACGTCGTTTCATGGAATCCCTGACATGCTGACGCGGATACTCATATGCGCTGCGCTCCTGCTGGCGATGACCATCGTGGCGAGCGCCAGGGACCTCCCGAAAAACGCCCGGGCGGATAGTGTTGTTGTCAAGAAGGCGAAGCGACAGCTTCTACTGATGCACGACAACGACACGCTCAAGATCTACAAGATCGCGCTGGGGAAAAACCCGGTCGGGCCGAAATTCCGCAAGGGGGACAAGAGAACACCCGAGGGTCGGTATGTCATCGACTGGCGCAACCAGCGGAGCCGGTTCTATCGCTCACTGCATATTTCTTATCCCAACGAACAGGACAAGGCGCGCGCCGACAGCGCCAAGGTCGACCCGGGCGGGAGTATCATGATTCACGGCCTGATGCGCGGCTGGGGATGGCTGGGGAAGAACCACTTGGTCAACGACTGGACCAACGGCTGTATCGCCGTGACCAACGATGAAATCAAGGAAATCATGCGCGCCTGCCCCAACAAGACACCAGTCATCATCTATCCTTAGTGCCGGGCGACCATCCTGACATTTCAATTGCTATTCGGCCGGCGCCTGCGGTTATTTCTCTCAAACGATACCCGTTTTACGGTGTGAAAGCAGACAGATGTCCTTTGAAACCTACATCGCGCGCCGCTATTTCAAGTCCGGGCGCTTCTTTATCAACGTCTCTACCTGGATAACTATCATTGGCGTCACGCTCGGCGTCGCCACGGTCTGCTTCGTCATGTCGATGCACAACGGCTTCGAGACCGAAGTCCGCAACCGCCTGCTCGGCACGACATCGCACATTTCCATCTTTCCCCTTCGCGGCGGACTGATCGAAGATTACAACGGGCTGCTCGCCAAACTGGACGAAATCGACGGCGTGGAGGCCGCCTCGCCGTTCATCTATTACAAAGTGGCGATATCCTCGGCGTCGGAGGGGGACGGCATTGTCGTCCGAGGAATCGAACCGGAACTGGAACAGCAAACGGCTGATATCTCCAAGAACATCGTCGCCGGCCGGTATTCGTTCGAGAAAACGGTGCTCGACGGCGACAGTGTATCCGGCATACTTCTCGGTTCCAGCTTGGCCGACCGGTTGGCCGTTTCGATCGGTGATCCGGTCGTGCTGTACTCGCTTCGCGGCGAGGATCTCCGCACTGGCGCCCGCCCCCGCGTAGCCAAGTTTTATGTCTCCGGTATCTTCGAGACCGGCATGTATGATTTCGATGCCCAGCTCGCGTACATTTCGCTCCAGTCGGCCCAGCATCTGTTCAAGACCGGCGACGCCGTCACTGCTGTTCACCTTAAACTGCGGGACATCTATCTTGCCGAGCCGCTGACGCCGGTGATCGACTCCGTGCTTAACAACCAGTACGATGTCGTCCCGTGGTACGTGATGCACAAGAACCTGTTCACCTGGATAGCAATTGAGAAGAAGATACTTTTTCTCGGGTTTATTCTGATTGTGATTGTGGCCGCCTTCTCGATCATTTCAACGTTGGTCATGCTCACGATGGAAAAGCGGGCGGAGATCGGCATACTCAAGACGATGGGGACCACGCCGGCTTCTATCGCCCGGATATTCGTCTACAAAGGGCTGTTGATCGGGATGGTCGGAGTTGTGTCGGGATGGGCGATCGCACTTCTGGCCGGCGCCATTCAAAACCACTATCGTCTCATTTCCCTGCCGGCAGACATATACTTTATCAGCTACCTGCCGATTGAGACCCACCCGCTGGACTTTCTTGTTGCGGGCGCAATCACCTTTGTTATCTGTTTTCTGGCGGCGCTGTATCCGGCTGTGCAGGCGGCTCGATTGCCGGTTGTCGATGTGCTCCGTCAGTGAATCTCGAGAGGTGAAACGCCGCCTAAATGTTTTCCGAAATTTGGCGAAAATGAGTATAACATTGATGTATTTAGAGATACAACCGGGCTGGTGACATGGATAGTTCAGGGCAGATCTTGGCGGCAGTTGACATCCACCGGGAGTTCCGTACTGCCGAAGGCATCCTGCCGGTGCTGAAAGGGATTGACCTGAAAGTCCGGCGGAACGAAATACTTGCCGTCACCGGGGCATCGGGGGTCGGCAAGTCAACCTTACTCCACATCCTGGGCGGCTTGGATCGGCCCACATCGGGTGAAGTTACGCTCGATGATGTCGCGATCTCGCAATTGTCCGAACAGGAGTTGGCCCGGCTGAGGAATCGGAAAGTGGGTTACGTGTTTCAATCGCATTATCTTCTGGATGATTTCTCGGCGCTGGAAAACGTCATGATTCCGATGCTGCTGGCGGGCAGGTCACACGCCGAAGCGCGCCGTCGGGCGGAACTGCTTCTGGCGGATGTGGGTTTAACTGATAGACAAAGTCATCGTCCGAAGCAGTTATCCGGCGGTGAGCAGCAGCGGGTGGCCGTGGCACGCGCTCTGGCGAATGAGCCGGGCATTGTGCTGGCCGACGAACCCTCGGGCAACCTCGATACGGCTACGGGGCGAATGCTCCACGATCTGCTTTTCCGCCTGAACGAACTGAATGGAACGACCTTCGTCATCGCGACGCACAATCGCGAACTGGCGGACCGGTGTCACCGCGAAATCCGGATGGCTGACGGCCGGGTGATGATGTGAGAGAAGGAAGGTAGAAGGTTATGTTGTGTCAGGACTGCAAGAAGCGCGAAGCGCAGGTGCATCTGACCCAGATCATCAATAACGAGAAGATCGCTCTCTCGCTCTGCAAGGAATGTGCCTCGGCGCGCGGTTTCCATTCGCCGCTCGAGAATATCCCGTTTCCGCTGGCGGAAATCCTCTCCGGGTTGGCGCAGGCCGCTGGTCCGTCCGGCAAGCCCGAACCGATGCCCAGCATCGCCTGCCCGAATTGCCATCTGACGTTCGAAGAGTTTACCCGGCAGGGACGGTTCGGCTGCGGCGAGTGCTACCGCACGTTCCGCCCCAAACTGGAGTCGATCATGCGCAAAATTCACGGGGCCTCGCTGCATCGCGGCCGCTCCCCGGAAACCGTCACGGTGGCCGATCTGACTGATAACAAAGCCATTCCCGTCAAGGAAGAGGAACGGCTGGAAGCGGAACTGAAGAAGGCGATCGAGGCCGAAGATTTTGAACGGGCTGCCGAAATCCGGGACAAATTGAAATCGATAAAGGAAAACGTCACGCCGTAAGGGCGTTAACAGGGGAAAGTTATTGAAGACGATGTTTGAGGAGATGGCAAAAGCTCCGGCGGCGTGGCTCTCCGGCCAGGGAGAGGAAGCGACAGTGGTGCTGTCGACCCGCGTGCGTCTGGCCCGGAATGTGGCCGGGTGCAAGTTTCCGTCGGCCGCCGACTCCGACACCAAGAAGCGCGTGGTCAGCTATTTCGACTCCGCCATGACCCGCTCGCGATTGCTGTCCGAGGGCCAGTACGTGAAAGCGTCGGATATCTCGGAACTGGATCGGGACTTCCTGATCGAGCGGCATCTCATTTCGCCGGCGTTCCTGACCGGCGACGCGTCGAAGGCGCTCTTCATCGGCCAGACGGAACAGGTTTCCATCATGGTGAACGAGGAAGATCACCTGCGCGTGCAGGCGCTGGCTGCCGGCTTCGATCCGCAGGCCGCATACGACCAGGCGATGAAATACGACGGCGAAATCGGCAAGTATCTTGAATTCGACTATGATCCCGATTTCGGCTATATGACGGCGTGTCCGACCAATGCCGGTACCGGCATGCGGGCCTCGGTGCTTATCCATCTGCCCGGCCTGGTACTGACACGGGATATCGAAAAGGTGATTTCGAAAATTACGCGCAGCGGACTGATGGTGCGCGGATTTTACGGCGAGGGTTCGGACGTACTTGGAAACCTCTTTCAAGTGGCGAATCAGAACACTCTGGGCATATCGGAGTCCGAGATTCTCGGTCAGATCAACCGGGTGACGCGCGAGATAATTGAGGCCGAAGCTTCGGCCCGACAGCGACTTATGGATGAAGCCGCCGACATGGTCGAGGACAAAATCTGGCGTGCGTACGGCATATTGAAATACGCATACGTCCTGACATCAGAAGAAGTCATGAACCTGTTGTCGGCGGTCCGGCTCGGACACGCCCTCAAGATCATTGACTTTCTGAACATTGCGCTCATAAATGAAATGTTGCTTTTGTCGCAGCCGGCCCATCTGCAGAAGTTTTATGGGCAGGAAATGGATGTCAATCGGCGCGACTTCGTGCGAGCGCAGATGGTGCGAGAGAAATTGAGGAACTCAGACTGAACGGTCAGCGTTGTGAAAGAGCGCAGTGCGCGGTGAATGTGACAGTCACAGAGGAAGGAAGATAAACGATGAATGAGATGTTTACCGAAGCTGCCCGCAGGGCTATCGAATACGCCCGCGACGAGGCCGCTCGCCTTCGACATGACTACATTGGTACGGAACATCTCCTGCTTGGTCTGGTGCGCCTGGGTGAAGGCCGCGCGGTTGAAGTCATTACCAACCTCGGTCTCGATCTTGACGACCTCAAGCAGTCGATCGAGGAAGTGGTGCAGCCGTCCGGCGGCACCATGACTATGGGACAGCTTCCGCTGACCGCCCGTGCCAAGAAGACGCTCGAAGTTTCCGGCCAGGAAGCGCGCGCCCTCAAATCGAAAGATATCGACACCGAACATATTCTCCTGGCGCTGCTGAAGGATGAAGAGGGAGTGGCGGCCCAGGTACTGTCGACGTACGAGATCGACTACAAAGAAGCGTACGAAGAGCTCAAGAATGTCCAGAACGGCAAGCCGTCCGCATTTAAGAAGAAACGGAAGAAATCCAAAACCCCTGCCCTGGATCACTTCGGGCGCGATCTGACCGAACTGGCGCGCCGCGGCAAGTTGGACCCGATTATCGGGCGCGAGACCGAAATCGAGCGCGTCTGCCAGGTACTTTCACGCCGCAAGAAGAATAACCCGGTGCTTATTGGCGAGCCGGGAGTGGGCAAGACGGCCATCGCCGAAGGTCTGGCGCAGCGGATCGTCGAAGGCAACGTTCCGCAGACGCTGGAGAACAAGCGCGTTGTGACGCTCGATATGGCGTCGCTGGTGGCGGGGACCAAGTATCGCGGTCAGTTCGAGGAACGCCTCAAGGCCGTGATGACTGAGATCATCAATTCGACCGACGTGATTATTTTCATCGACGAGCTGCACACGATCGTGGGCGCCGGCGGCGCCGAGGGTTCGCTCGATGCCTCGAATATATTCAAACCGTCGCTCTCACGCGGGGAGCTGCGCTGTATCGGCGCCACCACGCTGAACGAGTATCGAAAGTATATCGAGAAGGACGGCGCGCTGGAGCGCCGCTTCCAGACGGTCATGGTCGAACCGCCGTCGGAAGAGGACACGATCAAGATTCTCAAGGGGCTTCGCCAGAAGTACGAGGAGCACCACAAGCTGAACATTTCCGATGACGCCATCGTCACGGCGGTCCGCCTCTCCAACCGGTATGTCTCCGGAAAGTATCAGCCGGACAAGGCGATTGATCTGATCGACGAGGCCGGTTCACGGGCGCATCTGTCGACCTATACCCGGCCCGAGGCGTTCGCCGAGTCGGAAAATCGCGTGGCGGAATTGATTCGCCGCAAGGAAGAATCGGTCAAGAATCAGGCCTTTGAAACCGCCGCCCAGCTCCGCGATGAGATCAAAGCCGAAAAGGAACACCTGGCCGAACTTCAGAAGCGCTGGGAAGAGACCCGCGAAAAGGAAAAAGTCACGCTGACCGGTGACGATGTCGCTATGGTGCTGGCCAAGATGACCGGCATCCCGCTGTTCCGTCTCGAAGAGAAGGAATCACAGCGGCTGTTGCGGATGGAGGAAGAGCTCAAGAAGAGCATTGTCGGGCAGGAAGAAGCGATCACAATTCTGTCCCGCACGCTGCGCCGTGCCCGCGCCGGCCTCAACGACCCGCGTCGCCCGATCGGAACTTTCCTGTTCCTCGGCCCGACCGGCGTCGGCAAGACCGAACTGGCCCGCTCGCTCGCGACTTTCCTCTTTGACGATGTCGAGTCGCTGATTCGCATTGATATGTCCGAGTACATGGAGAAATTCGCCGTGTCGCGTCTGATCGGTGCGCCTCCCGGCTACGTCGGCTACGAGGAAGGCGGTCAGTTGACCGAAAAAGTGCGGCGCAAACCGTACTCGGTCGTGCTGCTCGATGAAATCGAAAAGGCGCATCCGGATGTGTTCAATATCCTGCTGCAGCTGTTCGATGACGGCGCCCTGACCGATTCATTCGGCCGCCGGGTCGACTTCAAGAACACGGTGGTCATCATGACGTCGAACATCGGCACGCGGCAGATTCGGGACAGCAAGACGGTCGGATTCGACGGCGTCGAAGCGGACAGCTCGTTCGAGGGAATGAAGAAGAAGATTCTCGACGAGATGAAGAAGTTGTTCAATCCGGAACTGCTGAACCGTATCGACGAGACGATCATTTTCCACCAGCTGTCGCGCGATCATATCAAGCAGATCATCGAAATACTCGTGGTGGATGTCGCCAAGCGGCTCGCCGACAAAGGCATCAGCTTCATTCTCACCAATGAAGCCAAGGAGTTCCTGTGCGACCGCGGCTATGATCCGCAGTACGGCGCTCGTCCGCTCAAGCGCGCGATTCAGAAATATCTGGATGACCCGCTCGCCGAAGAGATTCTCCGCGGGCAGTACGCCGGCGATTTGGATCTGACTATCGGCGCCGAGCCGGACTCGGACAAGTTGACGTTCAAGTTCAACACCCACCGGAATACGCCGGAACGGGAAACGGTCGGATAATCCCGGCCGGGCTTTACA
Source organism: candidate division GN15 bacterium (assembly GCA_003105265.1). Taxonomy (GTDB): domain Bacteria; phylum Zixibacteria; class MSB-5A5; order GN15; family FEB-12; genus FEB-12. Next base: position 2,034 of record PQAP01000042.1, on the reverse strand, counting down.
TAGAGAGGCAGAGCCGACGATGGCTCTGCCTTTTTCCTGCTATCGCGTCTTTTGCAGCCGTCGCTTCCGGTATTCCCGCGCTTTCAAACGGCTCCCGCAGACCGACATCGAGCACCATCGGCCGGACTGATTCTTCGACGAATCATAAAACGCCCATCTGCACGTCGACGAGCTGCAGATCTTGAGCCGCCCCCAGGAGCCGTCCATCACCGACTGCGCGACAATGGCCATCAATCTTCCTGCCGCTCCCGCAATCCCTGAACTTCTCGGAACCAGTTCAGCACGACCATCACGTCGAAACTCCACCGCCATCTGAAATTGAGAGACCAGCCGGTTGAGCTTTACCAGGGCGACATCACCAATCGCATCGCCATGGTTGGCCATCAGCGCCTGCCGCAGCGCCTCTCGGACTTCCATCATCAAAGCCCAGTCCGATTCCGACACCGAATCCGAATCTTCAAGCAGGCCAAACCTGATCAGCCAGAGCCGCAGCAACTCCGGGCATGCCAGATCATCCTTCTCATCCTCAAGGTCAAGCGTATTGATAACTGCTTGAACCAGAGCAAGTTCGCCAGGTGCCGGCTTGCTGCCCGTCTTCAGAAGGTCACGATTCAACATACCTGAAACAATCTAAGACATTTTATCGTCCTGTAAAGTGAAAAATCACCACTAAAAGCNCTTGACAGGTGACGTTACCGACATAATATTATTGGTGGTGACGATAGTCTGATGGGCANGTCACGNGGAACAGGCAATCGATTTGGAGGCAATATGAACTCTTCGTCAATGACCGAGCTCATTTCCCGGCGACTCGGGGCATTCGGGCTGAAATGCCGGTTTATTCCGTACGGGCGCATCGCTGAGATTCGGGAGGAGTTTGAGCGGAAGGTGGCCGACGGCAGCATCGATGCCGAGGTCTATTCCCGCTATCTCACCGACATGAATTTCAACTTGCCTGCCGACATATCTCCTGTCCGTTCGGTCATTCTCGTTGCCGCACTCCAACCGAAGCGGGAAATCCTATTCACGGTCGACGGCCACAAAGTAAGCGGCATTATTCCGTCGACGTACGATCACGAAGTCGACAGCATGGTCATGCGGATTATGCACGAGGCCGTTTCCCACAGCCCATTCAAATTTGCGCGCGCCCGTCTGCCGCTGAAGCTATTGGCTACCCGAAGCGGACTGGCCCGATACGGCAGAAACAATGTCGCCTATGTTGACGGCGCCGGCAGTTTTTGCCGCTTGATGGCCTTCTACAGTGATATTCCTGCCACGGACGATGTATGGCGGGAGCCGCAGATGCTCGATCAATGCATCGACTGCAACGCCTGCGCCAAACGCTGCCCAACCGGGGCGATCAACGGTGACCGATTTCAGGTGCACGCGGAGCGCTGCCTGAGCTTCTTCAATGAATCCGCCGAACCGATTCCGGACTGGGTCACTCCGGATATGCACCACTGCCTGATCGGATGCACGCGCTGCACCGATTGTTGCCCCGCGAACAAGGACACCAGAGCTTGGGTCTCGACCCGCTGCGAGTTCAGCCGGGAGGAGACAGCCGTGATTCTCGGAGCGGCTTCCACGACCACGCTCACACCGGAACTGGAGCTGCTGCTCAAACGCTCCAATTTCGAGGAAGGTCGTGAACTGTTTCCGCGCAATCTTCGCCTGCTGGTCGACCGACCGGCTTGAGATCACCCGTGGGACAGGTGAAGGGCAGAACCCGTGCGGTCCTGCCTTTTTTCTATCCATCCTCTTTCACCCTGCCCGACATTAGCATATAATTACTTATCACATCTCGAAGGAGTCATTCATGGAGACCAAAGCCGAAACCACGTATAATCTCAAAATCTGGCCGATGCCGCCGATCATCATCGGTCTCGCCCTCATCCTGTGCGCCTTCATCGTTCGCAACACGATTATCAGCGTCAAACGGGCCGGGCAAACCGTGCAGGTCACCGGCGCAGCCTTCAAGCCGATCACCTCGGATTTCGCTATCTGGGAAGCCAGCATCCAGACGACTTCGCCCGA
>PQAP01000041.1 GCA_003105265.1 candidate division GN15 bacterium | reverse complement strand
ATGTTCTTGATGTAATCCGCGTGACCCGGACAGTCCACGTGCGCATAGTGACGCTTCGCCGACTCGTACTCCACGTGCGCCGTCGCGATCGTGATCCCGCGCTCCCGCTCCTCCGGCGCATTGTCGATCGAATCAAACGTCCGTACCGCCGCCCCCGTCATCCGCGACATCACCATCGTGATCGCCGCCGTCAACGTCGTCTTCCCGTGATCCACGTGACCAATCGTCCCCACGTTCACATGGGGCTTGCTCCGTACAAATTTCTCCTTCGACATACCTTTGGCACTCCTGTAAGCGCTAAACTACACTTTCCAACATCTTCTTCGATACGTCCGCCGGCACCGGCGCGTACTTGGAGAACTGCATCGTAAACACGGCCCGCCCCTGAGAGATATTTCTCAGCGTGTTGGCGTAGCCGAACATCTCCGACAGCGGCACCGACACGGCGATCACCTGCAAATTGCCGCGCGCCACCAGACCGTTGATCTTGCCGCGACGCGAATTGAGATCGCCGACCACCGCGCCCATATACGTTTCCGGCACGACCACTTCGACATCCATAATCGGTTCGAGCAGGATAGTCGACGCCTTGCGGGCGCCGTCCTGGAACGCCATCGACCCGGCGATACGAAACGCCATCTCGTTGGAGTCAACCTCGTGATAGCTGCCGTCGTACACTTCGCAGTGAATACCGGTCATCGGGTAGCCGGCCAGCACGCCGCTGGTCATCGCTTCCTTGACGCCGCGCTCGATGGCCGGAATATATTCGCGGGGTATGGTACCACCAATAACCTTGTTTTCAAAGTGGAATTCGCTGCCGTCCGTAGTCGGATGCATCCGCATCAATACATGGCCGTACTGACCCTTGCCGCCGGTCTGCCGGACAAACCGTCCTTCACACTCGACCGACTTGGTAATCGTTTCCTTGTAGGCAACCGTCGGACGCCCCACCGACGCTTCCACGCCGAACTCACGCATCAGGCGATCCACGAGAATCTCGAGATGCAATTCTCCCATCCCGGAAATGATCGTCTGGCCCGTTTCCTCGTCCTGGCGAATCCGGAACGTCGGGTCTTCCTCGGACAACTTGGTCATTGCCTCGGAGAGCTTGTCCTGGTCGGCCTTCGTGCGCGGCTCGATCGATACCATCACGACCGGCTCGGGGAACGACATCCGCTCGAGGATGATCGGATGCTTGACGTCGCACAGCGTATCACCCGTTGTCGTCTTTCGCATACCGATGGCGGCAATGATATCGCCGGCGTACGCGACCTGGATGTCTTCCCGCTTGTTTGAATGCATCCGCAGCAACCTGGCGATGCGCTCCTTGATGTCACTGTTCGGATTGTACAGGTACGATCCGGCTTCAATCTTGCCGGAATAGACACGCAGGTACGTCAGGCGGCCGACATACGGATCGGTCATAATCTTGAAGGCGAGCGCGGCGGTCGGCTCCTCGGAACTGGCCTTGCGCTCGATAATCTTTTCGGTGTTATCGACCGAGTGCCCGCGCACCGCCGGCTTATCGAGCGGCGACGGCAGGAAGTCGACAATCGAGTCGAGCAGCTTCTGAATCCCCTTGTTGCGATATGATGACCCGCACAGCACCGGCACCATCTTGGAGGCAATCGTGGCCTTGCGCACGGCGGCAATCACGTCGTTCGGGTCGATCGGCTGGTCGTGAAGGAAGCGCTCCAGCAGGTGATCGTCGAAGTCGGCGACCGCCTCGAGCATCTTCTCGCGATATTCATTCGCCAGCGGCAGCATGTCCTGCGGGACATCCAGATCGTCGTACGTCGTTCCGTGAGAATGTTCATGGAACACGCGGAATTTCATGGAAAGTAAATCGATCACGCCCGCGAACATCTCCCCTTCGCCGGCCGGTATGGCGATGGCGACACAATTCGAGGAGAGACGGTGATTCATCTCATGGAGCGTGTTGGCGAAACTGGCGCCGACCCGGTCCATCTTGTTGATATAGGCAATTCGGGGAACCTGATACTTGTCGGCCTGCCGCCAGACCGTCTCGGACTGCGGCTCGACCCCGCCGACCGCGCAGAACAGGGCTACCGCGCCGTCGAGCACCCTGAGCGAGCGTTCGACTTCGACCGTAAAATCGACATGACCGGGAGTGTCGATGATATTGATGGTGTGGCCGTCCCAGATACAGGTGGTGGCAGCAGAGGTGATGGTAATACCACGCTCCTTCTCCTGCTCCATCCAGTCCATGATGGCCGCGCCTTCATCGACCTCGCCGATCCGATGCGACTTCCCCGTATAGAAGAGGATGCGCTCGGTCGTGGTCGTCTTGCCGGCGTCGATGTGAGCCATGATGCCGATATTTCTGACCTTTTTCAGATCGGCGTCGCCGGACATAAAAATTCCCTGTCTGATCTCCAAAAGTCTTGCATGTGCTTATCGTAAACGAGAAGCGACATACCAGATTTTCCAGTCAGCAGGGTCGGAAGAATCGGTGTGTCGGCTGCTCTTTACATCCACTTAGTGTTGGCGCGCAATAGCTACCCTCGGCGTTAAAGCTTAACAGTTTCGGGACAGAAACCTGCCGTACCCGGACAGAGCAAAAACTACCATTTGAAATGGGCGAAGGCCTTATTGGCCTCGGCCATCTTGTGGGTATCCTCCTTCTTCTTTATCGATGCGCCTTCATTATTGGCCGCCGCCAGAAACTCGGCCGCCAGTTTATCCGACATTGATTTTTCGCTGCGCCCCATGGAATAGGTAATCAACCAGCGAATCGCCAGCGCCGTGCGCCGGTCGGGACGAACCTCGGTCGGCACCTGATACGTGGCGCCGCCCACCCGGCGGGATTTGACCTCCAGCACCGGCTTGACGTTGTTCATCGCCTTGCGGAACATCTCAATTCCGCTCTGACCGGATTTCTTCTCCAGCAGGTCGATCGCCGAATACATAATGCGCTCGGCCGTCGACCGCTTGCCTTCCTTCATCAGGCACGCAATGAACTGCGATACGGACCGGTCGCCGTACTTGAAGTCGTTCCCTGCGCCGCGCTTCTGCGCTGATATTCTTCGAGACATAGTTCTCTACCGCCGTTTATGATTTGGGTCGCTTGGCCCCATACTTGGATCGCGAGCGCTTGCGGTCGTTCACTCCCGACGTATCCATGGTGCCGCGAATAATGTGATAGCGCACACCCGGAAGATCCTTGACACGGCCGCCGCGGATCATCACGATGGAGTGCTCCTGTAAATTGTGACCTTCACCGGGAATGTAGGCCGTAACTTCCATCTGGTTGGTCAGACGCACGCGCGCGACTTTGCGCAGAGCCGAGTTCGGCTTCTTGGGCGTGGACGTGTACACCCTGGTGCACACCCCGCGCTTCTGCGGCGAAGCATTCAACGCCGGCGTCTTGGTCTTTTCTTCAATTCTCTTTCGGCCAATCCGAATCAACTGATTGATAGTCGGCACTCTAACTCCCGATTATCCTTTACACCAAATTTCCAGTCAAAAACAGACCCGTAATTTATCGCCATCCCGTTTAGTGTCAAGCGTTTTCTTTGAAAATGTCGGCTACGCTTGTCGGCTCCGAGCCCGTCGGCTCTTCCTCCGGAATCTGCTCCTCTTCTTCAATCGCCACATCACGATAGCGCTCAATCCCGGTACCGGCCGGAATCAGATGCCCGATAATGACATTCTCCTTAAGTCCAAGCAAATGATCAACCTTACCGGAAATGGCCGCCTCGGTCAGGACCCGCGTGGTCTCCTGGAACGAAGCCGCCGAGATAAAGCTCTCGGTGGACAGAGACGCCCGCGTGATGCCCAGCAGAAGCGACTCGGCCGTAGCCGGTTCGCCGCCCTCAGCGATCACGCGTGAGTTTTCGTCCATGAAGGCGATCTTGTCGACCTTCTCACCCTCGAGGAAATTCGTGTCCCCGGGATGCTCAACCTGTACCTTCTGAAGCATCTGACGCACAATGACTTCGATATGCTTGTCGTTGATCTTCACGCCCTGCAGACGATACACCTCCTGGATCTCGTTTACGAGGTATTCCTGCACCTTGTAGACGCCCAGAATCTTCAGAATATCGTGCGGGTCCACTGACCCTTCGCATAACCGGTCGCCGGCCCGGACGATATCGCTGGTGTGCACCATCATATGCTTCCCGTGAGGCACCAGATATTCGCGCACTTCGTCTTCCTGTTCGCCCTTGACCAGCACCTGCTGTTGACCGCGAACCACTTTACCGAACTCGACCGATCCGTCGATTTCCGAAATAACCGCCGGGTCGTGCGGACGGCGCGCTTCGAACAGCTCGGCCACACGCGGCAGGCCGCCGGTAATATCGCGCGACTTGGAAATGATGCGCGGAATCTTGGCGAGCAGATCGCCGGCCTTTACCGGCTGACCGTCGTGCACCTGCAGCAGCGCGTCGGTCGGCGTCCGATAGCTGACCAGAACTTTGCCGTGGCTGTCCACGACATCGAGGCGCGGAAACAGAGTCTTGTCGCGATGCTCGACGATCTTGAGCTGAATCATGCCCGTTTGCTCGTCGCTCTCTTCGCGAACCGTGACATCCTTGAGAATATCCTCAAACTTGATCGTGCCGCCTTTTTCGCTCATGATCGGCAATGTGTACGGGTCGGCCTCGAACACGACCGTGGCCCGCTCCACTTCGCGACCTTCCTTGAAGATGGCGCGGTGAACTTCCTGGCCATCCTTCACGAGCAGGTGCGCACCGTAGGGCACTTTGAGCCGTGTACGGACACGTCCCTTGGCATCGACAATATGCGCCTCGCCCACGCCCTCACGGCTGATGACAATCGATGTGCCGTCTTCGCGTTCGACGACGTTGACGTTCTCCAGCTTGATTAAGCCGTCATGCTTGGCTTCGACCTGTGACTGTCCGGCAATGCGCGCGGCAATACCGCCGATGTGGAAGGTACGCAGCGTCAGCTGCGTGCCCGGCTCGCCGATCGACTGCGCCGCGATAACGCCCACCGCTTCGCCGATATCGACCAGCTTCATGCTGGCCAGGTTTCGGCCGTAGCAATTGGCGCACACGCCGTACTTGGATTCGCACGTCAGCACTGAACGGATGCGGACGGTTTCGATGCCGCTCTCGTCGATGGCCGAGGCCTCCTCTTCGCGAATTTCATGGCCGCTGCCGACGATCAATTTATCCGAGATCGGGTCATAGACGTCGTCAAGCGCCACGCGTCCGAGAATACGGTCGCGCAGCGATTCGATCACTTCTTCGCCCTCTTTCAAGGCGGCGACTTCGAGGCCGAGAATCGTGCCGCAGTCGATTTCGCGGACGATGACATCCTGCGCCACATCGACCAGACGGCGGGTCAGATACCCGGCGTCGGCCGTCTTCAGCGCGGTATCGGCCAGACCTTTGCGCGCGCCGTGCGACGAAATGAAGTACTCCTGTACGGTCAGGCCTTCGCGGAAGTTCGAGATAACAGGCGTTTCGATAACTTCGCCCACGCCGCCGGTGATCTTCTTCTGCGGCTTGGCCATCAGACCGCGCATACCGGCCAGCTGCTTGATCTGTTCTTTGGAACCGCGCGCGCCGGAGTCGGCCATCATGAAGACCGGGTTGAAACCCTGGTTATTGGCGGCCAGGTTCGAGAACATAACCTCTGCGACTTCGTTTGTCGTGCGCGTCCAGGTGTCGATTACCTTGTTATAGCGCTCGCTATTGGTGATGACGCCTTTCTCGTACTGCTTCTGAATCTTCGAGACTTCCTTGCGGGCGGTCTCGATCAGGTTGCTCTTTTCCTCAGGGACAACGAGGTCGTCGATCGACACCGTCACGCCGCCGCGGGTAGCATACTCAAAGCCGATCTTCTTGAGGCGATCCAGCAGCGATACGGTTTCGACCTGGCCGTAGAGCCAGAACGCCCGGCTGACGATTTCCTCCAGCTTGCCACGCGAGGTTGTCTCGTTGTAATAAGGCATCGACGCGGGCAGGATGGTGTTGAAGATCAGCCGACCGGCGGTCGTTTTGACCATCGTGCTGTCCGGCATCCGGACATTGATCAAGGTGTGCAGCGTGATGGCGCCGGCGTCAAGAGCCGCCAGAGCTTCTTCCTGACAGAAGAAGTTCATCTCCTCGCCCCTGGCCCCTTTGCGTGCCTTGGTCAAATAGTAGCAGCCGATAACGATATCCTGGCTGGGAATCGCGATCGGGCGGCCCGACGAAGGCACCAAAATGTTGTTCGTCGACAGCATCAGCACCTGTGCCTCAAGCTGCGCCTCGAACGACAGCGGTACGTGCACCGCCATCTGGTCGCCGTCGAAGTCGGCGTTGAACGCCGCGCACACCAGCGGGTGCAGACGGATGGCTTTCCCTTCGACCAGCACCGGGTAGAAGGCCTGAATGCCGAGACGGTGCAGCGTGGGAGCGCGGTTCAGAAGAACCGGGTGATCTTCGATGATCTCCTCGAGGATATCCCATACCTCGGGCCGTTCTTTCTCCACCAGTTTCTTGGCGGATTTGACGGTCTGCACATACCCCTTCTCTTCAAGCTTCATAATGATGAACGGCTTGAACAGCTCGAGCGCCATATTCTTCGGCAGACCGCACTGGTGCAGTTTCAGTTCCGGGCCGACCACGATCACGGAGCGGCCGGAATAATCGACACGCTTACCAAGCAGATTCTGGCGGAAACGTCCCTGTTTGCCTTTCAGGAGATCGGATAGCGATTTGAGCGGGCGCTTGGAATCGCCCCGCACGGAATGCGTGCGGCGTCCGTTGTCGAAGAGGGCGTCGACCGCTTCCTGAAGCATGCGCTTTTCATTGCGCAAGATCACTTCCGGCGCCTGAATCTCGATCAGCTTCTTCAGTCGGTTATTGCGGTTAATGACGCGACGATACAGATCGTTCAGGTCCGAGGTCGCAAACCGGCCGCCTTCAAGCGGCACCAGCGGGCGGAGATCCGGCGGAATCACCGGGATCACGCTCATGACCATCCACTCGGGACGGTTGTGCGACTGGCGGAATGATTCGAATATCCGCAGCCGCTTGAGCAGGTCTTTCTTGCGCTGGACGGAAGTTTCCACTTTCACCTGGGCGCGAAGGGTGGCCACCATTTCGTCCATGTCGATCTTCTTGAGCAGTTCGAACACGGCTTCGGCGCCCATGCGGGCATCGAATTCCTTGCCGGCCTCGTCGAGTTCGAGGTAATCCTCTTCGGAGAGGACGTCCCCCTGCTCGAACGACGTATTGCCGGGGTCGATCATGATGTACGATTCGTAATAGAGAATCTTCTCGAGTTCCCGAATGGACAGGTCGAGCATGTGGCCGATCCGGGACGGCAGCGACTTGAAGTACCAGATGTGCGACACCGGCACGGCCAGTTCGATATGCCCCATGCGCTCGCGGCGTACTTTGGACTGAGTCACTTCGACGCCGCATCGATCGCACACGATACCCCGGAAGCGGATGCGTTTGTATTTTCCGCAGTTGCACTCCCAGTCCTTGACGGGACCGAAAATCCGCTCGCAGAACAAACCATCGCGCTCCGGCTTGAACGACCGGTAATTGATCGTCTCCGGCTTCGTCACCTCGCCGTATGACCAGGACAGAACCGTCTCCGGGGAGGCGATCTGAATCTGAATGGCCGCGAAATCCGACGGCTTCTTCTGCTGCCCTGCGCCTTTGCTCATTATATCGACCACGGCTTACTCCTTATGCCTGCCGTTGGCGTCGGTCGCAGAGTTCACTGCGGCCGGCGCGTCATCATCACTTCTGAACCAGTTTGACATCCAGGCCCAGCGCCTGAAGTTCTTTCACCAGTACATTGAACGCCTCGGGATACCCCGGCTCGGGCGGGTTTTCTCCCTTGACAATCGCTTCGTATATCCGGCTGCGACCGGTCACGTCGTCCGACTTGACCGTGAGCATCTCCTGCAGCGTATAGGCCGCCCCGTACGCTTCGAGCGCCCAGACTTCCATTTCGCCGAATCGCTGACCGCCGAACTGCGCCTTGCCGCCCAGCGGCTGCTGGGTGACCAGCGAATACGGTCCGATCGACCGGGCATGAATCTTGTCATCCACCAGATGCGACAGCTTCAACATGTACATATAGCCGACCGTCACGGGATTCTCAAACGCCTCGCCGGTATGGCCGTCGTACAACGTCACTTTGCCGCTGTCCGGCAGGCCGGCCTGACGCAGTTCCGATTTGATGTCGTCCACCGTGGCGCCGTCGAAGACCGGCGTCGAAATATGCTTGTTCAGCTTCTGCGCGGCCCACCCGAGGTGCGTCTCCATGATCTGCCCGACGTTCATTCGGGAGGGCACGCCCAGCGGATTAAGCACGCAGTCCACCGGCGTGCCGTCGNCCATGTACGGCATATCCTCGATCGGCACGATGCGCGACACCACGCCCTTGTTGCCGTGGCGCCCGGCCATCTTGTCGCCCACTGAGATCTTGCGGCGGATGGCGATCGTCACCTTGACCAGCTGCTTGACGCCGGGCGGAAGTTCCGCGCCGCGCTGCACCTTGTCGATTTCGATCTCCATCTCCGCCTTCTTCTGGGCGATCAGCTCCGTCGCCTGCGCGATCACCGCATCAACGTGCTTGTTGATCGTGTTGTCGCCGCAGAAGCCTTCCGGAGCGATGGCGTTGTCAATATCGAAACTCTCGAAGAATTCCGGTTTGAACTTGTGACCCGTGCGGACCATCACGGAATTGTCGATCGCCGAGCGAATCATCCGCGAGGTTTCGCCGTCGAGCAGTTCGCCCAGCCGCGCGCTCCGCAGGTTGATGATATCCTGGATCTTCTTGTTGAATACCTTCTTGATCGCAGCGATATCGTTCTTCTCCTGCTTCTTCGCATCCTCGGTGCGTTCCTTCCGCGAGAAGACGCGTGTCTTGATGATCACACCCTTCATTCCGGGCGGCGCCTTCAAAGAGGCNTCCCGCACGTCGCCGGCCTTCTCCCCGAAGATGGCCCTCAAGAGCCGTTCCTCAGGAGAGAGCTCCGTCTCGCCCTTGGGCGTCACCTTGCCGACCAGAATGTCGCCGGCTTCGACNTCGGCGCCCACCCGCACGATNCCCTGCTCGTCCAGATTGAGCANCGCNTCTTCCGAGACNTTCGGGATTTCGCGCGTGATTTCTTCCGAGCCGCGCTTGGTGTCGCGGACCTGTAATTCGAACTCCTCGATATGTATCGAGGTGAAAATGTCATCGTACAGCAGACGTTCGGAGAGGATGATCGCGTCCTCGTAGTTGTACCCGCGCCACGGAATGAACGCCGTGAGCGTGTTGTGACCGAGTGCCAGCTCTCCTTTGTCCACCGCCGGACCATCCGCCAGCGTATCCCCTTCCTTGACCTCGTCGCCGAGCGACACGGTCGGGCGATAACTGATGCAGGTATCCTGGTTGGAGCGGCGGTACTTGGTCATCCGGTACTCGTCGTCTTCCACATACCCAAGCTCGCCGGCTTTGACTTTCACGGCAGGTCTCACGACCACTTTGTCGGCATCGACATACACGACCGAGCCGGGTCGACGGGCGCGTACCACCACGCCGGAGTCGACCGCCACCTTGCGCTCCATCCCCGTGCCGATAATCGGCGCCTCAGTCTTGAGGAGCGGCACTGCCTGGCGCTGCATGTTCGAACCCATGAGTGCGCGGTTGGCGTCGTCGTGTTCAAGAAACGGAATCAATGACGCCGCCACCGAAACAATCTGGCGCGGCGACACATCCATATACTGCACTTCTTCCGCCTTGATGAGCGGATAATCCGAACGCCGGCGGGCGTTGATGAATTCGTGTTTGAAGCGGCCGTGATCGTCAAGCTCTTCATTCGCCTGTGCGATGAAATAGCGGTCTTCCTGATCCGCCGACAGATACTCGATCTTGCCGGTCACTTTCCCTTTTTCAACCTTGCGATACGGCGTCTCCAGGAAGCCGTATTTGTTGATGCGCGCGAAGGTCGCCATCGACGTGATCAGACCGATATTCGGTCCTTCCGGCGTCTCAATCGGGCACATCCGGCCATAGTGCGTGTGATGCACGTCGCGGACTTCGAATCCGGCGCGCTCCCGGGTCAGACCGCCCGGACCGAGCGCCGACAGACGGCGCTTGTGAGTCAATTCCGACAGCGGGTTGGTCTGATCCATGAACTGCGACAACTGCGACGACCCGAAGAACGTGTCGATGACCGATGATACCGTGCGGGCGTTCACCAGCAGCTGCGGCGTCACGTTTTCCTGATCCTTCAGCGACAGTCGCTCGCGAATCGTTCGGGCGATACGCGAAAGACCGACCGAGAACAGGTTCGCCAGCAGTTCGCCGACTGTGCGGCAGCGGCGGTTGCCCAGATGGTCGATATCATCCGTGAATCCTTCGCCGTTGCGCAGCCCGATCAGGTACTTGCTGATGGCCACGAAATCGCCGGGATCGAATACCGTCTTTTCGAGCGGAATTGTCAGTCCGAGCCGCTGGTTGATCATGTGGCGGCCGACTTCCCCAAGGTCGTAACGCTTGCTGTTGAAGAACAGTTTATCCAGGAGCGACTCCGCCATCTCCAGCGTCGGGGTTTCACCCGGACGCACCAGCGAATACAGTCGCAGTAGCGCTTCCTCGCGCGACTTGGTGGGGTCTTTCTTGAGCGTCTTCAAAATGATCCGGACATCGTCCTTTTCATCTTTCGGGACGATCATGGCGGTCTTGTGCCCCTTCTCGAGCAGCTTTTCCACCACATCTTCGGTCATCAATTCGCCGGGGCTGTATATGATTTCGCCGGTTTCCTTGTCGATCACCGTCGACGCGAGATAGGCCCCTTCATAGTCTTTCGGCTTCTTGCCGGTCAGCGACAGCTTTTCCGTTTCATAGAACAGCTCGACCAGTTGCTCATCGGTGGAATT
>PQAP01000040.1 GCA_003105265.1 candidate division GN15 bacterium | reverse complement strand
TCATCCCACGCCCCCGCGACACCGATTTTGGTCTTCGCCGCTTCCTCCATGTATCGGGCCGCGGCAAGACGGTCGCTGTGCTGAAGCACGTCGGCCACGACCTGGTCAACCCGGAGCGTATCTGCACCGAACGACAAGGCGGGGGAAAGAACGGCTACAGTCAGCGACGCACTGATCCACGTCAATGGCTCGCGCCATTTCATAAGGCCTCCAAAACTCGTCATGGTGTCAGTCAAAGGCAAAGTTGATGCCCTTGTTGTACTCACTGCTATGTTGTTTGGAGGCAATAAAATAGGAATCAGAGATCCCATGAGTCGACCCGTGTCCGGAGAATATTGTTCAAACGGTAGAGAATAATAGCCAACTGTAGCCAGTTGAAGGTCGCGAGATTTCTTTTGACCGGAACCTGAAAGACTGATATGATTGCGCAGTTAACGGAGACGATTCCATCCAACAAGGGAGGCAGATGAGCTTCAATCGATCAACCATCCTACGGTTGACCACGCTATTGGTGATCGCGTTCTGTGCAACAACTCACGCCTTCGACGGCAAACGCAAGGGGTTCGTGGCCGGTTTTGGCCTCGGTTTTACCCCTATTGCATCTTTAAGCGCTGATAGACTCGGGATCGAGACAACGAAGTCCGGTTTTGGTGCAAACATGTTAGCTGGGTACGCCTGGGATGACCGGAACATGATCGTTTATGAAGGGAGCGGATGCCTCTCTAAAGTGTCCGAGCTCGGGTCTTCTTATGTCCTTCAGGGTCTGAACGGTGTCGGGTGGTACCACTACTGGGGGAACAGCAACCGTCGGGTGTTTACCTCGGTCGGCATCGGCCTTATGGTCTTTAGCACCGAGCACTGGAATGTCGACGGACATGGATTCGGCTATTCTGCCGGCGTCGGTTACGAGTTCTTGAAACAACTGCAAGTCGGGCTGTACTACGCCGGTGGTCACACCTCGAACGACTATGGCGTGTCAGCAAATCACACTGTCCTGAACCTGCTCGTCACGCTGGTGGCGTATTGAGCTGACTACTTCAGTATGACTTGATAACTGTTAGAGCGGTCATGGATGTAGCAAAATGAGTTTCGGACTTACCATCATCATTGTTTCCTTGGTCTGGATCATCTCCGAGATTCTGCTCGCCCGGTTGAAACATTCCGATCCGACCAGCAGCCGACAGGACAAATCCTCCCTGCGCTTAATGTGGACTGCAGTAGTTCTCGGCATCACGGCCGGCGTCCTCCTGGCGGTCTATCGCGCGGGCACAATTCACACGGGCGCTGTCTATTTCGCGTTCTGCGGGCTTGCCTTGATTCTGATCGGGCTGGCCATTCGGTGGGTCGCTATAATGACACTCTGGAAGTATTTCACTGTCGATGTATCAATTGCGGAAGATCACAAGTTGGTCACGACCGGACTGTACAAGTATGTGCGCCATCCGGCCTACACCGGCAGTCTGCTGTCATTCCTCGGCCTCGGGCTGGTCTTTTCCAACTGGCTGTCCCTGCTGGTAATTGTCGTGCCGATCACCACAGCATTTGTGCATCGTATTAAGGTCGAGGAGGAAGCGCTTCTGTCATTCTTCGGGGAGAAGTATTCAAAATACAGCGCCGGAACAAAGCGCCTGATTCCGATGATCTACTGAGGCAGATTGCTAGTGGCAGCACGGATGCTGCGTGGTCGTCTGCTTATCCATATTCGGACTGACATACGGAATGCCAAGCGACAGCCCGCGCAGAATCAATAGCGACGCCAGAATCAAACTTCCGACGGGCAGCAGCCGCAGGAAGTATCTGCGGATTCGCATGGTGAGCAGACCGCCGAAGAGCGAGGTGGCCAGTATCGAGGGGACCGTTCCGAGTCCGAACAGCATCATGTAGGCGGAGCCGCTCATTATTCCGCCGGTCGTGGCGGCGGCGGCCAGTCCGACATACAGGAATCCGCACGGGAGAAAGCCGTTGAGGATGCCGATCGCAAACAATGAACGCATCGCCCGTTCCTGAAACAATTTGCCCCAGATGGCGCGTATTTTCTCGGCAAATCGACCGACCGCCTGCATCGGCAACAGCCGATGCGCGAACCTTGTCGGCAGCAGCACCATAATCAAAATGACCACGCCGCCGGCGATTGACAGCGAGCGCTGGAATCCGGCCATGACAATCGTCTTCCCGAGCAAACCCGAGACCGCGCCGAGAGCCGCGTATGTCAGCACGCGGCCGGCATTATAGAGCAGCCGGCTTACCAGTAATTGGGTTCGAGTCGGAAATCCGGACGGCAGCGCCAGGGCGATCGGACCGCACATGCCGATGCAGTGAATGCTCCCCAATATGCCCACGACAAAACCGGTCCAAAGTTCCAGTGACATAGAATAACCTCACTCCAAATCCAGAAAATCCTCGGCGAAATACGATGAATCACCGACTGTCCAATTGACCTTAACNCGCCATCGCCCCCGCGCGAGACNGTNAGTTGCAATCATCTGTTGGTNACCGGCTGNNACGGCGAGCGGAATGGTGCGATCCCAATGCGCGTTCGATGGCCGAAAAAGCGTGACGCTGCCATGCAGCGAATCGGCAGGTACTGTCGANGGAAAGGCAATGAGTATGCCGTTTCGNTCCGAATCGTACGCNATCNTNGGNCNNGCNNCGGCNGCGGCNGTGCGNTTCAGGCGATCGATCTGCTGCTGATACTCGATTCCCTTCTGGTAGTAGTCCGGATCCACCAGATCCAAATTCTGCAGGGAGGCAAACGCCACGCATATGAGAATGAACACGACAAATCCGCCGTAGAGCGTGAATATGCCGATGCCCCACCTACTTCTCTTTTGACTCGTGTTCTTCATGTTCTTTTTGTTCTTCGTGCTTTCTCGGGTCGGGACCGTCAAACGTACTTCGCACTTCGTCGAGCACTTTTCCATCAGAGATCACGTCGATCACGATCCCGCTGTTGGCCGCAAACAGGTTGGTCCGTGGAATTTCCACGGTGAAGATGGATTCCTTTAGCCCCTGCGGCGGCACCACCAGCGCCGGTCCAACCACGGTCGCCTGCCCGGCCGGTGATTTCAATCGCAGATCGAGTTTCATCGTATCGCTGGTCTTGTTGGCAATCGACACGGTGTACAGGTTGCGCACCACGCCGTTATCGAGCAGTTGATACAGTGAGCCGGTGGTGCGAAGGATAGTCGTCTCGACTTGGGACCGTTGCGACATGAAAAATCCTATGGACGCAACCAGGATCAGAAGTACCGCCGTGTAGATCCCCATGCGGGGAGTGAACCGGAGTTTTTGTCCGAGCGCAATGCTGTTGTACGACGCATACCGGATCAGCCCCGGACGCCACTTCATGCGCGCCATCACGCGGTTGCAGGCGTCGATACAGGCAGTGCAGTTGACGCACTCGAGCTGCGTGCCGTTGCGGATGTCGATTCCGGTCGGGCAGACCCTGACGCAGGCGAGGCAATCGATACAGTCGCCGTTGGGCGCCCGCTCACGCCCGCGCATGACCGGCCCGCGGGGCTCGCCGCGCTTGAAATCGTACGCGATCACCACCGAATTGTTATCAAGCAGCACCGACTGAAGCCGCCCGTACGGGCAGACCAGCGTGCAGGCCTGCTCGCGAAACCAGGCGAAGACAAAATAGAACGCGCCGGAGAACAGCAGCATGGCGGTCAGGCCGGTGAGGTGGTTGAGCGGGGAGTCCGTGACAATTGCGAGTAGCTGCTTGGTGCCGATGATATACGCCAGGAACGTGTTGCCGATCAGGAAGGAGAGGCCGAAGAAGATCGCCTGCTTGGCGGTCTTACGCACCAGCTTGTTCGCTGTCCACGGCGAGTGCGCCAGTTCGCGCTGACGCGGGCCGTTACCTTCCAGCCAGTACTCGATTCGCCGGAACACCATTTCCATGAAGATAGTCTGTGGACAAATCCATCCGCAGAACAGCCGTCCGAACGCTGCCGTGAACAGGATGATAAGCACCACCAGCGCGATGGTTGAGAGCACAAAAATGTAGAAATCCTGCGGCCAGAAGACGGCGCCAAATATGAAGAACTTCCGGTTTAACAGGTCGATCTGAAGCAGCGGGTTGCCGCCCACTCTGATAAACGGCGCACCGAACAGAAACGTCAGGAGCACCATCGCCACGGCGGTGCGCCAGCGATAGAGCGGACCGACCGGCTGGGTGGGATACACCCACTTGCGATGACCCCGCTGGTCGATCGTGGCGAGGGAATCCCGGAAGGCGTCGGATTTGTCTGGCGAATCGGACATGGCGATTGCTATTGCTTAACCAGTTCACCCTGCGGCGGTTTCGGATTCGGCGGATTCGACCCGTGCAGCGACAGCACATAGCTGGCCACCTGGAGAATCTGCTGCGGCCTCAGTTCGCCGCGCCAGGCCAGCATCCCCTTGGTGGGATAGCCGTACTTGATCGTCTTCACGACATTAGTCATGCCCGCGCCGTGGAGCCAGTAGTCATCGGTGAGATTCGGTCCGATTTTCCCTTCGGCAAACTGGCCGTGACAGGTAGCGCAGTTCTTCAGGAAGACCGCCTTGCCGGTATCGAGATCGCTTCGGTCGAGAAGTGCGACATAGGTGGAAGTATCGTTTTCCCGGGTCTCTTCGCGGAAAGCCACTCTAACCGGCTTCCTGCCCATGCCAAAGGCGGCGTCCCGCTCCGGCGAGTAGAGCGGCGTATGGTACTCGGATATGAAACCGAGTACTTTTCCTCCCGATGACGACACACGCACGTAATCGGGATCCAGTTCCAGCCGATACTGATCGGCGCTGGAGTAGCCGATGCCGAACACGTGGTAGTACAGGAAATACAGCACGCCCCACGCGATGCAGATATAGAACAGCCAGAGCCACCAGCGAGGGAGATCGTTGTCCAGTTCGCGAATGCCGTCGTAGTCGTGGTCCAGCATATTGTCGTGTACGTCAGACATGGCGATCGTCTCCTCTCGTGAGTTCGGTGACGGTGGAATCCAGCGGCAGGCGCTCGAGTTCGCGTACGATTTCCTTGTCAAGGCGCACGACCCAGACAATGACAGCCGCAAACGCCAGCATCGCGATCACCAGCATGGCCGCCGGTAACCAGGTGGTGTGCGCTATCGACGTGATGAATTCACTGATCATACATCACCTCAGTTTCCCGCCGGTTTGTTCTGTCCGGCCTTGATGTCGGTCCCGAGACGCTGCAGGTAGGCGATGAGCGCGATAATCTCGCGATCCGCCGCGACCTCGATTCCGCCATCCTTGAGATTCTTCGCCACCGTGTTCGCCTGCGTTACCAGTTCGGCATTGGCCTGAGTCGCGTAGCCCGGCGGGTACGGGACTCCGAGTGTTTGCAGCACGCGGATCTTCGATGGCGTGCTGGTGGTGTCCAACGGGTCTGTGATTAGCCACGGGAACGGCGGCATAATCGAGCCGGGGGACATCGACGTCGGATCCTTCATATGGTTGTAATGCCAGCCGTCGGGGTACTTGCCGCCCTCGCGGTGCAGGTCCGGCCCGGTACGTTTCGAACCCCATTGGAACGGGTGGTCATACACGTATTCGCCGGCCTTGGAGTACTCGCCATACCGTTCGGTCTCCGACCTGAATGGTCGCACCAGTTGGGAGTGGCAGGTGTAGCATCCTTCCCGGACGTAAATATCCCGCCCCTGAAGTTCGAGGGGAGTATACGGTTTGACCGATGCGATAGTCGGGATATTGTTTTTCACGAGGAAAGTCGGAATCATTTCTATGATGCCGCCGATCAATATGGCCACGGTCGAGAGCAACAGGAATTGGACCGGTTTCCGCTCGAGCCAGCGGTGCCAGGTTTTGTCGTGTATGGCTCGGTCAGCTGCTTTTGGCAGCGGCGCCGCCTGCGCCGTTTCAAGTGCGACCAGCTTTCCCTGTTTCATGGTCTTGGCCAGATTGTGGAACATCATCAGCATGCCGGCGAAATACA
>PQAP01000039.1:5825-15363 GCA_003105265.1 candidate division GN15 bacterium | reverse complement strand
ACCTTGTCCGGATCAAGCCCGGCAGCCAAAAAATCTATTGCGACCTGAAAGACTCTGTCTTTCAAGCCGGACGTGTTTTCAATTTCGGCCGTCAAGCTGTGCCAGTCGACGATGCAGCAGTACATTTCGTACTGATCCTGAATCCGGACCCAGTTCCGGAGCGCACCCTCGAGATTTCCGACGTGCAAAGCCCCAGTCGGCTGCACGCCGGAGAGGATGACTTCCCTGTGTTGTCTTTTGTGTTCGCTCATACGGGCATTTTACACCATTAGAGCCGGATAGTACCCCTGACGCTCGTACAAATCAAATAAAAATATGAGTGAATTTATGATACGGATGGAAGCAAGCGGCAGATGCGCACACCTGCCGCTTGCGCCAAGACGAGGTTACAACTGGAACGCCATGAAGAAGCCGCCCTGCTGCCGTTCCACCGACAGAAGCAGGCGATCACCCTTCTTCAGGCCGCTGACTGCCTGGTCAAAGTCCTTCATCGTCGAAACGTGCGTGCGATTCACCGCGCGAATGACATCTCCCTCCCGAAGTCCGGCATCGGAAGCATGGCTGTTCTCATCAACATTCGTTACCACGATGCCCTGCCGAACGCTCAGGTCATACTTGTCGGCGAGCGAGCGATCAATTTCCTGGACCGCAAAGCCCAGCAGTTTGTCGTTTTCGCCGCCCGCGCTTGCATTCTGGGCGGTGAGTTCACCTAGCGTCACCTTGTAATCACGTTCGGTCTTGTCTCGAAGAACCGTCAGCGTGACTGTGGTGCCGGGAGCGGTACTCGCAATTTGGCTGCGCAATTGCGACGAATTTTGAATCGACTGACCGTTGAACGCCGTGATAACATCGCCCGATTCCAGGCCGGCCCGGGCCGCCGGGCTGTTGTCGGCCACATTGCCGATCAACGCTCCCTGTTCGGCTTCAAGATTCATGGCCTGGGCAAGCTGATTGTTCACATCCTGTATGTTCACTCCGAGGTAACCGCGGGTGACTTTGCCGGTGGCAAGCAACTGGTCCTTCACGCGGATCGCCATGTTGATCGGCACCGCGAAGCCGATTCCCTGGAATCCGCCGCTCTGGCTGGCGATAGCCGAGTTGATGCCGACCAGTTCGCCGTCGAGATTCACCAGCGCNCCCCCCGAGTTACCGGGATTGATGGCGGCATCGGTCTGGATAAAATCTTCGTAATCCGCCAGCCCAACGTTAGATCGGCCCTTGGCGCTGACAATTCCCTGTGTCACGGTGTGCGCCAGATTCGGGTTGAGCGGGCTGCCGACAGCCAGAACCCACTCCCCCACCTGAAGACTGTCGCTATTGCCGATTTTGATCGGCGTAAGCCCGGTGGCATTGACCTTGAGCAACGCGACATCGGTATTCGGGTCCGTCCCGACCACCTTGGCCGATCTCGTCATGCCGTCCGAGAACTGGACCACGATCGAATCGGCATCCGCGACCACGTGATTGTTCGTCAGCAGGTAACCGTCGGAGGAAATCACCACGCCGGAGCCAAGCCCCTGCCGGCGGAATTCCTGTTCACGCGGCTGCTGTTGCTGGTGGAAGCCAAACAGCTCCGCGAAGGGGTCCATCCCGAACGGGTCCGTCTGTCTGACTTTAACTTTTTGAGCGGTGGTGATCATGACAACCGAGGGAGTCACTGATTTCGCGATGTCCACGAAAGCGTTGTTCAGGTCTCTGAGCGTCATGATGGGGCGGTCTTTGGCCAGCGGGACCGTGACCGGATCGGCAGTCTCACGAGCGACGGCGATATTGAAGAGCGCGATGGAAAGTGCGAGTATCGCGAGCAGTATGAGCGCCGATGGGCTGTGATGATGTTGACTGTTCCTCATCGAAAAATCCTTTCTCTACTTCGATTATCTAACGCCGTTATACAAGAAATGTTCACGGGGGTTCTCGGATGCCCGCATTGATGGGTCAAGGTGTCGGAGTTTACGCTGAATTCTCGGGCCTCAGGCATTGTACCGGTGTAATTTCTTATTGTCTAATCGGTTAGGCAACACCATAGATCCGTTCCCTCTCCGCTTGCTGCTCGATGAACGGTGATTGACAATCGGCGATATAGAGGTATATTATTGACATCAGGGGCTTACAGCAGTGTTAAGAATCGTTAAACTTTCAATAACAGCGGCTCTCGCTCTCGTCTTTGTGGCCAATAGTCATGCCGAAGTGCCGGTTGCGTCCACGAGCGACGGCATCACGTTTCTCGACTGCCCGTCGACCCTCACTTTCTCACACTGCCCGCCGAGTGGCTGGCACTTCGCGGCGGTGAAGACGCAAGGTGCACGGACGGAGCACGGCATCCGGTACAGCATGGTGTCGGGGCCGGGCGAGATCGACGAAAACACAGGGCAGTGGTCGTTCGATCCAGGTTCTGTTGATCCCAGTGAGTGGGGAAAATGGTTTCCGGTGGTTGTTAAGGCCGCGCTAGGAAACGGCAGCGGCAGGAATGCAGATAGTTGTTCGTTCTCTTTCCGCATCTTCAACTTTCCTCCCCGACCTGTGTACACCGGTCCTGAGCGCTGGGACAGTATTCCGGTTGTAGCTTATAGATCCAACGTGATTCCAATCCTGTGGCGCGACTACGATTCGTGCGATGTCATTCAGAAAACTATTTCGTCAATTCGTCCAACTCCTGCCGGAACAATATACCTTGATAGTAATGACGATCTGGTCTTCTATCCTCTTGCGGCTGACACGGGCAAGAAGTACTCGGTCACACTCACGGCCTCGGACAGATACACTTCGGGCAGCACCGGTTTCAGCTTATTCGTAGAAAGTCCGGTGGCGCGGACCAGTGAATACTCGCTGCGTATCGGAAAGCTACACGATGTCTTGCAGGGCCAAATGCAGGACGTGAAGGTGACTCTTGAACGTGCTTCCGCTGACACACTCATTGGTGGCCTGGGCGGCTTTGACCTGCTTTTGGGCTATGACGCCACGGCCCTCTCCCTGCAAGCCGTGCTTAACGATTCCTCGCTATTCTATCAACAATGCATGTGGGAGTATTTTACGTATCGATACGGCGCTGATGGTAACTGCGGTCTCGCATGTCCCAGCGGCACACTGCGAGTGGTCGGCCTTGCCGAGACGAACAACGGCCCTGTACATCCGAGTTGCACGCCGAAATATCTACCTGGACTGCCCGCTACACTGTTTACAGTAAAGTTCCTGGTCTCGAACGACCGCACGATTGAGTGCACATCATTGCCGATACGATTCTTGTGGCGCGACTGCGCCAACAATTCGCTCCTCAGCTGGGACGGTCGGCAATCGCACGTTGCCAATCGGGTGTATGAATTCGAGCCATTTACCATGTGCGACACCGGCGTGCTCATTGACCCGAACCTTGCCGCGTTTCCGGGAACATCGGGCCTGCCGGTCGATACGTGCTTATTGGGGGATCCTGAACGACCTATATCGCTTCGTGACGTTGACTTCTACCATGGTGGGTTAGATATCATATGTGCCGATTCCATTGACCCGCGTGACTGTTGGCAGGACTGGAACTTTCCGATAGATCCTTACATTCGGGGGTGCATCGCATTTGCCTACTACTTCCTGTATGACACCGGAGCCACAGTCGACCCCGAGTGGCTCCTAAAATGCACCGACGTCAACGCCGACGGAACGCCGCTGACGTTGAGTGACTTTGTCTATCTGCAGCACATCATCGTCGGCGACGCGTTGCCTTATCCTCCGCTGTATTCCGTTGATACGGCCCACTTGACATGTCTTGACTACTCATCCCCGATCGGGCTGATATCAGCGGATACTCTTGGTGCGGTGCGCCTGGTTTTCGAAGGCGAAGTCGCTCCGGAACTGCTCGCGCCGGGTGCGTCGATCATGAGCGCGTTCTGGCATGATTCTACCTTCGTTCTGATCTCCGGCAGCTGCCTTGATTCGGTGCCCCACATAGTCTCAGGATCGCTCATAAACGCTCCCGGTGCTCATAGATTGGTGAAGGCCGATGCTGCCTCATACGACGGCGCCCGAGTTCCGGTCGTCATCGATTACGTTACCTCTGCCGAAGACCACCGCTCCGAATCTCTCCCCCTCACCTTCGCCCTTCGCCAGAACTACCCCAACCCGTTCAATGCCGGGACAGTGATATCGTTCGATCTGCCGAAAGCCGCTGATGTCCGGGTCGAAGTGCTGAATGTGGCAGGGCAATTGGTCTATCAGGTCAATCGGCGCCTTGTCGCCGGATCGCATAAGATCGAGTGGGACGGCACCGTGAATGGCCGTAGCGTGGCGAGCGGCGTGTATTATTACCGCGTCTCCGCGGGAGAGTTCACGGCCACGAAGAAGATGGTGCTCCTGAAGTAACCGTCCCGGTCATAGCCGAAAGCGCCCATCCCGTTCGACCGGCGGCTAATATGCCGCCTGTTTTATGTTTGACGTGCCCCGGTCCGGCCACTATGCTCCGTTTCAGCAGAGCCGGGTTGGCCGGAAAATACTTTCATAGACCTATTCACGCAATTTTCCAGCTGCGCCCCGGTCATCGTTGAGCGCAAGCCGACCCCGCAGCCCCGGCTGCGAGGCCTCGTATTCGAAATCTCTCCCGCATCGCCCGGCAGGCGTGCAGACCTTCGGTCGGTCGGGACGAACATAGAGTCACCAGCTATGGAGGAATTTATGACGAGAAAGCTGCTATTCGCGGCTGTCGGCGTGCTTCTCCTGTTTGCGGCACTGTCATGCACGCGCATCAACCGGGACGAGGACCCCAACCGGTTCGCCGATCTCCAGTCGTTGCCGCTGGAATACGGCCAGCTCAAGGCCGTTACCATTTCCGAGCAGTACGCCGGGTGGGCGCAGATCTGGTTTCAGGACGACGCCGGCACGGTCCGCATGGTGCGGATCAATTATGCCACCGATCAGATGCTGAAGAATGTCCTCACGATTCCCAGAACACCCGCAGGAGGTAAATGAGCCATGGTCGCCAAACTGACAAGTCTCTTTCAGCGGCTGTTCTTTGTGGTGGCCGCGATACTCGTTATCCTGGCCGCATTGGACTGGTTCATCGGCTTCTTCGGCTGGACATTCGAATGGCTGCCGTATCAGCCGGGACGCCTGTTCGAGTTTGCGGCAATTCTGATTATCTTTGTGATCGCCACGCTGCTGCGCCAGATTCGGGATTCGCTGCGGAAGTAAGTGGAGACGATTGGCGGAAAGGGCAGGTCTTTCTCTTCATCCCTGGAGAAAGACCTGAAACCTCATCGTCAGCGGAAGTATTAGAACATCACGCCGACTTTCGTCGTCAGGAACTGCTGCTTGCTGATTACATGATGCGGGATGCCGGGCAGCCGCGAACCGGTGTCATTGAATTCCGGCGTGATGGGATCATCGCCGTACCAGTAGATCGTCTGCTTGGGTCGCGCATCGATCCCCATCAATTGACCGCTCAATTCCACAAACGGCCTTTTGCCCCGAGTCTTCGACGATGAGAGGCGAACCTTGATCTCCCCGAAATAGCCCGTGCCGCTGCTGCTGGCCGTTGCGAGACGGTTGCGCAGCACGTGATCGTCCTCGTCCGACATGAACGGAACCATGAACGCACCGTTCAGCTCCACGCTCGACCCCTCGTTGAATTGCAGGCGATAGAATAGCCCGATATTCGGCATGGTGTAGGTGATCTTGTAGGTCCCCACCAGCGTGTCTTGATATACGTCGAAATAGAATCGCTCGTTCGCGGAATCGAGTTGCCAGCCCGCCAGATCGTACAGCTTCTGGTCGAAGTGCTGGTACCGGACGCCCGCGAGCATTCCAAACCGGGACTTTCCGCTCCGCGCCAGCGTCAACTGACCCTGCAGTGAGCCCTGAAGTGACGTCATTTTGACACTCGACTCGGTGTAGCTGATACCGCCGTTGAAGCCCCCGGGAATAAATATCCAATCATAGTCCTTCATCACATGTGTCGGATCCTTGAGATCGGTACTGACCGACAGGGCGATCGACCAGTCCTTGTAGGCCGATGGGCCCGAACCGATGCGCAGTTCCAGGCCGCCGTTTACGGAGTTGAGCGGATAGTCGAGCTCACTCTTGACCGTTCCGATAATGCCGCTGTCAATCAGTCCCCTCACTTCCATGATCCACTTGGTGTAGCCGAATCCTTGCTGAATAAACGGGCTTATCGAGATATTGATCCCCGAGTGCGGCCTGGCCGTATTCGTGGAGGCGACAGCCGTGGGTTCCTGTGCGGGAGCGGTCGCGACCGCAGCAGCACACACAAAAGTGGCGAGCACGAGCAGTTTCTTCACATCGATCCCCTTTCAGATGAGGTTTGATCCGTTGGTGAATATACTGCGTCCGATAACCGGGAGGCAAGCGCGTACTGTGACGCGAGGTAACCTAATGCCCGCTTACTGCGGCAAGTGCCTCGGCCGCGATCGGCGCCACCAGCGAGGCAAGACGCTCGTCGACCGATTCACCGGCGTTGAAGGACTGCCCCTCGACCGCGATGACCACCAACCTTTCGGGCAATCGGCCGAGCGCACGGGCGGTTTCGATTGCTTCCGCGACGCCAAAGGCATGGGTCGAGTATCGAAGCATTTTGGTGGGTATACGCTCGATTGAAGCATTAAAGGTATACCGGGAAGCGATTGACGCACCCGATGCCGCGCAATCGACGATAACAACCCGCTCGTACCCCTGCCACGTTTCCATCAGTGACGCCCCTTCGCCCGGATGAGTAATGATGGTGATGTTCTCGTAGGTTCTTCGGGCCAGGTGGCGCGCGACCAGTAAACCAAAGGCGTCGTCACCATACTCGGTGCCGACGCCGACGATCAATCCTCTGCTTTGATCGGTGTTCATACCGCGACTCACTCGCGATTAATCTTCACTTTCAGCGCGTGGGTCGCACAGGAGATGCACGGATCATAATTGCGCACTGCCTGTTCGCACTGCCAGGTAAGGTCATCCAGGTTCAGCTCGTGATTGGCCTCGACATACTGCGCCAGGTCCTGCTCGATCGTGCGGAGATTCTGGGCGGTCGGCGGGACTATCTTGGCATCCTGGATAATTCCCGCGTGATCGATTTTGTAGCGATGATACAGAATGCCGCGCGGCGCCTCGGTGCAGCCGCGACCGGTGCCCTCACGCGGGGTCATCGGCACAAACGGCTTCTGAGGCGGATCATACGCTTCGATTATGCGGATTGCCTCCTCGCACGCGAACACCAGTTCCACGCTGCGCACTATAATGCCGCGGAACGGGTTGGTGCAGGGGAGTTCCAGCTTGACATCGCGCGCCACTTGCTG
Organism: candidate division GN15 bacterium; assembly: GCA_003105265.1. Lineage (GTDB taxonomy): Bacteria > Zixibacteria > MSB-5A5 > GN15 > FEB-12 > FEB-12. The sequence continues at coordinate 8,083 of PQAP01000039.1, read as the reverse complement.
AGCCGATGCCGGCAGGCGATCGAAATTCAAGTTGTACCTCGCCAGCGGTCCGACGAAATAGGTGCCCCGCTCGACGTGAACCGACTGCAACGCGTTGCTGTGCTCGACATGCTCTTCGGCGAAATTCGATTCGTATTCCGAAAGATCGATATCCATGCCGCGATTGGAAACCAGTCGTCCCTCGCAGAGCGGGTATTCCGACGGATGCCGCAGCGACACGAATTCGTAGTCGCGCTCAAACTTCGGGAACTCGAAACCCGAAACAAAGCGGGTGGTCTCGATTGAGACATCGCGCGCCCATTTCAATTTATCGAGCAGGGCAGTGAGCTCGGCTTTAGTCGGGACACGATAGAATCCGCCGACCCGGACGTTGATTGGGTGAATCTCCCGTCCGCCGACAAGCGCCATCAGGTCGTTGCCGATCTTCTTGAGCTCAAGCGCTTTCTTGACGATCTCGGGATAATCCCCCGCCAGTTGGATGGCGTCTTCGTAGCCGAGGAAGTCCGGGGCGTGCAGCATGTACACGTGCAGGGCGTGACTCTCAATCCATTCGCCGCAATAGAGCAACCGGCGAAGTTCACGCAATTGGCCGTCGACCGTCACACCGCCGATCCCTTCCATCGCGTGACACGAGCTCATTTGATAGGCCACCGGGCAAATACCACAGATGCGGGCGGTGATATCGGGCGCTTCGTCATATCGCCGACCCCGGAGAAACGCCTCGAAGAATCGCGGCGGCTCGAAGATAACCAGCTTGACATGGTCAACTTTGCCGCCCTTGACCTTGACCTGGATGCCGCCTTCGCCTTCGACCCGNGCCAGCGCCTCGACTTTGATGGTCTTGCTACTCATGCGATTCACTCTCCTTGCGGAAGACATCGGCGCCGGCATTAAAACTGCGAAACGCGCGGAGCACATTCTCGTCCGATACCCCCATCCTTATCCACTGCTCGCCGAGCGCATCGGCATTGGGCGTCTCCTTCGGACCAAAGCAGCCGAAACAGCCGCGCAGGTACGACGGACACAGCGCGTTGCAGCCGGCGTGCGTCACCGGCCCGAGGCACGGCGTGCCGTGCGCTACCATCACACAGGTTAGCCCGCGCCGCTTGCACTCCGTACAGACGCTGTGTGGCGGCGTCACCGGCTTGCGGCCGTGCAGGAAAGCCAGCAGCGTCTCGATCAACTGCGCCTTGCTGATCGGACAGCCGCGCAACTCATAGTCGACTTTCACATGGTCGCTGATCGGCGTTGATTTCTTGAGCGTCTCGATATACTGCGGCGAGGCATAGACGTACGACGTGAACTGCTTGACGTCGCCGAAATTCCTGAGCGCCTGAATGCCGCCGGCCGTCGCACACGCGCCGATACAGATGAGCAGTTTTGACTGCCGGCGAATCTTGTGAATCCGCTCGGCGTCGTGCGGCGTGGTGATCGAGCCCTCGACCAGCGTGATATCATACGGCCCCTTGCCGACCGCTCGCGACGCTTCCAGAAAGTTGGCAATCTCGATGTGCCCGACCAACGGAAGGAGTTCGTCCTCACAGTCCAATAGACTGAGCTGACAACCGTCGCAGGATGCAAACTTGAAGACTGCGACCTTCGGTTTCTGTTTTCTTGCCGGAGCGCCCATAACTAAATTTCCCTGGTGGTGAAAATGTCCCGGATCCGGTCATAACGGAAGACCGGACCGTCCTTGCAGACAAACAGCGGGCCCATCTGGCAGTGACCGCACAGCCCGATAGCGCATTTCATGTTTCGCTCCATCGTCAGATAGATATTCTGGAGCGGCACTTCCCGCTTCTGCAGCGCCATGGCGGTAAACCGCATCATCACTTCCGGCCCGCAGATGAACGCAAACGTGCTGGCCGGGTCAAACGACGCTTTAGGAATGAGCCGCGTGACGACCCCCACGTCGCCGTGCCAGTCGCTACCGGCGCGGTCGACCGTGACATCGACATCAAGATCGAAACGCGCCCGCAGCGCTTCGAGCTCTTTGCGATAGAGAATATCCTGCGGCGTGCGTGTTCCGTACAGCAGCACGACTTTGCCGAACCGGGAACGGTTGGCCAGCGTGTAATAGAGTGCCGGGCGAAGCGGCGCGAGACCGATGCCGCCACCGATTATGACCAGGTCGTTTCCTTCCGCTTCCTGAACCGGCCACGGCGTGCCGAACGGCCCGCGGATACCGATAATCTCACCGGCCTTCATCCTCGCCATCACACGCGTGACCGTTCCGATTGCGCGCACGGTATGAACCA
>PQAP01000039.1:0-5407 GCA_003105265.1 candidate division GN15 bacterium | reverse complement strand
TACGGCGGGAACAGCCAGGACCACCCGGCCACTTCCCCCTCGGCCACCGTCTGGATACAGATCGGCCCGGTGGTGGGATGGAATATCTCGATGGCAATGCGGCCGTGACGCACGACATAGAACGTGTTGGCCGCCTGTCCTTCACGATCGATATACTGCCCGGCATCGAATTTCACGTTCGACGCGCAGCCGACGATCAGCCTGATATGCTCGGCGCTCAGCCCCTTGAGAAACGGAAGCTCCGCCAGATACGGTTCCAATGTCTCCACGCTTGTGACTCCTTCTTATGCTTGACTTTCACCCAATCTTCACGCTCTTGCGAATGGCGCCGGCTTCCGCCGTAATATCGATTCCCACCGGGCACCAGGTAATGCAGCGGCCGCAGCCGACACATCCGGAGCTTCCGAACTGATCATGCCACGACGCCAGTTTATGCGTCAGCCACTGACGGTATCGCGCTTGCGGCGAGGTGCGAATATGACCGCCGTGGATATATGAGTAGTCAAGAGTAAAGCAGGAATCCCATGCCCGCCGCCGTTCGGCATTCCCCGACAGGTCGGTCGTGTCCTCGACCGTCACGCAGAAGCAGGTCGGACAGACCATCGTGCAGTTGGCGCAATTCAGGCATCGCTTCCCGACATCCAGCCACTGCCGGTGCTCGGCGTTCTTCTGAAGCAGCGGCTTGAGCTCGGCCGTCTCGAGACTCCGCTTCATCTGTCTGATCGTGCCGGTGATCATGACATTGACGGACGAAACATCCGGCTCGTTCGCCGTGCGCGACGGCAACTGCGCCAGCATCTCCTGGCCGTACGAACTGCCCGCTTCTACGAAGTAGGTGATGCCATCGGGCGATGTGAGTTCGGTAAGACAGAGATCAAATCCGTCCGTAGCCCGCGGACCGGTTGACATGGAAGTGCAGAAACAGGTGGCGCCGGCTTTGCTGCAGTTCACCGCGACCACAAACATATTGCTGCGACGCCTGACATACCCCGGATCGCGATACGATCCTTCGGCAAACACTCTGTCGTGAATCCCGATGGCGTGCAGGTCACACGATCTGACGCCGAAGAGCGCCATCTTCTGTTCCGGCGAGGCCCCGGATTCGATTCGCAATTCCGTTCCCGCCCGGCGCGCTCTCCACAGACAGGTGCGCGACGGATACAGGAACTGCTTCCACGACTGTGCCCCGACCGTGTAGTGAAAGAGCGTCTCGCGCTCGTGCTTCACCAGCCGGTAACTGGCGGCATCCTGGGCGTCGGTCCATCCTACCGGAAGATCTGTGGTTGAACTGATTTCGGCCAACGCGACGGCGGCATCCTTGACGGTCGGCCCCAGCACGCGGAATCCCTGCCGATCCAACAGCCGGATCAAAGCGTCAATGCCGTCACGGGCCATTACCACTCGACCGAACTGACCATCCATCCCGGGGCGGCTCATCGACGAAGACTCAGCATGATCTATTTCTGCCATACTACTTCCAATCTCACAGTTACAAGACGATATACGTCTCTTTATCGGCATTGAGTATGTGAAAATTTGCACAAAGTGTCAATGAAAATCTAAAAATCCTTCGGAAGTTTGCTGGAAGCAATTTCAGTGCTATCGAACTCGCCTCATGCCGTAACGCTCTGCGATACAACAACTTAATATCTTTACGTCATAGAGGTGAGATTTGGGCATGCCGAGCGGAATCCCGAGCAACCCCTTAGATAGTGAGAGATAAATACCTCAACACTTGCCCAAGTGGTCGATATTGATGTACCTTTCGGCCATGAAGATAGCCCTAGCCCAATTGAATCCCACTGTTGGCGACATTTCGGGAAATATCGCCCGAATTGCCGAGGTGGCCGCGCAGCATCAGCGCAATGTGGACCTAATCGTCTTTACCGAACTGTTCGTGGTCGGGTACCCGCCGCGCGATCTGCTCGCTGAACCGTGGTTCATCCGCGAAAGCAGCAAAGCCATAGATCAGGTGCGGCAGCTGTCGGCAAAGTTTCCGTCGGCCGGCATTCTGTTCGGCGCGCCGGTGGCGACTCACAGCGAAACCGGGCTCGGGCTGCATAACTCGGCGATTCTCGTCAATCGCGGCGAGATCGTCTTCACCCAGCACAAATCGCTGCTGCCGACTTACGATGTCTTCTACGAGGGCCGCTATTTTGATCCGGCTGAATCGGTCAGCATAGTCCGGTTCAAGGATACGACGCTGGGCATTTCGATCTGCGAGGATTTCTGGAACGATCCGGAATTGTGGCCGCAGCGTATCTACGCTACCGATCCGATCGAATCGCTGGCCCTGCAGGGTGCCCAGTTGATGATCAACATCTCGGCATCACCTTTCGCTCTCGGCAAGGAACAACTGCGATATCGTCTCATCAGGAATCACGCGCGGAAACATCGCGTGCCGTTTATTTTCGTCAACCAGGTTGGTGCAAACGACGAACTGATCTTCGACGGCCGCAGCATGGTGTTCGATCCCGACGGGCGGCTGACACACCTGCTGCCCGAGTTTGAAGAGGCAGTAACCGTCATCGACACGAACTGGTACAAACCGGCGGATCATCAGCTGGTGTGCGAAGAGTGTGAAGATCTTTACCGCGCGCTGACACTCGGAATCCGGGATTACCTGCGCAAGTGCGGATTTTCCAAAGCCGTAATCGGATTGAGCGGCGGTATTGATTCCGCGGTGGTCGGCGCCCTGGCTGCCGCCGCCATCGGGCCGGAGAACGTGCTCGGGATCACCATGCCGTCGCCCTATTCCGCCGACGAGAGCACCATGCTCGCACAGCAGCTCGCAGAGAATCTGGGGATCGAGTTTCGCATAATTCCCATCACGCCGCTCTACGACGCCTACACCCGTTATCTCGGGCCGCAACTGGGGATGCGGCCGGGAGAAATCAATGTCGCTTTCGAGAATGTCCAGGCGCGTATCCGCGGTAATATCCTCATGAGCTTTTCCAACCAGACTAACGCCATCGTTCTCTCAACCGGCAACAAGAGCGAGATGGCCACCGGTTACTGCACGCTGTACGGCGATATGGCCGGCGGCCTGGCGGCGATTTCCGATGTCCCCAAAACGCTCGTGTTCGAACTGGCGCGGTACATCAATCGCACACGGGAAGTCATCCCCATCCGCACTATCGAGCGTCCACCCTCCGCCGAACTCCGGCCGAATCAGGTGGATCGCGACTCCCTCCCGCCGTATGACATTCTGGATCGCATCCTGCACCACTACATCGAAGAGCGCATGTCGATCGACCAGATGGTCAAAGTGGGTCTGGACCGCGAGACCGTCAAATGGGTGGTGCGAGCGGTCGACTACAACGAATACAAGAGACGTCAGTCCGCGCCGGGACTGAAAGTGACGTCACGGGCGTTTGGAATTGGACGCCGCATGCCGGTCGCGGCCAAGTACAATCACGGCGATGATTAGTCACACGTTCCGATCGGCATCTTGCGTCTCCCTGGTCATCGTCTGCTCGGCGACCGCACTGGAACGGCACCCTGCCGGCAAGCGGAATCCGGCGCCGCCGTTGGCAGTGGTAGTAGTGGTCGATCAGATGCGCGCCGACTACCTGACGCGCTTCGCGCCAATGTACACCGGCGGGCTGGCGCGGCTCATGCGTACGGGGACCGTCTACACCCGGGCCTATCACGACCATTCGGCCACCGAGACCGCCGTCGGTCACGCCACGATTTCAACCGGCTGTTATCCGTCGCACCACGGAATTGTCGGCAACTCATGGTACGATCAGGAACAGCACAAGATGGTCGCCTCGGTCGGCGACTCCACGTGCCCGGTGGTCGGCGGATCGGGCAAGGGTGGAGCGTCGCCGCATAATCTTCTCAGACCGGCGCTTGGCGATTGGCTGAAAGCCACCTCCCCGCAGAGCAAAGTGTATTCGCTCGCCCTGAAAGACCGGGCGGCAATTCTGATGGGTGGGGAGCATCCGGATGGCGCCTTCTGGTATGACCGTTCAACGGGTGACTATGTGACCTCGAAGTACTATTCCGGCACGCTGCCGACCGTTGTCATGGACTTCGACAAGGCGAGATGGCCGGATAGTTTTCGTCCACAGGGATGGCAGCAACTGTTTCCGAATTCGGCCTATGTTGCCTCGCACGCCGATAGTTTCGCCGCCGAGAACGACGGCATCCATGTCGCTTTTCCCCACCTGTTTGATTCTCTGGCACAGCCGAAAGATTATTACGCCGAATTCTACGGCACCCCCTTCGCCGATGAGCTTACGCTTAAACTCGCGGAAGCCATCACTCGGCAGGAAGCTTTAGGCCGCGACAGCTTTCCCGACCTGCTCTGGATCAGCTGCTCAGCGGCCGATGCCATCGGCCATGCCTTCGGACCCAATAGTCAGGAGATGGAAGATTACTACCTCCGGCTGGACCGCTATCTTGACACGTTCTTCACGGCCCTCGATTCGTCCGTCGGCTCCGACAACTACCTGGTGGTTCTGACCGGGGATCATGGCGCGATGACGATGCCCGAAGACCTCGCGATGCGGGGTATCAAGGGAGGGCGAATCGCGCTCGATTCGGCGGTGAAATGGACCATGACGGCCGGGGATTCTGCCGCGGTCAATCTGCATCTGAGCAGGAATCCGATCGCGCGATGCGATTACGAAATCTATCTGGATTACTCGGAGTCGCGGGCGCATGGGATCGATGATACCGTCCTGCAAAACGTCGTGGCGTCGTATGTTCGCCGGCTACCGGACATCGCCGTGGCTTACACCTCCCATGAACTGGCGCATGACTCGGCTTCATCGCAGCCGTATTTCGACCTGTTTGAAAACGCCTTCAGTCCGGTGCGTCGTCCGGATATCTACTTCGCTTACCTTGAAAACTATCTGGTCGAAAGCGATCCACACGGGACCTCCCACGGCACACCGTACGATTATGATCGCCATGTGCCGTTGGTGATGGCAGGCCCGGGTGTCGCCCGTGGCACAATCTCCAGGACCGTTTACACTGTGGATATCGCGCCGACTATCGCGGCATTGCTCGGGGTAATCGCGCCGGACAGCGTCGACGGCCGGCCGCTTGGACTCCGCTCAACCAAGTAGAGGCGATCAGCTTTGGGCTGTGACCTTGTCGCGAACCCAGGTTCGAACGCGTTCGACAGCGTCGGGAACTGCGGCCGCCACCGCAGCAGTCAAGGTCTCGGCAAGCGTCGTAACATCCTGCGCCTCGACCGCGAGAACCTGAATGTCATCGGGCATGCGACAACCCATCTTGCGTCCGAATTCGAGTGCGGTGGGCAAATTGATCTGGTGTGAGTTAATGAGGTTCTTCGAGGGCGTGAGCTTGCCAATCGGGAAGAAGTGAAGCGTCCCGGGGGCGGATTTGCCGGTGTCGATCGTGTCGACAATCAGAACTGAGCGCCGGTTGGCCA
>PQAP01000038.1 GCA_003105265.1 candidate division GN15 bacterium | reverse complement strand
ATGAACATTTCGAGCAGGCGTTCCGGTTTCACCTTGGCGCGCCGGAGTTCCCCTTCGGTCTTGGCCGCCTGCACTATCATCCGTTCCAACTGTTGGCTTTTGTAAATACCGGCTTTGTCACGGAGTCTGTATGCCAGCCACCGTCGGTTCGGCTCGAGCGGCTTGTTGTTCTGCACCAGATACAGGTCGATCAGATGGCGCGTCAGAAACGACAGAATCGTGGTCGCCTGCACCCCTTCGGAGAGTGTCTTGCGAATCAGGCTGAGCGCCTTTTTGGTGTTCCCCTGTACGACAAAATCGCCGATATCCCAGATCGCGTATGTCTGGTAACCGCCCGCCACCGCCTGAATATCTTCGACTGTGACTTTCTCTGCCCCGGCCTTGTAGTTTACCAGCTTTTCTATTTCGGAATCCATCGCCCCGCGATTCCCGGCCAGCAGTTCCACCAGCAGTTTGAGCGCGTTCTTTTCGATGGCCAGCCCAGACTTGCGTAATCGCGCCACGATGAACTCTTCCGATTCGGCCGGTGTCAACTGCTTGAACTCCACCACCACCGCAATCTGGTTCATCTTTTTGAGAATTGCCGCGTCGCGTTTCGGCTTCTTCGATGAAGGCGTGCTCAGCACCACCACCCGGTTTTTGTCTTCGGGTGAGAGCATCTTGAGAATCCGCTCCAGTTCGGTCGGTTTGTAGTGCTGGATATCGGTGACCGCGAACAACTGCCGCTCACCGAGCATCGGGAAGACCGACAACTCCGCCATCAGATCGGCGCAGGAGGTCCGCTTGCCGTCGAGCCGACGGTAGTTGGTCAGGTGGAGTTTGGCGGAAATGAAATGCCCGGCGATGAACTTCTCCGCCTCGATCATGCGGAAATCTTCGTCGCCGTAGAAATAGTAGACCGGCGCGAATTTGCCGGCCGTTATGTCTGCCAGCAGCTGCTTGGGAGTCATCGGACCGAAAGATAGGTCCGATCTGTCCGCTTGGTCAACCTAAAAGGGAATCGAGCGCGCTGTTCTCATTCAGCGGCACCCACTGAAGCGAAAAGTGATATTTGGAGCGATAGTTCTGCGCCTTGTCCAGAAGCGGTTCGAACCGTTCGTCGACCGGCTGGCGGCCATTGAGCATGTTGATGATCGCCAGATTGTGGCCGTAGATCTGAAATGTCCGGTTGGTGAAATACTTCTGGTTGGAATCGATGAATTCCAGCAGCGCCAGAAGCGAGGCCAGGTCGGAGTGGTTGCTGTCAACCGCTGCGAACGGCGCCTTGAAGCGGATACCCAGCTCCGGGATGTTGAACAACACCACCGCCGATTTCCCGAGGTCGTTCTGTTCAGGTAATGGACAGGCGGCGAAATAGCAATCCATGCGGTTGTCTATGGCAATCGCTATGCCGCCGCCCGGAATCGCAAATGACGAATTTCCCCTATGCGGGAGAACGGGATAGACGGTGGGGCAGCGCCCGCTATGAATGGCGGTGCAGGAATTCGAGAAAATGCTACCACTTGAGTTATTTGTAGGGCAGAACCGCTTCTGGTTCTGCCAGGATTGCGCGGGTTTGGTGCCAAGTGATTATGGTCTAAACGAGAGCCTGCTTGATCTCCGCCCAGCTAGTGTCCTCGATTCGCCTCGAAACGAAAACGGCCTGCCCTCTATCGCGCCACTCTCTCAGTCTATGTGGGAGTAAACCGGCAGCGTTAGCTATGAGTTCATCGGGAGCGTCATGAATGATACACAGCTTTCGCTCATGCCTCTGCCATAACCAATCGTAAACTCGAGTGTTAATACCGGTATCTCGAAAGCCGTAACCGCAGACAAGGAGACGGTCTACATTTTCGAGCATCTGATAGAATTTGCTATGTAGGTACAGGAAGTGACTTCCCAAGTAATCATGTAGCTTGTTTTCAGTTCCAACCAACAGTTCTGGCCTCCCCGACGCAAGGTCTATCCGGCTCTGGTCATCAATCACTTGATTTATGGATGTGAACTTCGGTCTACCCAGAACCCATGTACGCTCATCGCCAGAGTACACGTTCATCTGAAAGCAATCAATTGAACCGTGTAGCTTCAGTAGATAGACTGTATCGCGTGTATCAAAGACGCGTGGGTCCCATCGATCAAAGAACTCCCCCTTCACGTATCCATCTATACACACTATGCCGCTCTCAGCCAAATGACGCTCAAGGACGCAATCGTGGTTAAGTGTAAAGAGGTAGACGCCATCGAAATCATTGTCTGAACATGCGTCAACGACGGTCTTCAAGTAGGCAGTGGGGCCTGATCTTCTGGCGAGCGTCCTCCAGACAATATCTGATATGTAATCCAGTGTCACATCAGATAAGCGCTCAAGAGACCAATCTATCCCTCCCTGACAATCCGGGACAAGAAGGCTTGACCCTCTTAATAGCTGGTCAAGGCGATCTACGAAGAGCGTAAGCGACGGATTTGCACCAAAGCCTGTCAGATAATTCCTTACCTGATTGACGACATAGAAGATGGTCTCATAATTCGGCTGGATAGTTGAGATCATTGGCACTAAGTACCCCCCGATAAATCCAACGATTCTCTCTGAGCGATCATCCCATATGGGACGCCCAATTTGACTTTCGTCAATGTAGAAAGTGTCATCTGTATGATAGTACACGCCTTTGCCACTCAGGACCCGCTCTGTTATTTCGCGAGTACTTGGCATACCGGCTGGTATGGAAGCTCCTGCACCTAAGAGAAACACTACCGGGTTCACTATGACTCCATCACTTTGCGGCTGTGATTGTCTCCCTCACAACCCCTTCGGCCGCCTCTTATTCCACTCCGTCCCGTCCTGATATGCTTTCGCCACCGTCAATACGGTCGCTTCATCAAAGAGTCGCCCGACAAACGTCACGCTCGTTGGATGTCCCGTTGAATCGAAACCGTTGGGAAGAACCACACACGGATTCTCGGTCAGATTGTTCAATAGTAAATTGTTCCCCTCGAAAGGCGGCGAGACATACACGTCGATGCTGTCCATCAACCGCGCCATATCCTGAATCATCATATACCGGAACCGGTTCGCCTGAATGTATTCCACCGCCGGAATAAATCGCGACGACCGGAACACGTTCGGCCAGGCATCCTTGATCTGCCGGACCATCAATGTATCGCGGTTACTCCGCGTGAGATCATCGAACGCCGCCGCCGCTTCCGCCGACAAAATGAACGACATGGCATCGATCGGATATTTCGGCAACTCAATCGGAATAAGATTGAAGCCAAGCTGACGCAGCTTGTCCAGCGTCACTTTGTTGTTCGCCGTGTTCGAGGTATCCTTCTCGAAATCAGTCTTGAGATAGCCGATCCGGAGTTTGCTTAGGTCGACACTTGGCGTGTAATTGAACGGTGCGTCATACAGTGACTGATCGACGCCATCCGGCCCGATAATCGCGTCGAACACGATCGCGCAGTCTTCCACATTCCGGCAAATCGGTCCGATCTTGTCCATCGACCAACTCAGCGCCATCGCGCCGGTCCGGCTCACGCGGCCATAGGTCGGCCTCAGCCCGGTCGTCCCGCAGCGTGTCGATGGCGACACGATCGATCCCCAGGTCTCCGTGCCGATCGCAAACGGCAGCAGTCCCGCCGACACCGCCGACGCTGACCCCGCCGAAGATCCACTCGATCCCTGCGACGTATCCCACGGATTCCGCGTCATCGCGCCATACCACACATCGCCCCACGCCAGTTCCCCCATGGTCGTCTTAGCCACGAGTATCGCGCCGGCATCACGGAGCTTCTTGATGACGGTAGCGTCCTCGTCAATTACCTGATCCTTGTACGGCGCCGAACCCCACGTAGTCTTGTAACCGCGCGCAGCGAGCAGGTCCTTGGCGCCATACGGAATGCCGTGCAGCGGCCCGCGATATTTCCCGGCCGAAATCTCAACATCGGCTTCGGCCGCCCACTTAAGCGCCGAGTCCTCGGTCAGGGTGATGACACAGTGGAGCATCGGATCATATTTCTTAAGCCGCGCAATACACAACTTGGTCAGTTCAGTCGATGTGATCTGTTTCGTGCGAATCAACTCACCCAACTCTCTGACCGAGTAGTAGGACAAATCCTCCAGCTTCTTCGGCCGCTTGACCCCCGTGACCTCACTCAACTGCATCGGCCTCCGCTCGGTCTGGAACTTGAACCCGACCGGCAGCGGATTCAGCATGATCGCCGGCGGAATGCTGTTGGGAATATTGATTGTCCGCAAGCTGTCGTAATTGCGCGCATACTCTTTGAGGGCATCGAGCATGCTGTCCCGCTCGGCATCGGTGAAATGCATGCCCGATCAGCTTCTCAGCCGATTCGACCGCCTGCTTGGTAATTTTGGAAGTGTCCGTTTGTGCGTGAACGGGCGCGAGGCCCGCAAAACGCGAGCAGCAGAATTGCCGCCGCGACTGCGAGCAGTGAGTTTCTCATAGCGAAATCCTTTCGCGAATATCAGAAATCTCGAATTGTCGAAAAGTCGATTCCCCTTACCACTGCATCTTGTAGACGCGCTGCCCGCCGTATGGTCTGCCACCTTTGAGGCGGACAGCCACCCACAGCACCGCCATCCCGAACAGGAACCCGCCAACATGCGCCAGCCACGCCACACCCCCGCCGCTGGAACTGCCGACCATCGCCATGACAACCTGAAGTGCAAACCAGATTCCCAGCACGACCTTGGCCGGCAGTGTCACGAATGTTATCAAAATGAAGAACACGAGACACGTGATCTGAGCGCGCGGATGCAGAATAATATACGCCCCCATCACGCCCGCTATCGCCCCGGATGCCCCCACCAGCGGAACTTCCGAGGTCAAGCTGAACACCGAGTAGACGGCTATGGCTGCGAGCCCCGAAAGGACATAGAAAATGAAGAATTTGATCGGTCCGAAATAGTCCTCAATATTGTTTCCGAAAATCCACAGAAACACCATGTTCCCGATCAGGTGCATCCACCCGCCGTGCAGAAACATCGACGACAGCGGCGTGATATACACCCAGCCCGGCACGATAAACTGGTGGTCGATATTGAAAAAAACGTCGGGCGTGAAACCGTACATCATCGTGAACTCTTCGAACCCCCGCGCCCCGAGCGATTTCGTGTACAGAAAGATGAGCGTGTTTACCACGATCAACGCGATCGTCAAATACGGCGTGCGGACAGTCGGGTTATCATCGCGTATCGGAAAGAACATATCTCGAGCGCTTCTTACCTCTTCGTTCGCGTTCGGTACGGCGGAGCCACCGTGAACTGAAGGTACTGCGCCGCCTTGTTGCCGACCCGGTCGCTGACCTCGACCGCCACATGGTGATTGCCCAGCGCCAGCGGTTCCATCGGCTGGGTCTGGCAGATACCGGTTTCCGGGTCATATTCGGGGATCTGCCACTTCCCGTCCAGTTTAATCAGAATATTCCGGTCATCGGCGATTCCCGAAAGCGAATCAATCAGCGTGAACTGAATTTTCGGACGCGTATCCCGCACCTTATCTCCGGCCGGCGGCGTCAGGTTGGAAATAATCGGCGGGTCGAAATCATACACCGCCGCGAACGAACCCCCGACATCCATCGTGCCGAACAGCTCCGAGCTGTCGGTGCGAATATTGATCCACCGCCAGCGATTGGCCTTCCGGTCGAGCCGGCAAATCCCGGTCCGCCCGCTGTCCGGAAGCGTGGAGAAATATCGCATCCTGATCTCAAACGGCTCCCGCAGCGCCACCACTGCCGGCCCCACCTCGTAGTGGTCCGAATTGAGTTTCAGCGGCGCGCGGAAACGGATCTGGTTCACTTTCAGATCGATGAACCTCGGCTGGTAAAGCCCCGACCGGCGAAATATGACTGTGGCGTTGCTGTCGATCGCGAGGACGGTCGAATCGTCGCGGCCGACCACCGCCAGATTGACGGTATCAGCCATGACCGCCGCGCGGCTGGTGTCCCGGCTCAGAATTCCCTTGATCAAATCCACCCGGGCGTATTGCTCTCGCGGCGGCACAAAGAAATGGTAGTTTTCCATATTGAAGTACCGCGACGGGTACTCCACTCCCAGCAATTTCCCCTGGTGGTACAGTTCGAGCCGCGCCTCCGCACCCAGTAGAGCGCCGGCTTTGATCGTCACGTACAACCCGTCGTCATTCAACTCGTGCGTGACCCCGATGCGCGTGGTTCCGGGTTCCATGATGCCGTTGAATGGCTCCTCATCGATCCGGCATCCGCCGCGCGTGAACAGCGCCAGCCGGAACACCCGCCGGTCAATAAGGTATCCTTTGACATCCGCGGAGATGCGCCCATCCGGCCCGATCTTCGTCTCGATAGTCGGCACCGGACCCCACGCCGCCTTCTGATTGAGAAATACTCCGGCCGAATCGATGCCGTACGGCCGTGTGTCGACCGCAGGGGAAAACCGAAATACCCAGTTGGAATCATTGATCATCTCGGCAGTGTCGAGATGGTAAAGATTCTCCGGCGGTCCCCAGACAAACGAAAACGTCAATTGTGACCGATTGCCTGCCGCATCCAGCGCCTCGATGCGCGCTTTGTGATACCCGAACGATGGCGCCGGCGCCGTTCCATAGGTGCCGTCCCCGCCCTCCATCCCCCGGGAGCCGGAATACTCATCTCCCGCCATCCGGAAAAGCCGCCGAATGGTGGCGCGGTTCTCAATTGCTTCGGTATAGTCATATTCAAGGTTGGCCGAATTGGTGGTGGCGTAATCGACGGTATCGAACGCCGTCTCGTACCACGGCTTGTCATCGATATACAGGTTCAACCGGTAGACATTCAGCACCGGGCCGTCCTTGCGCAGTTGATCGTAACAGTCCACCAGCACGCCGAATGGCCGATTGAAATACGGCACGCGATCCAGAACATACCCGCGTCCCCCTTTTGCCTCGACCGCGCGCATTTCGATCCGCCGCCCGGATTCGAACAGCGCGGTGGCATCGGTCTCCTGAAATCCCACCTGGCGTATCACCGGCGGCACGTTGTCATCGGCCGGATATCCATTGGTCAGCGGATTCAACGGGAAATTGCCGGCCGTCCGTTTCTCGAAATGAAGGTGCGGCGCCCCTGCGCCCGTCTGACCGGAAAAGGCGATCAGCTCGCCGGCCTTAACTCTGATGGAATCGGCCGGAAACTCGATCTCGACATAGTACCGTTTCCGCGCCATCTGCTCCAGCTTCACCCGGCGATCGAGCTTCTCGGCGAACCGCTGCAGGTGCCCGAAGACATAGACATAGCCGTCGTTCCCCTTCAAATAGAGTCCCTTCCCATATCCGGTGTACGACATCTTCACCTGCCAGACATAGCCGTCCACAGGCGAGAGCACCTGCGCCCCGGGTACGCCGCCGGTCCGCAAATCGAGCCCGGCATGAAATCGGCCGGTGCGGTAATCGCCGAACGCGGACGAGAGGTCGATCAGCCCTTTGAGCGGCCAGGTCCGGCCTGCGGCATAACCGATTGAAGCGACGAGGATTAGCAGGATAAAAACGCGGAGTGATCTATTGGTCGAGCTTTTCATGGTTCCTTTGGTCTTCAGGCCTTATCAGATTGTACCGAAAGTACGATGATATGAACCCAAACGACAGCGTTTTTTGGCCCCGCTGCGCGAATGGGTGGTTGCGCAACGCGATGACAGTGCTATATTTGGGGCTCCCGTCGCCACGGCCCGTCATCGCTGACGGCCGATTGAAGCGCGGGTCAATTAATGAAGGAGTCTTGATACATGTTTGATTTTCTGCGAAGAATGTTGTTGCCGATCATGATCGTCCTGATCGTCGCTTTCATCGGATGGCTTGTTCTCGACGTCGGTATGGACCTCCTGGGTCGCCGCCGCGGCGGGGCCGCCTCGCAGGCCTATGCCGGCACGATCAACGGCGAAAACATTACCTGGGAAACCCTCAATCAGACATATCAGAATCTGCTGAACCAGGAGATGCAGAAGAACGATCAGGATGTATCGGATGCCCGCTCCAAGGAACTGGAACAGCGCGCCTGGGAGCAGATCGTTCAGGAACGGCTGCTGCTTCAGCAGGCAGCCAAAGAAAACGTGGTGGTGACCGATCAGGAAATCTTCCAGTATCTCCAGTATGCGCCGCCCCAGTTCCTGCAGGAAAACCCCAGCTTCCAGACCAACGGCAAATTCGACTACCAGAAATACATGCAGATCATGGCTGACCCTCAGGCGTCAAGCTTCTGGGCACAGCTGGAACCGCTCATCCGGCTCGACCTCATGAAGCAGAAGGCCATTCTGGCGGCCGTGCAGACGGTGGAAGTCAGCGATGCCGAGGCACGGCAGGCGTTCCTCGATGCGCAGGAAAAGGTCAAGATCGGGTTGATCACGGTCCCGTATAATCGGTTCAATGCCGAGATAGTTACACCCGGGGAACCTGATCTTCGCCAGTATTACGACTCGCACCAGGATGAATTCAAGGCCGACGAACGCGCCGTGTTCAATGTCGTCCAGATTGAGAAGAAGCCCACGGAGGAAGACTGGCAGCGTGTCCGCGCCACCATGCAGGCGATTCACGACTCGATCGTCGCCGGGGCCGATTTCAAATTGATGGCGGTCACGTATTCGCAGGACGGCAGCGCCAAGGACAGCGGTGATCTCGGCTGGTCAGACGCCGGTCGCTTTGTGCCGGAATTCGACAAACTCGCCTTCAGCATGAAGGAAGGGGAGCTGTCGGAGCCGTTCCGGACCCAGTTCGGCTGGCATATCATCAAGCACTACGGTTATCGCGATGAGAAAGTAGTCGGTCCGGACGGCAAGCCGACCGGCGCCACGAAAAAGCAGGCGCATGTCGCGCACATCCTTCTAAAAGTAGCGCCGTCGCAGGAAACGATCGACGCCGCCTATCGCAAATTGCAGGACTTCGAGTTGGCCGCCAAACAGGGGAATTTCGAGACCGCCGCCAAAGATGCCGGTCTGGAGGTCAAGCGTACCGCGCCGTTCGTGCGCAACGGCACCATCAACTTCGTCGGGCGGGATCCGGTCGCCAACCAGTTCGCGTTTTCGAGCAAACCCGGTGACATTTCNCCCGTGATGGAAAATAGCTCCTCGATCTATGTCGTGCAGCTGGTCAACCGCGTTCCGGCCGGCGTTGTATCGTTTGACGAAGCCCGCGGACAGGTGGCGCTCGACATGCGCAATGCCCGTCTGGCCGCNATCTGTCACGATACNGCGGCCGTCCTCACCAGTGCNGCCCGNGCCGGCGCCGGTCTTGAGGCNCTGGCCAAGGCGCACAACTTCCAGTATGCCGCGTCCAACCTCTTCACCCGCGATTCTTACGTCCCCTATATCGGACAGGATCCCCGCGCCGTCGGCGCCGCCTTCTCGATGACCACGCCCGGCCAGATTATCGGCCCGGTCGATTACTCGCAGGGATCTGCCGTGATGACGCTGTTGGAGCGCGTACCGGCCGACCTCACCGTCTATACCGAGAAGCGCGACTCCATCCTCACTGCTGTGAGAACGAAGAAACAGCAGGACTTTTACGGTCGCTGGATGCAAAGCTTGCAGGATAACGCCCGGATTGAAAGCAATGTGGGCAAGGTCACCGGGGCCGATCAGGGTATCTGATTTCGATCCCCCGTAAACAAAAAAAGCTCCCGCCCCGCGGGAGCTTTTTTTGTAGTCGTCGTTGGCGTGTGAAAAGAGCGGTCAATTGATCGCACGGTCCGATTCGAAGGTCGACCGCACGTATTTCCGCCGAAACTCCCTCACCTCCGCGATATCCAGCGTCACGGAAATAATGCGCGGATCCGCCTCCTCGAACAGCGACACCTGCGTCAACATGCCCCACGGCGCCGTCACCAGCGTCCGTCCCTGCAGCGG
>PQAP01000037.1 GCA_003105265.1 candidate division GN15 bacterium | reverse complement strand
TTGTCCGGCACGCTCAACGGGCAATCCGGGCTTCGGCCCAGGACAAACTTGCCGGGAGCCAGCGACCACGAATAGACGCGAGTTCCATCAGTGCCAATCAATTGCAGCATACAAAACGTCTCGGAATTAAGTCCGTGAATTCAGATGGGCCAAATATAGGACAATCGGCCTGTCAACGGTATAGAAATTGGGGCAGCCCGGGGGGGTGCTTCGAGGGTTTTCCACGCTTCTGCCACCTCCGGATCGAAAAAGTCTCGTGCATAACTTCCGGAGTATGCTATATTGTGGGTGAGACACTGCGGCCGCCCGACAACTCGTCTTGTCATCAGTCCGAATTTAACCTTGAAATGATCCGGTTGCTCTNTGGCAATCTACTGGGCTTTCAGCTTGCACAATCACTGCTGTACGCAGGGTCTTCGCACGATAGAGACCGGCAACGNGAACGCCAAACCTCACAGGAGTAGTGTCATGAGGACCTTCATTTTGATGAGTCGGCTGTGCCCTCACGGGCCAAGNATGATCGAGGCCGTGTCCAAATTGCAGAACGGCCAGAAGGCCGAGCGCGCCTGGCTCGACCGGGTGAAGCAGGTGTGCCCCGAAGCAAAGTTCATCGCTCACTACGCTCTGCTCGGAGCGTACGACTTCATGGACATCTATGAAGCGCCCGACGAAAACACCGCCGCCAAGGTTGCGATGATCGGCAACGCCTCCGGCGCCTTTCAGGTGGAAACATGGACCGCCATCCCGGACAGCCGCCTGCTCGAACTGGCCCGTGAAGTGCGCAATGGTGGATAGAAAGCGCCGGGACTTATGGGACAGCCGGCCCGTCGGCGCTGACCACCAGCTTGTAGCCCTTGCCGTGGATACTGACGATTTCCACGCCCGGATCGTCCTTTAGGTATTTTCGTAGTTTCGATATGAAGACATCCATGCTGCGACCGGTGAAGTAATTTTCATTCCCCCAGATGTCGCGGAGCGCCTTATCCCTGTCGAGTATGCGATTCAGATTGATGCAGAGCAACCGCAGGAGCTCTGATTCCGTCGGCGTCAGCTTGACTTCCGCCGTGCCGTGCCTCAGGATCTGTCGCTGGTAATCGAAGGTATACCTGCCGATTTCAAAATGAGTCGAATCCGGCGCCAGGGCCGTCGCCGAACTGCGGCGCAGCACGGCTTCGATGCGGAGCAGCAATTCTTCGATACTGAACGGCTTGGTCAGGTAGTCGTCGCAACCGATCCGAAAGCCGGTTATCTTGTCTTCCTTCATCGCCTTGGCGGTGAGAAAGATCAGCGGTACCTGTTGGTCCTTGTTCCGAACTTCGCGCGCGAACGTGAACCCGTCTTTCTTTGGCATCATAATATCGACCAGACAGAGGTCAAATATCCCCTGTGTGAACGCCGTCATCCCGTCCTCCCCGTTGTTACAGAGCGTGACGTTGAAGCCGTTCATTTGCAGGTGTTCCTGCAGCACCAGCCCCAGGTTGGTATCATCTTCCAGCAATAACACACGTCGCATAGATCACTTGCCCGATTCTTTCGGTCCGTCAAACGGCAGAACGATGCGAATATCCGTCCCCTCGCCGGGCGCGCTTTCCAGGTCAATCCTCCCGCCGTGCGCCGTGACCATCAGCTTGACATAACTCAGCCCCAGGCCGAACCCTTTGACGTCGTGAACATTGCCGTTCGAGACCCGATAGTACTTGTCGAAAATCGCTTTCTGATCCGATGCCGCTATCCCCACCCCCTTATCCTTAATCGAGACTTCAATACCGTCAGCCACATTGCGCGTCGAGACCGTGATCGTCGGTTGGGCCGGCGAGTACTTATTCGCATTGTCCAACAGGTTGTGGACGATATTCGTCAGGTGCACGCGGTCGCCCAGAATGACCGGTCGCTCCGCCTTCAAATCCGTGGTGATGCTTCCCCCGCGCGCATGGACATGAAGCGCCGTGTTTTCCACGGCCTTTGCGATGATTGCATGTACGTCCACTTCCGTCAGATTCAGATCGTAATCCCCTTCTTCCAGCACCGCCATCTGAAGGATCTTGTCAACCTGCGTCCGCATACGGGTCGTCTCATCCTGTATCATGCGATTGAAGCGAGACAGTCGCTCCGGCTCGGCCACGACATCGGCGCGCGAAATTGCCTCGCTCGCCAGCGCCACCGTGGCAATAGGCGTCTTGAACTCGTGCGTCATATTATTGATGAAGTCGGTCATCCGGGTCGTGAACTGTCGTTGTCGCGAGATCACCCGGATAGCGTACGCAAAACAGAACACGATAACCAGCATAAACAGCCCGACCGCCGCGAGCATCGGCCCCATTTGCTTCCAGAGATACGCCTGGCGTCCCGGGAAGTACAGCACGAGATCGCTGGGGCGGGACAGGAGGTCCTGCGGGAACAGCCGGGTCCGATATTCGGAATTCATGAGCTGAGGAGCCAGCGCCCCCGGCGCCGCCAGGGAAAGATTGTCCGCCCGCACGGGATAGACGCCGTATGCATAACCGAGATTGATTCCCTGTGCCTTCAGCGCCTGGCCGACTGCCGAATCCAGTTCGACCGAGTCGATCCGCTGCTCGACCGGCTTCAGTTCCACGGTCAGCATCTGCGTCAACACGCGCTGGACCAGCGCCCGCTTCTGCTGGTCCGGGTCGACAATTGATACCACCGCATTCGTCTGTGGCGTCACGCCGGCGCGGAAGAGAAACACCGAGGTGTCGCTCTCGTAACGAAACATGTATCCCGACGCCCGGCTATTCCCCCGCTCAATCTTGAAACCGTACCGGCCCGGTTCGCGAAACGTATCCACCACGGTGCGACTCAGACCGGAATCAGGATCGAACATACTGATCATGACGTGTTGCGGACTCGCGACCGTATAGAACAAGCTGTCGCCCTGAATACGCACCGGCACAATTATTGACGAATCGCACACGCTCCTCACCAGCCGCGCCGACCGGTCATCGATCGTTGAATCGACACGGGACGTCGTGACCACGTTCACACCCGCCTGCCAGGGCATGTGCGGCATCCCCATCGTCTTGATGCTCTCGGCCATCGCCTCCCCGGCTTCGAGCTTCTTTACCGCCAGATCGAGCGCCGCGAAGACGCTTCTTCGAAACGCCTGCTCCTTCGCGTCCCATGCCGTCCGTATCAATATCGTCTGCACGAACAGCAGCCCCGCCAGCGCCGTGACAATCAGCGCGACGACCAGTCTGACTCTTTTCTTCGATAGTGTCATACCGCCACAATATATACGCTACCATCGGCGTCTCAAACAACGCCTTAACAATCCTTAACATCTGTTAACAACACATAACTCACCACGTTCCTGTCCCCTCCGTATGTTCATACAAGCAACAACGTAAACCAGGAGATTCTAAAGGAGCTTGCTAACTCATGCCATTCATATCCAGCCCTTGGCAGCGCCGTACTATCGGAGTTCTTGCCGTTATACTGAGTCTCGCTACAATCGCAGATGCTCAGCAAATGAGAGTTTTGAGATCGGGAGAGGGAGGGGGATTCCTGATTCCCGAATTGATGGTGTTTGTCGGTATCGCGGATAAGCAACTCGCGGTCTCCGAACGCCTCCCCGCCGATCGTTTGCCGAAGGAGTATCAGGCGGTGGACATCAGGAAGGGAGATATCATCCTCATGGTCGACGGCAAGCGAATGTTCACTCCCGAACAACTCGAGAAGCACTACGACAGCGTGGCGGTCGGTCAGGAGATGAAACTCGGCCTCAAGCGCGGCAATGATATGCTCATCGCTTCCTTTAAGAAGGCCGATCCGTCGACCTTGCCGCAGATGAAAAGGATTGTTATGACCGCCGACGGCCAGGGAGATGAGGGCAAGCCCGGCGGCAAGGCGCTTTCCATCGATGGCGATGCCGTCCCGATTCTCGAGCTCGGCGTCATCTTCGCGGCCAAGGACGGCGCAATTACAGTAGCCGACGTCTTGCCCGTGCCGGGTGTGTCGAACCTGAAGTCCGAACCGCACAAGGGGGACCGCCTGATTTCACTTCAGGGCGCTTCATTCACGACTGCCGCATCGCTTATAAAAGCATGGGATAACATAACGGTCGGCGATACGGTCAGGATAATCCTGAGTCGGGGCGGCAAGGAGACACTGTCGGTCTTTGCCAAACCGAAAGCGGTTGGCGAAGTTCGGCTGAAGGGTTCCAAGTAGTCATATGAACCGAATGCTATTGAAGCTGACATTAGCGGTGGTGCTCTTGCTGGGTCTCGCAGGAGCCGCTCTCCCCCAGAGCAGCACCTTCTTCAACCAGCGCGATGACGAATACCGCTTGCTGGGGCTGAAACGGGCCAAGGAAGCGTACGAGGTCGCGCGTGCCGAGTTCGACCGGCAGAATGAACTCTTCAAGCGCGGACTCATCACCCAGTCGGAGCTCGACCGCGCCCACAATGTATTCAGCGACGCCGAAGTCAATTACCAGCAGTCGCTGCTGGCTGTGCTTTTCGAACAGCAATTTGTCTCCGTGGTCGGCGCTGTCAAGTACCACGCCAAAGACGGCGGCCGCAAAGTAAAGCTCACGCTCGCCAACATGTCGAGCGGGGGCGAGGAATTCCAGAAGCTGATCAATATCGATGACAAACTGTTTCGTTCGCTGCAGCCGGATGTGATCTCGAACGTCTATGTCTCGCTGTTCAACGACCAGAACGCCATCATCAGCCAGCCCTACGAGATCAAGATTCCCGAGCTGCGATCCGGTTCGCCGCAAACGATCGACTTTTCCCTCATGCAGGAACTGGACGCCGTGACTGTCTCCATCATATATGGTCGCGGCAGTCAGCGGACTATGAAGATCTTTCTTCAAAAGGATGTCAGTGTCAACAAAGTCGCGGTACAGTCGGAGCAGTTTTCGCAGGAAGTCGACCTCGGCAACTCCGCCAGCTATGACCTGACACTCGAACTGTTCAGCGGATCGGAAAACACCTTCGCCCTGGAAGCGGTCAATCTGCCTCAGGAGATCATCCGCAATTTCAAGGATGCCGCCAATCAGGCCCGCCTCAGTCAGGTCAAGTTCACCGAAAGCAGCACCTCCAAGCGAGCTTTGCTCGAGATCCAAATGCCGGACCGACCAACTGCGACCGTTGCCATGGATCAACCGATCACGTTCTATGTTGTGGCGCTGCCGGCGGACCGAACGGCCCGCCCCGACGATCTGACCACCCGCACCTGGACAGAGAACGAAATCGCCGCCCTTGGCGTTGGCTATGCGAAGCTCGAGCTGCTCCCTCGCGGCCGCGGCCGGCTGCTCGTCCGCTCGCCCCAGCTCTACCATTCCATTGAAGAGGGCGGGACCGTAGAAGTCCTGATGGATGTCGTCAACGAGGGAAGCCGCCGGTTAGACAACATCACGCTGACCGCCGATGTCCCGCTCAACTGGACCAAACAGATCGAACCGGCCACTATTCCTGCGCTTCAGATCGGCGAAGAGTCGCGCGTCAAGCTGACGTTCAAACCCGCCGACGATGTCGCCGCCGGGAAGTACGAGGTTCGCGTACGGTTCGACGGCACTTCCGGCGGCCAACCGGT
>PQAP01000036.1:16228-27827 GCA_003105265.1 candidate division GN15 bacterium | reverse complement strand
GATTGTCGGCCGGTAATGTATGCAAAACCATGACAATGTAAAGCGCGAAACGTGGGCCTGATCAGAAGTCCGTTGGCTGAGCGTCCAGCCATCAGGCAGAGACGTCTGACGGCACCTGCGACAAAGACGGGCGAATGGCGGAACGACGACGAGGTTTCGCGCTATCAGGATTGGAGAAACTGTCCCTTTTCGACCAGCTGCTTCTGATGGTCGATCAGTTTGCGCACGAGCCCGTGCCGTGGACGCACCAACTGAAAGACCAGGAAGGAGCCGACCACAAACCATGCCGCCGCGTTGAATTGTCCGGTCAGATAGAAGTAGATATAACCGTAGATCGAGATCGATGCGATCAGAATGAACAGCGGGCGGCTGCGGCGAAGATATTCGTCGGAGAAATCCCGCTCAAACGTCTCCTTCGTTCGGATCATCGGTGATTTGAACAGCTTCGTCCGCCACCAGATCGCCAGGCCGCACTCAGCTACAGCCAGTACCAGGAAGATGTAGAACACCATGTCAGAAGCATCCCCCAGCGCATTCGGGCGCGGTCCCCGGTTGTTGATGTAGTAGCAGACAAACAGCAGTGCCACCGGCACGACTATGTTCGCCAGCAGCCCGAAATAGAGCGGCCGGATAATGATCCGGTTCAGATCATAGTCATCATCTTGATAGGCACTCATCTCTTCTCAGTCCTTGACAATAAATCCAGATAACAACACGCATCGGAGAATAGTCAGTTAACCTTCGATTTGTTCTGGCGCACCTGCTGAAAGAACAGCTTCATCAGCGCGGCCACCTCCTCCTCACACACCCCGCGCACGATCTCGCAACGGTGATTGAGCTTGGTCTCGCTCGGGATCGTAAATATAGAGCCGCAGCCGCCGAATTTCGGATCCGAGGCACCGTACACGATTGTCCTGATTCTCGACAGCACCGCCGCCCCGGAACACATCACGCATGGCTCCAGAGTCGAAAACAGGTAACAGTCCTCCAGCCGCCAGTCGCTAAAGTGGCCGTACGCGGCCGAAAGCGCGATAATCTCGGCGTGCGCGGTGGCATCGGCGAGCGCGATAGTTCGATTATGCCCCCGCCCGATCACCTTATTCTCGAACACCACGACCGCTCCGACCGGTACTTCGTTCTCCTCGAACGCCAGTTGCGCTTCGCGCAGCGCCAACTCCATGAAATGCGGATAATCGGAGGGGTCCATTTGGTGAATATACCGCCGACCGGAAGCCCGGACCACTACTTATTTGTCTCCCGATGGCTCGATATTTTGTGAACCGACCGCACCGATCCGTGTTTACGGTTTGAGAATACCGTGGACAGTATTGAAGCATGAGACATATGTAAGGAGTAGACAATGGAACGGAACAATGTGATCACTTTCAAGGGCAATCCTCTTACCCTGGTCGGACCGGCTCTCAAAGTCGGTGAGAAGGCGCCGGAATTCACGGTGCTCGACAACGCCATGCAGCCGGTGACGCTGAAAAGTTCTGCCGGAAAAGTGCGGCTGATCTCGGTGGTACCGTCGCTCGACACCGCCGTCTGTGATATTCAGACTGTGACCTTCAACCGGCGAGCCGCCGAACTGTCGCCGAATATCAAGCTGTACACCGTGTCGGTCGATCTTCCTTTCGCTCAGGCGCGCTACTGCGCCGCCAAAGCGGTCGATCGACTGCAAACCGTCTCGGATTATCGCGAGGTATCTTTCGGCACGAATTACGGCCTGCTCATCAAGGAATTGCGGCTCCTGGCCCGTTCCGTTGTCATTGTGGACGCCAATGATGTCATCAGATACGTCCAGATCGTACCGGAAATGACGACTGAGCCGAATTACGATGACGCCCTCACGGCACTGAAGAAAATCACCGGGTAGCTTCCCGGATGCTATTGCCGGTCGGGCCGGCCGTTCTCGGCCGGCGGCTCTCCAGTCTCCCCTTCGGACTGCCGCTGTGAAAGCGGCGGCGATTCAATTTTTCGCGACAAGGGCGTGAGGTAGAACAGGATCAGCAGCGCGGCCGGAAGAAAAATCGGGATATAACGCACGCCGATCGGGACATTGACACTCGGTTCGGCCGGCATCGGAGAAGTCGGGTTGCCGTGCCTGACCCAGCCGCCGGACTGGTCGGCTACCCAGGAGTCCTCGCTGGCGAGAAACCCGAACGACGGACCATATATCGCCTGCAGAACCAGCGAGGACCCCAGATAGAGGGCGATGATCCCCGCCAGCAGGTAGAGATTCTTCTTCATGGCGACAAGGTAGAGCCCGCGGGACCGTGAGTCAACCGGCCTTACCGGACGGATTGTTCAACGTTGCCCGGCATTGTGGACTGACATATACTGAAAAGAGAGGATTGATGAACGATGGCACATCCGTGGCACGATATCGACCCCGGTAGCGACATTAACGAGGGATTCTTCGGCGTAATCGAGATCCCCAAGGGGAGCAAGAACAAGTACGAACTGGATAAGAGGACCGGATTGCTGCTGGCCGACCGCGTGCTCTACAGCTCGGTGCATTACCCCGCCAATTATGGTTTCATACCGAGAACGTACTGCGACGACGGTGACCCGCTCGATATTCTCGTGCTCTCCCAGGAAGAGCTTCACCCCCTGTGCCTCGTGGCGTGCCGGGCGATCGGCATGATGTCGATGCGCGATGAAAAGGGGCGGGATGACAAGATCATCGCGGTGCATGCCAACGATCCGGCCTACAACACGTACGAAGACATCTCGGCACTGCCGCGCCATGTTGTTATCGAACTGAGGCGGTTCTTCGAGGATTACAAGATTCTCGAGCACAAGGAAGTGGTGGTCGATACGCTGCGGGGGCGAATCGACGCCAACAACACCGTGCGCGACGGCATCAAATTCTACCATGACAATATCGAAATGCTCAGGAAGAAGTACGCATAATGGCTGACAAGAAACCGACCCCAATGACCGCACCGTCGCTGATTGGAGACAACATCTATCTTCGGCCTGCGACTGCCGAGGATATGGCCAACACCCATCACTGGCGCATGCTCAGCGAGCCGCAGAGTATGGGCTGTCGCCCGATGATTCTCTGGACCGCTGCCGAGACCGCGGAGAATTTCAAGAAACATGAGCGGAGCGCAACACAACAGCAATTCATGATCGTGCGCAAAGCCGACAACGTGCCGGTCGGGCGAATCAACTTCTTTGACTTGAATACACTGAACCGCTCCACCGAGGTCGGTTTGATTATTGATCCGGATGAGCGCCGCAAAGGGTACGCGGTCGAAGCTACCAGACTCTTGTGCCGGTATTTATTCAAGTACCGCGGGCTGAATAAAGTCCACGCTCAAACGTCGGATTTCAACGAGGGCGCCAAGAAGCTCTTGCACAAAGCCGGGTTCAAGAAGGATGGGGTACTGCGAAAGCACTATTTCTGGCAGGGGGAGTTTCACGACGGCCTGATCTACTCGGTGCTGGCGTTTGAATTTGATTGACCGGCCGATGGACCTGAACTCCTGATCCGCATTCGGTGTCAGGAGCACGATGTTCGGCTCCCACCGGATCGTCAATCGTCTTCAGCGCGGCTGACTTTCTCAACCTTCAGCCGAAGAATCCGGTGCTTGTCCTTGGATAGGATTGTCATGCGCGCATCCGCGATAGTCACGGCCTGATATTTGTCGGGCATGCGGCCCGACTCATCCACGAACAACCCGGCCAGCGTGTCTGATTTATCTTCCGGCAAATCGGTATCCAGGAGCTCATTAATCTCCCCCGGCCAGACGTCGCCGCCCGCGTAAACAACCGTCTCCGATATGCGGACTACCGGCGGCGCCTCGGAATCGTATTCATCCTGAATCTCGCCGACCAGTTCTTCGAGAATGTCTTCAAGCGTGATAATCCCGGCCGTGCCGCCGTATTCATCCAGGACAATCGCGAGATGGTTCTTCCCGACCTGGAATTCCTGCAGCAATTTGGTCAGAGGCATGCTGTCCGGAACGAACAGCGGCGGACGCATGACCTTCTGCACATCGAGATTGCCGGGATCAACTCCGTCTTTTATGAGGTCCTTGATGTAGACTAAGCCGATGATATTGTCAATGCTGTCTCGATAGACCGGGTAGCGGCTGTAGCCGTTGTCGATAATGACGTGCGCGGTTTCGGCCGGCGCCGCATCGATGTCGATCGCCGCGATATCCGGGCGCGGCTTCATCGCCCGGCGCACAGCGGTATCGGTAAACTGGAAGACCGACTTGACGAATTCCTCCTCGGTAACGTCGAACAGCCCCTTCTCCCGCCCTTCGAGAATCATGTGGTTGATCTCGTCCTCGTCGATCACACTCTGCAGTTCGCGACGTCTGATTCCCAGCGTGCGAACAATGCGCCGGGACAACCACCCCAGGAACTCGGCGATAAAGTAGGTGATAGCTACGAACACGCGCGTGGGGCGGGCGATCAGGCGGGCGTATTTCTCCGGGTACGAAAGGGCAATATATTTCGGCACCAATTCGCCGATCACCGCCGTGAGCACGGTGATCGAAAGGACGATTATGCCGACCGAAATCGGCTCGGCCCAGCGTTCGACGAACGGTATGCCGCTCACGTTCAGCAGGGCGTGCAGTCGTTCCACAATGGTTGCGCCGCTGAATACCCCGACCAGCGCTCCCACCAGCGTGATGCCGACCTGGATCGTGGCCAGGAATAAGTCCGGTTTGTCGTGGAGCTTGAGTGCCGCCTCGGCGCCCGGTTTCCCTTCGTCGACCTTCTGTTTCAGTTTGGTTTTCCGGCTGGCGATGATCGAGAATTCGGCCAGAACAAAGAAGCCGTTGGCGAGAATCAGAACCAGAACGGCGATGATTTCAAATGAAAAGGAACTCTGCATGGCTTACCCGGTCGCCTCTGAATGCGGCCGCCCGGGGGCGGCCGATTCAGGAACAGCTAACTGACGTACGGTTTGTAGACCGCCTGCTGGGACAGCTCTTTCAACCGGGCAATCCGCTGTTCGACCGGCGGATGCGTGGAGAAGAGATTGGTGAAGCCGCGACCGGAGAGCGGATTCACGATCATGAGGTTTGCCGTCGCCGGGCGATTGTCGACATTCAGCTTCACCGGCGAGCGATGCAGCTTGTCGAGCGCCGAGGCCAGCGGCAGATATTTGCCGGTGATCTCGCCCGATTCCGCGTCGGCTTTGAATTCGCGCTGGCGCGATATGGCGGTCTGCACCAGGATGGCCACGATCGGCGCCACGATGGCCGCCACCAGAATACCGATGCCGCCGCCGCGATTCTCGCTGTCTCTTCCGTAGCCGCCGAAGATCGCGGAAAACCGCGCGAATTCGGCAATCAGGCCGATCGCGCCCGCGAACGTCGCCGCCACCGTTCCGATCAGCATATCCTTGTTGCGGATATGCGCGATCTCGTGGCCGATCACGCCTTCGAGTTCATCTTCGGTGAGAATCTCAAGAATCCCCTCGGTCGCCGCTACCGCCGCGTGATTAGCGTCACGGCCGGTCGCGAAAGCGTTCGGCCCCCGCGACGGCACGATATACACTTTCGGCATCGGCATCATGGCCTGCGTCGCCACGCGCTTGACAACGCGATACAACTTCGGGTGGTCCGCCTCCTGAATCTCCCGTGCCTTGTACATTTTGAGAACGATCTTGTCCGAATACCAATAGGTAATCAGGTTCATGACCGACGCGATCACGAACGCGATTACCATGCCGCCGCTGCCGCCAAAAAGGTAGCCGATCCACATGAACAGCAGCATCAGCACAACCATGAGAGCAACAGTCTTAACCGAATTCATACCTTCCTAAATCCTTGTTATCCGCTCAAAACTCTGCGAGAGCGATTTTCCGATTCGTGTAACCTATATAGTCCCTTTGAGGACCGAAAGTTTCCAAAATCGGAACAACCGGGTCACCCGCAAAACCGGCGCGCAACCCTTACTGTTTCAATCGCTTACGAGGGGAGCGGCCAAACTCTATCGGCTCCTGGCTGCCCGGTTCAGCCGGCGTCTCGGGCGTTTCCTCCGACTCGGCGGGCGGAGCTGATTCCTTGGTGGGTTCGCCGGATGGTTCACTCTTCTCGACACGCCGGAAGCGTGAACGCCCGTATTCCATTTCCGGCGGCTCTTCTTCATTCCCCTGAACGCTACCTTCGGTCACATCGCCGTGCGACTCGGTGCCGGCGAACATATCACCGGTGCGACTTTCCACCGGTTTGGGGCTCTCCGAGGTAAACAGTTCCTCGTTTCGCACCGGTTCCGATACTCCAGTGTGCGGTGTTGCCGTCTCCAGGGTGTTTTCGCTTTCCACGGGCGTCACCTGCGGCTGCTCGTGTGGCGTTCTATCTCCGCGGAAACGCCGATCCTCGCGCTGGCCGCGATGACGAGGACGGTCACCGCCTTCAGAACCTCTGCCTCTGTCACGATCGCCGAATCGGGGGCGCCCTTCGCGCCGGCCGCGGTCGTCCGGACGCCGCCCTTGCTCGCCGCGACCGTGCTCCCGGCCTTCCTGATCCCGCCCTTCGTGGAATCTCTGGCGGCCGCGTCCCCCGCGGTCACTGTGTTCCGGTCGAGGCGGCCTTGACTGCTCCGAGTCCGCTCGTGCCGGTTCTCGACGGCTTTCCGGAGTCGATGCCTCCAGATCAATTTCAGCGCCCGTTACGGCAAACGGAGATGCCGGGGCTACCGGAGTACGCTCCGGCCTGCCCGTACGAAACCGATCATCGCGCCGACCGGTTCGCTCCGGCCGTCCACCGCGGAGATCGCGTGAAGGTCTCTCCGGGATGATTGCCTCTTTATGCTCGTGGTAACCGCGGCCGATCGACTGTGCCACCACCGCGGCGCCGATCGAATCACTCCAGACGTTGGTTACCGCGCGCAATCGATCCGCAATCCAGTCGATCGCCAGCAGCAAGCTCAATCCGATAAATGCCGAAGGCGGAAATCCGGCCACGCCGAACGCCGCCACCAAAAGGAAAAACCCGCCCGACGGCATACCCGACGATCCGAATGAGAGCACGACCGCGGTCACCAGCAGCAGGATTGTCTGCCACACCGACATACTCAGGCCAAACGCCTGCGCGACAAAGACGGTCGCCGTAACTACGTAGATGGCGGTGCCATTCATGTTGGCCGATGCGCCGAGTGGAAGAACGAGCGAGCCGGTGCGATTGTCCACCTGGTTTCTGCCGACCGCGCAGTCATAGGTGATCGGCAGTGTCGCGGTCGAGGAACCGGTGCCGATCGCTGTCAGGAACGCCGGTGTCATTCCCCTGCCGAACGACCAGACTTTTCGCTGTCCCCAGTACTTGAGGAACAGAGGAAGCACAATCACGGCGTGAATGGCGAAGGCGAGAATGAATGTCGAGACGAGACCGCCGGTGCCGAGGGAACTACCCGACGAAGACATCCGGTTCAGCGCCACCGCCGTCCCCATGAGCGAGCAGAGACCGATCGGGGCGACATACTGCACCGCATGGACTATCTTGCCGATTGCCTCCATCAATTCACGACAGAAGTACACAATCGTGCGGCCGCGCGAGCCGATCCGGCTGATGGCCATGCCGATGGCGATGGCGAGCAGCACCAGCCCGATGAAATAGCCGTTGACCAGCGCCTGAATCAGGTTGTCGGGGATAAGTGATGCCAGCAGATCTCCAACCGTACGCGCATGCGGCGCCTGCATCAGCGCCGGCACTTCCAGGCCGTCCATGCCGACACCGCTCCCCGGATTCATAATGACCGACACGATGAGCGCAATGACTGCAGCCCCGGCGGTCGACAGGATGAGGTACACGAAGGTCCGGTTGCCAGCCCGGCCGAGCTTGCGGTATTCTCCCAGCGATGAGACGCCCGAAATGACGCCCGCGAATATCATCGGGATGACCACTATGGTGAGGGCATTGACATACAGCCGACCGAGAAATCCGGTGGCGAGCATAAACTCCGGCGCTACATAGCCGAGCAGCAGACCCAGGATGATGCCCACGAGCATCCCGAGCGTGATGAGATTTGTGGTTTTTGTACTCATGTGTTCCTTAAAACATGCATCCCCACGGCGGCTGATACCGATACGGCTGATGAGTGCTGACCTCGCATTTGTCTGCCGCCCTCGACTCCGAGTCTGGCGCAGCGTTCGGTTCGCCTGCAGTGGTGTTCGCTATAACAATGAAAGCCGAGCGACATCGTCGTTCGGCCGGCCAGCGTTGACTACTTCTACCGCTATATCGCACAACAATTAGCGACCAAGGATAGCCGGTTCAACCACCCGGCGCAACCTTTTTTTCGATCCGGCTACCCGATGAAATCGGACCCAAACCGACCGGCAAATCGATGTTGAGACTGGCTCTGTGCGGAGTATGTGATCCGTAGCTCTTTTGTTGATTGCAGGTTACGACCTCCATACACTCACCTGCGTGACCAGTTCCCCTTCCCGAGTCTCCGGTTGGCGATCGGCCTTGACCTACCTGTTGCCAACTTTGCTCTATGCCGGAATCATTTTCGGCGTATCAAGCATACCGGACCTACAAGGTCCGCAATTGCCCGTGATACCGTTCGACAAGGCGGCCCATGCGATCGAGTACACCTGTTTCGCCCTCCTGATCAATCGCACCCTTTCGCACTATTTGCGGCAGTCATCCGCCCGCCTTCAGTACATTCTCACCTGGCTGGCGGTGAGCGCTTTTGGGGGGCTGGACGAATTGTTCCAATCGACCGTGCCCGGCCGAACGCCGGACGTGTTTGATTTTCTCACAGATTCGTGCGCCGGTGCGGTCGCTATTGCATTGGTTATTCTGTGGAGGCGGCGGCGTCGCGGCTATTTTTCCTTCAAGTAACGTGCTCGATTTTTGGACATATTCGCTTTGGGGACTTGACAATAGCTCGGTTTGGGGTATATTTCCGGCGGTCGATTGTGTGTAGGGAAAAGGGCGGTAGCCGGTCCTCACGGCATCACCTTCCCATCTTCAAATTGGTCTAACGAAGCTGGCTTGTGAAATATTTACAGGCCACAAGAGTTTGGAAGCTCGGAGCAGGACAGCTGAAGTCGCGCCTGCCGGCTGGTCGCCAGTCGGTACGTGCGATTGTCTGCCCGTTCTCCGGCGTGGATGACACTTGGGACAAAGATATTTACAAACATATCACCGTTTAGCTCTAGGAGAGACACTATGAAGCGCGTCCTGTTATTGGCCGTCTTTCTGTGTGTTCTTGGGCTGTACGTGGGGACTTCCGACGTACTGGCTCAGAATGGAATCGTGTCCATTCGCACCATTAACGGTCTGGTCAGCGGTGACACCGTCATGGCCGGTCAACCACTAAAATTCTTCATTAACTTCAACAACAACTCAACGAAGAAAGCGGATGTGTCCAACGGTTACCAGCTATCATCTCCCGATGGCGCCGTGTGGGACTCCACCACGATCGATTCCATCGGTCCCATCAACGACGGCGGCACGCCGGAAGATCCGAGCGATGACTATTCGATCTGGTTCATGAATCGCTTCGACATTGCGGCCGCATTCCAGAAATTCAGCGCTGACGGAGTAGGCGCTGATACTGTCGGCTTCCTGGGTGCTGGAAGCCCCACCAAGGCGGCCAAGCAGTTGCCCGCCACCTGGAACGATACGGTGTATGCTATCACGGCCTGGTTCTCCAACAAAACCGCTGCCGGCAAGCATATCTGCATCGACTCAGCATTCTTCCCTCCGGGTGGAACATGGAAATGGGTGATCTCTCCTTCCCTCGGTGTACTTCTGGACATTTATCCCGAATGGCAGGGACTGACACCGAGTCAACCGCATCAGCTCGCAAATGCCGAAGGTTTAGGCGGGGGCTACTGCTTCTATATCTATGATCCTAATGCGCCGAAGGCGACGCTGCAGGTCAGTCCGCTGACCCTGGATTTCACGGCCACCGAAGGCGGCTCTAATCCGGTTCAGCAGACTTTCAACGTCACCGAGCAGGCCGGCGGTACGATCGCCTATACGGCGAGCGAAGCCGCGCCGTGGATGACGCTGACCAAAACGTCGGGCAATACCCCCGATGTCGTAGGTGTGAACATCAATATCACCGGCGTCACGGCCGGCGTATATCATGACTCAATACAGGTCGCGTCGGCCGGCGCCACCGGCTCCCCAATCTGGGTCAAGGTGAATCTCACCGTAAACGCGGCTCCTCGTCTGGTCGCCACTCCCGACACGCTGTTCTTCACCGCCACCGAGGGAGGCGCCAATCCTCTCGATCAATCGTTCGCTATTGCCGAGCAGCACGGGTCCGCGATCTCCTATGTTGCGGCTGAAATCTCAACATGGATGTCGCTGAGCAAGACTTCCGGAACGACCCCCGACAATGTCGGTGTCTCGGTAAATATCGCGGGCCTGGTTCCCGGAACCTTTACCGATTCCGTGATCGTCACCAGCCCGGCCACCCAGTACGGTGACAGGGTTATCGTCCGTCTCGTCGTCAGCCCGAGAGCGAAGACTCTGGTTGCGACGCCTGACACCCTGTATTTCACGGCCCAGGAAGGCAGCGGCAATCCACCGTCGCAGAATTTCCACGTCGCTGAAATCCTCGGCGCGGCCGTACCGTACGCGCTCTTCGAGACTGCGCCCTGGATCGAACTGTCCAAGGCAAGCGGCTCAACCCCGGACGATATCGGTGTGGCTGTGGCGCTCGGAACCATCACGACCGGAGAGTATCTGGACTCTATCAGAGTAACGAGCAGTGACGTGACGGTATCGAATACCGAATGGGTCTTCGTCCGTCTCTCGGTTACGGCCTGCCCCCAGCTGGTGGTGTCAAAGAGCTTGTTTGAAACCACCGTGTATGTCGGTCTGCCGCTCGCTTTCCATGACAGCGTGCGCATTACGAGCACCGGCGGCGACGGGCTGCCGTGGGCGGTGGCCAATGCCGCGGCCGGCTTCACGTTTTCGTCGCAGTCGGGCGTGACGCCGTACACGCTGAATTTCGACTACGCCAATACGTTCGCCGAACTCGGCGATTATGATGTCTGCTTCGATCTGGGCAGTACGACCAATGCCGGTCAGGTAGCGGCCATGGCATGTTCATCGGGCGTCACGGTCTGCGTGCGCGTGCACGTCGTCGAAAGACCGTGCGTACCGTGGTCGATGAGCGACACGCTCCTCACGTTCACCGCCTTTGAAGGCGGTCAGCCGACCCCGGCCTGGCGTCCCTTCACCGTCACAGACCCTGATTCGTCCAACATCGGCTTCAGCATCTTACGCCCCGAAATTGGCGCTGAATGGCTCAAGTTCGTGCTCGGTAATGACACGCTGGTGCAGCCGAACGTCGTTTCTACCGCGACCTTCAAAATCGTCGCGGATCCGACCGACCTGGTTCCCGGTACGTATACGGCCGACTGCTATGTTACCACCTTTGACCAGCGGGCGTGCGAGCCGCGCACGAGGTTCTTCGACGTTGTCCTCGTCGTGAAGGAAGTGATCATTCCGAGTGCCGATACGGTCATCGTGGCCAACGTCCCGGCCGTGCCGGGTGCGCAGGTCGCGGTGCCGGTCAGTTTCGTGAATAGTTGCCCGATGATCCAGATGTATGCGTCGCTCGCCTGGGCCACGCCGAATCTGCATCTCGACTCGGTTTC
>PQAP01000036.1:0-15983 GCA_003105265.1 candidate division GN15 bacterium | reverse complement strand
TCGAGGTTCCGGAATTCGTGCCCGGCGGTATTCTGGTTGATTCCCTCTCCGACTTCATCTGCGGGTGGGTGGTCGATCCTGACGGCAACTCCATCCCGGGCGCCACAGTCGAGATGTGGTCCGATTATCCCACATCTGCGATTTCGATGACGACCACCTCGACGGGCATCGGCTCGTTCGCCTTTACCGGCGAGCATCCGACCCCGTTCGATCTGTATGCCTACAAGACCGGGTACTACCCCGGTGTGCTCGAAGATCTCAATTTCGGCGCCAAGGGCGTGAAGATCGTGCTCAAGCCGCTCCAGGACCTGACCCCGAGCGATCGCTGGGTCGACTATTATTGCGGTCAGAACACGCTCTACGGCGCTCCGCTTCCGGTCGGTTCGGTTGTTGAGGCGTACGATCCTCAGGGTACTTTGGCCGGCCGCCAGATTGTCACCGAACCCGGTGTCTATCGCTTTATGCCGGTGTACCGTGACTCCGCAGGTTCTGTCGAGGATGAAGGCGCCTCGACCGGCGATGTGATCAAGTTCTTTGTCAACGGTCAGCCGGCGATCGCGCACGGCGACGTTATCTATCCGGCCGAGAGCTTCCTGCAGGTTGAGGTCTGCCTCGAAGCCGGCGCCACTCGGACCAAGGAATGTCAACTCCAGGAGGGCTGGAACCTGGTGTCATGGAATCTCGACACGCCGAGCGATGAGATCGCGACCGTGCTGAATTCGATCGCCGATTGCGTCGACGTCGTGCTTGGATTCGAGGGCGGCGGTTTGACGTATGATCCGGAGCTGCCGATGTTCTCGACTCTGTGGTACTGCGACCACCTGAGCGGTTACTGGATCAAGATCAAACCCGGCTGCAGTCCCGTGCTCAAGATCGAAGGTATTACAGTCGATCCGAATACCGCGATCCCCGTGTATCGCGGCTGGAACCTGGTCAGCTATCTGCCGGAGGGCGTGATGGCACCGGTCGATGCCCTGACATCGGTCAGCGATCGGTTGATGATCGCCTACGGCTTCGACGGCGGCATCAAGATCTATCAGCCGAATCAGCCGCAGTTCAACACGCTCACCGAGATGGGCTCCTGCTTCGGTTACTGGATGAAGCTTTCGGCCAACGGCTCGCTGGTGTATGGCGGCGGTGTTGGTCCCACCGTGGCCCAGGAGAACGGGCACAGCTTCGCTTCCCGACAGGCCGCGGCGGCGCTCGATCTTACCCCGACCACGAACTGGGTCAACCTGTACGCGTCGAATCTGACGCTCGACGGTCAGACAGTGCGGGCCGGTTCCACGGTCGACGCGTATTCGGTCAAGGATATGAAGGTTGGCAGCTTCACTCTCAAGACGGATGGCGTGTTCGGCTTCATGCCCGTATACGCCGACAATGGTTCGGAAACGGTCACCGGCCTCAAGCCCGGCGACAAGTTCTATCTGATGGTCAACGGTCAGCGGACCGAACAGACCTTCACCTGGACCAGCAATGGCGACAGGATTCAGGTGGCATCGTTGACCGCGGCGGCCGGCGGCAACAGTCTGCCTTCCACCTACTCGTTGAAGCAGAACTATCCGAACCCGTTCAACCCGTCGACAACCCTGCAGTTCAGCTTGCCGACAGCCATGAAGGCCAGAGTCGAGATCTACAACATTCTCGGCGGCCTGGTGGCCACGCCGTTTGACGGCATGGCGACGGCCGGTGAGAATACGGTGGTCTGGGACGGCCGGGATTCGAATGGCCGAAACGTTGCTTCGGGTGTTTATCTCTACCGCCTGGTTGCCGATAAATACACTGAAACCAGGAAGATGATGCTTCTGAAATAGAATGCCTGAACTCTCCCCGGCCACGGACTCCCGTGGCCGGGAGATTGGTGGTGAATACGTGAAGAAATTTCTTTGGATGACAGTGTTCGCAGGTCTGGCTCTGATGGCCGGGGCCGCCTCGGTATCGGCGCAACCGTACCCCGGCCCACGGTTCGTGTCGTTCTGCGACTCGACCTCTACTTACAATGGCGTGCCGACGCCCGTGGGCTCGATTCTCAGGGCCTACGACCCGCAGAACGTACTGATCGG
Organism: candidate division GN15 bacterium; assembly: GCA_003105265.1. Classification (GTDB taxonomy): domain Bacteria; phylum Zixibacteria; class MSB-5A5; order GN15; family FEB-12; genus FEB-12. The sequence goes on along the minus strand of PQAP01000036.1, from coordinate 13,920 downwards.
AGTCGACACTTTCGGGGTCAACCCGACCGCGCCGGCCGGCTATTTCGGCTTCATGCCTGCCTATGGCGATGATCCGGGTACAGTGCTTGACGAAGGCGCCATTACCGGCGACACCGTGCATTTCACGATCAATGGTCGTGCGGCGACCGTGGTCACGGGCGATCCGACCTGGGCCGACCAGGTGCAGAAACGGGTCAATCTCGCCGCGAGTGCCGTGGTGGCCCTTTCGCTGGTCACGCCGCCTAACGATACGCTCGTCACAATCAACCGGACGATCACAATCTCGATCGGTATTCGCAATGACGGTACCGGACTTGATTTCTATCGCGTCACCGCAACCAACGGCGACACGGCGTTCCACACCAGCCGTGAGGATTCGTTTGTGTATGCCGATTCCGGCTCGACCGTTTGGGTGACGTTTGATATCCAGACGCCTACCTTTGTGAGCGGTTTCGATACGGTGGATGTCGTTGACTATACAGTGTATTCGCAGGTCGACACGACCAAGTCCGTGTCCGGTACGGTGAACGTGATTCTGTCGCTGACCGATATTCCCGATCACGGCGGCAATCTGCCCGAGGGCTTCGCGCTGTATCAGAACTACCCGAACCCCTTCAATCCGAGCACGGTTATCTCGTACTCGCTGCCGAGCCGTACCAACGTGCAACTCGACGTGATTGATCTGCTGGGACGGACGGTTCAGAGTCGCGACCTCGGGGCGCAGGATGCCGGCGAGCATCAACTTCAATTCAACGCTTCGGGTCTGGCGAGCGGCGTTTACTTTTATCGCATCCAGACCGACTTCGGCGTGCAGAGTCGCAAGATGATGCTGCTGAAATAGCGCTGATTGTGGGCGGCAGACGTCCTCGTCTGCCCCTCTCTTGATAAGAAGCCCCGGTGATCCCGGGGCTTCTTATTTGCGACACCCCGCAAATTGTCTTGCATATCTGCCTACTGCAATCGTCATTAGGGCTGAGAGAGGGCCTCGAAGACAGCTCAGGGAATCCGCCAGGATGAAAGGGAGAGATTGCTATGAGTTGCGCTGCAGTGTCCGGTGGAAAACGCCTGACGTCACTCATCTCGATTATGGCGATGGTAGCCGCCTTCTCAATTGTAACCGCGCATACCGTCATCGCGGATCATTTGCCATATGATGGCAGTGACCTGTGGAACGGCATGAATCGGATTGTGGTGGATGACACGCTGGGATATGCGGCGATGGCGTATGGCGTGCAGGTCTTTGACCTCAAAGACCCATCAAATCCGAGGGCGGTTTCTCAGCTCTTTCTCGAAAACGAGTCGGCTGTAGATATTGCCATACTGCCAGGCCCGAAATATGTAGCCGTTATCACCGGTGACGGCCGGACGCTGCATCTCGTGAATATTGTGGACCCTCTTTCGCCTGTCATCTCACGATCATACCTCCTCCCGGAACGCGCTTTCAGTTTGACGACCGACAGAGAAGTTGTTGCAGTCGGCTGCTCACGAAAACTGTTTCTGATCAATGTATACAATCCCACTGAACTAACCGGCAAATCCTATGACATCCCAATCGATCCACTCGATATCGCCATCAGGGGAAACATCGCGTTCATAGTCGGTTATGGATACTTGTACTCCATTCGGATCAAACAGGACACCGCGATCACCCTTGACTCACTCGCAACGGGCTTCTATCCGGTGGCTCTCTCCAAATCACCGGATGACTCGCTCATCTATGTTGCCGACCTTGACCCGATATGGCCCGGATGTCAATCGGCGTTTACGATTGTCAATGGCGCCGATTCATCCAATCTCCGGATTCTGGGTCGTTACCCGTTGAGTGGGTCCGCGGAACATGTCTCAGACGTGGCTGTCAATGGGTCGTATGCCTTTGTTTCAAGCGGTTATGCGGGAACTCAGGTGCTTGATATCAGCGATCCAACCAGCCCGGATAGTATCACAACTATCCCGACCAACTACTTTGCCAACAACATTGCCTTATCTCAGAATCTGGCTCTGGTCATAGACCGTGTACCGTTTGGCACCGCTGATCTTAGCTGCTTCACTCCTTCATTCGACCCGCCATACCCTCCCCTCGGCTTTGCGATCTACGACGTCACGGACCCACGGTCGCCTACTCTGGCAGGGCGGTTCGATCTGCCGTCAAGAACGGACATTATGGTGCGTAGCGAATCCACCATGGTCACTGCAAGTCAATTCGATTACGATGCCTCAGTTCGTATCTTCGATGTCGATAGGCCTGGACAACTTCAACTTCTCAGCACCTTGACTCCTGCCGGAACCACTGAAGGGCTACTTATACAAGACTCGCTTCTGTTTATTTGCAACAATAACTCGAATTTGGATATCTACTCTATTGCAGACCGCACCTCACCGCATCTGCTCGGCCAACTTAGCACAGGCCAATCGACTGGCCGCTTCGGCATGGCGGTCAGAATGCCATACCTGTATCTGTCCGCTTTCTCGCCGAGTGTTCGCATCATGGATATCTCTAATCCTGCACTCCCCAGTGAGCTGGCTTCATGCAACGTTATCAATGCCGGGCGATCGGTCGCTCTAAGCGGCGATTATCTGTATGTCGGCACCGATTCGTCACTGGGTGTCGTCGACATCTCCGACCCCGCATTAGCTCAGTACGTATGCAACGTTGGGGACAGTCAATATGATCAATTGGTTATCTCGGACAATCGATTAGTGGCGCGCGGGCCGCACGGGTTCGACCTGTTCTCACTGGCTGACCCGTCTGCGCCTCAGCTTGTCCATCACTGCGCTTTACCCTCTCTGACACTTACCGATATTTGCGTACGCGGAGATTTTGTCTATTTGGCCTGCGGCGACAGTGGCATCAGGATGGCCATGATTGCCAATACCGATACCATCCGCATAATCGGATCGTTTGACACTCAGGGAAGTGCTAATTCAATTACAGTCGACAGCAGCGGTCTTATAGTCGGAGATTCGTACGGAATCTTATATCTGAACATTGACGAGCCCGTATCTGTCGACGAATCGATTGACTCACGGATTCCCAACAGCTTTTCTCTGTTCCAGAACTACCCGAATCCATTTAATCCGTTGACGACCATTGAGTATTATCTCCCTCGCAGGACACATGTGGAGATTGCCGTTTACAACATCGCCGGGCAGAGAGTGAAGATACTAGTTTCGAAGATTCAAGCTACCGGGCGCCATTCGGTTCAACTCTCGATCGGCGCGCTGGCGTCCGGAGTCTATTTCTATCAACTTGTCGCTGATGGCGTAACGCAGGGGACGAAGAAGATGCTGCTTCTGAAATAGGTCTACTGCGTTGAACGAGCTTGGCACCCTATTGCTCCGCTGTGGATTCGTAATTTTACTTCCTCCTAATCTGCTTCTTCGGCCGCGGACCCTTGAGGAAGTTGGCGCTCGTGCTCACCTTCTTACCGGACTCCCTTTCGAGCTTCTTTCTGGCTCCGCCGTATGTGGCAATTGGGAGGGTACGTACGAATTGTACTCCCCCTTTGGCAACCTGCTACCCCTCATCTCTGCTGTGACTTAGTTCTCATCTCCTGCATCCCCCCGCGCAATTTCGATGTCAAATCAATGGTGATTATCACTTCTGGCTCTATTAATAGGAAGGAGTCGGTCGTCCATGCAACACGAGCTAGGCCAAAAGTAAAAAATGTGAAACGAACCCGCTTGACTCGGGAGCAATACATGGGTCCCCCGTATTTGACGAAACGAACCCACTTACTCGTTGGANGNAAAACACTTAANATTNGANGCGAACCCAANCGAACCCAANNNNGTGACGANNACGCNCAAATAAAACATTGCCGCCGACTCGCCTTGAGGATATACTTCATGCTTACTATGCGCCGTCACCACTACTTCGGGAATCAGGTATGCCGTTGAAAGTCAAGGCAGTTGGCCGCTCGGACCGCGGTCTCGTCCGGCAGGGGAACGAAGATTTCCTGCATCTGGACCCCGCCAATCTGCTGTTTCTGGTTTGCGACGGCATGGGGGGACATCAGGCCGGTGAAGTCGCTTCCATGACCGCGGCGGAGACTATCGGTCGGATCTTCTCTCGCTTTTCCGCCGAAATCCAGCGTGACCCGGCTCTGAAACCGGAACGCACGATCCCCGAGCGGGGTGATCTTCTGATTCGGGCTGTCCGGCTCGCTAATCGAGCTATCCAGGCCAGGGCCAAAGAGAACACCGACCTGTCCGGCATGGGAACGACCATCGTCGCAGTGGCGCTGGAAGCCGATATCATGTCAATCGCGCACGTCGGCGACAGCCGTATCTATCGCCTCAACGAACGCTCGCTCGAACCCCTGACCACCGATCACTCGTGGATTACCGAGGTCCAGAACACGCAGAATATTTCCCGCGAGGAGGCGTCCTCGTTTATCGGCAAGAATATCATCACCCGTGCGCTGGGCGTGAGGCCGACGGTCGATATCGACTACCGCGTGGTCAAGCTGCAGGCCGGCGAGACATACGTCATGTGCACCGACGGGCTGTGCGGGTTTGCCGACGATGATGAAATTTTTCGTGTCGCCGATCAGTACCGCACGAATTTGAACCAGCTTGTCGAGAACCTCATCCAGATGGCAAACGACCGTGGCGGCTCGGATAACGTGACTGTCGCGGCGCTTCAGATTCTCGAATGCTCCCCTTCGCCGTTGCCGGAACTGGAACCGATCACGCTGGTTTCAGAACCGCCATCATCGGTGCCCGCCGAAGACCTCTGGGTAGAGAAGATGGCTCAGACCTCGGAAATTGAGCCCGAACCGCAGGCGGCGCCAGCCAAACCAAACCGGCTCATGCTGCTCGGTCTGCTTGTCGTGTTTGCGCTGATCGCCGTTCTGGTTGTCTATCTCGCCCGTCCCCGGTAAACCCGGCCGACAAAAGGGGTTGACAGTCGGGGATTCGAATAGTACACTGCAATCCCAAGTCGGAATGTATGCGCCCGTAGCTCAACTGGATAGAGCGTCTGGCTACGGACCAGAAGGTTAGGGGTTCGACTCCTCTCGGGCGTATATTCTTGACTGATTCTCCTTCAGATCCCCTTTGGGTTTGGGTGCTGCTGATTCCCGTGTGCCTGCAATCGCCTGCGGCTCTGACGCTCAACATGGACTATTAGGTTCCGCAAACGTGCCGATAACGAATTCAGCGGAGGACAACATGGAAGACGCAACGGGAGTCCCCAAGCTGAACTGCTGGGAGGTCAAGGCCTGTGGGAGGGGACCCAGGAACTCTAATCACGATACCACCGACATCTGCCCGGCGGCGCTCTGCAATGACGCAGACACCACGAACGCCGGCGTCAGCGGCGGCAGGGTTTGCTGGGCTATTGCCGGAACTATGTGCGGGGGACGGACGCAGGGGACATTCGCCCTCAAATTCGGAAGCTGCATGACGTGTGAGGTATTCTTGCAGGTGAGGCAGGAGGAAGGGGATCGCTTCCTCCTGCTTCCCATTAACAGGTCGCCTCGCCGGTCCGAGCCGACGAAGCGCGCCGTATTACTTAAGTAAGACCATCTTCCGGCTGGCGGTCTGTTCGCCGGCAACCAGACGATAGAAGTAGACACCCGACGAAACCGAGCGTCCACTCTGGTCAGTGGCATTCCACATGACCGAATGGTTTCCGGCCGTCATCGGAGCGTCAACCAGTGTTCTCACCTTCTGTCCGAGCAGGTTGTAAATCTCCAGCGTAACCTGCGAGGCGGTCGGCAGGGTGAAACTGATCGTGGTTGTCGGGTTGAACGGATTCGGGAAGTTCTGATCCAGAGCGAAGCTCGCGGGCAAGCTTGCTTCTCCCGTGCCGGTCAGTTCCGCCCAGTCACCGGTCGAGCTGATGGTCGCGGATACGCAGAAATTGTCGAAGTCACAGTTGGACCTGTTGTAGCCACAACCGACCGAGCCCGTAATAGTGGAGCCCCACGTGTACGTGCCAAAATTGGTGGTACCCGAGTAGATGGTGACGGCGCCGCCGTTCACCACGACCTTCACAGAGTACCATGTCGCGCTGCTCATCGAAGCCGCGACCGACTTCCTCTGCGTATTCACGCCGGCAATCCGATCATACCACCGGATCACGTTGCTGACGTCATCGAACTCGATGAACCGGTAATTGCTCGAGTTGGTATAGGCGAAAATGAGGCGCGCCTTCCTCTGCGTCTGTCCCGTATTCATCCGAATGCTCGAAGTTATCGTCGCGGTCGAATAGGTACCGAAAGGCGAAAGTCTCGCCGCATTCAACGTGGTGGAGTTCCCCTTCATGTACCCACTCGTTGCTGTCCATGTCCCGGCGACTGCAATCCAGTCGCTGATATTGTTGTCGGCGAAATCGTCACAGTACTGTGAAACGGCATTGGCCGTGATGTAACCGGTCTTCACTTCGCTGTCGGAGCCATAGGCATTGGTTGCCGTCAGCGTGACCGTATAGGAACCCGCCGTCGTATAGGTATGCGACGGGTTCTGCAGGGTCGACGTGCCGCCGTCGCCGAAGTTCCACGCCCAGCTGGTCGGGACGTTGGTGGAGGCATCGGTAAAGGCAACCGTCAACGGCACATTGCCCGAGGTCGGGGTCCCGGAGAACGCCGCTACCGGCGGGTTGGTCGGCGCAGTGGTCGCTGTAATGTAGCCGGTCTTGACTTCGCTGTCCGATCCTTACGCTTTGGTGGCTGTCAGCGTGACCGTATAGGTGCCCGCCGCCGCATAAGTATGGGACGGATTCTGCAGAGTTGAAGTACCGCCATCACCGAAATTCCACGCCCAGCTGGTTGGGCTGTTGGTAGACGCGTCGGTGAACGCCACCGTCAGAGGCGCATAGCCCGAGGTCGGGGTGCCGGAGAACGCTGCTACCGGCGGGTTGCTGACGATCGAGGCCAGGGCGGCGTTGGCATTGACCAGCCCATAACCGTAGTACTGATCCCAGCCGGCCGTGCCAAGGTCAGTCGCCGTGTTCTGCAGAGCCGCACGAACCGCGGTGGGCGTCATCGAACCGCCTGCTTTCGAGATCAGGAGTGCGGCTACGCCGGCCACATGCGGGCTGGCCATCGAAGTACCCTCGTAGAAATAGTAGCTGAACGTGCCGTAGTTGGTTCCGTCATGGGTCTGCTGGAGCACCCCGTCGACATACCCGTCACCATTCTGATCAACGGTCACGTCGCCTCCGGGAGCGCATATATCGACATTCGAGCCGTAGCTGGTGTACGACGTGTAAGTCTTGTCATACCGGACTGCAGACACGGAAATACACTGAACATAGGAAGCGGGATACTGCGGTACGGAGGTGCCGGTGTTGCCGGCGGCGCAGACAATCGTCACACCCTTGTTGTAGGCATAGACGACGGCATCCTGCAGTACGGTGGCGTTATACGACCCGCCGAGACTCATGTTGATCACCTCGGCGCCGTTATCGGCGGCGAAGATGACGCCATTGGCGATAGCCGTGTACGACCCGCTGCCGGTGGCATCGAGCACCTTCACCGGCATGATAGCGCAGTTGAACGCCACGCCCGTCACACCGAGATTGTTGTTGGTGGTTTGCGCAATGGTGCCGGCGACATGCGTACCGTGAGCGCAGTCATCATTGGGATGGGCATCATTGTTGATAAAGTCATAACCGGGGACAAACGTCGTTCCGGCCAGATCCGGGGCCAGATAATACACGCCATAGTTCTCATAGGCCACGCCACAGTCGACCACGGCCACTACGACGCTCGGTATACCGGTCGACTGATCCCAGGCGGACGGCATATTGATCAGCGGCATGTGCCACTGATACACGTAGTACGGATCGTTGGGGGTCATGAAGGCGTGCGCGATGTAGTTCGGCTCCGCGTACTCCACATCGGGCCGGGCGCTGAAGGCCGCGACCATCTCTTCAACCGTCTTGCCGGCCGGGATGGCCAGCTGGCGGAATCCGATCTGTTCGTTGGATGATATCAGCGTGGTTCCCATGTCGGCCAGAGCGCTTGCCGCCTGCTGCCGGCTAACCTCTGCCTTGAATTTCACCACAATTTCACCTGGCATATAGGTGTCGTTGCTCGAAGAAACACACGTCTGACCGATGCGGAAATCCTCAGCGGCCCAGGCCAGACTGAACAACATCGCGATCAGTACAAATGCTGAAACTAATCTCATTGGCTTACCTTCTTCATTTCATCGTAATTGTGAGGATAATTGACCCGGAACGGGTCACGCTCTTCAAATGATTACTGCCGGTCTTCCTCCCTTCGGGAAAAACGTTCGATGTCTCAATTGAGTCCTCTTTTTTCGGTCCCCGCGATCACCGCGAGGTTACCGCTCGAGAGCGGCCGTTGATCGATATCGGCAGGCGATGTTTCGGGTTGGCCAACGATTGCGGCCGGGAATTCTCCCGGACAATCCATGAGTACGGAATCGCATCCGTTAAGCACCGGACCTTCCACAACTGCATCCTTCCATCAACGGGAAATCAATTCGATGGTGTATCATGAGATATCAGGTTTCACGCCGGATTCGAGTCGAGGACTACCACCTCCTTACTGCAATGGGACATGACACCCGCGACAATGTCGCCAGATGCGGACGCCAACCCTCTAGAAATTTGAACAGTAACTCAGACAGCTCGGCGCTGTTCGAAATGGCATTGAAAAGCCGCACTCAAGGTAGCAGGTTCTTAAAACGGGCGCAATAGGAATTCGATGGTTCCATCCACATTGGGTGATCACCTTTGCCGCGTGTGGATCGGCAAGGCCCCGGGCTGTCAGCCCACAAGAGCAGTTGGGGGTGCTCTACAGCAACGGCATCATGTAAGCAGGAGGAAGTTAGGTACTTCCTCCTGCTCTTGGTTCAACACATCTGACTGGAAGGTCAGAGGTAGCTATGCCGTAACATCACTTAAGTAACATCATCTTCTTGGTAGCCGTTTGATCGCCTGCGACCAGCCGGTAGAAGTAAACGCCGGTCGATACGGCGCCGCCATACTGATCAGTACCATCCCATTGCGCTACGTGCGAGCCGGCTGCCATCGTGGCATCCACCAGCGTCTTCACGCGCTGCCCCAGCACGTTGTATATCTCCAGAGAGACTGGCATGGCCGACGGCAGCGTGAAGTTGATGGCGGTACTCGGGTTAAACGGATTTGGGAAATTCTGGGCAAGTTCGAACACCGCCGGAATTAGGGCCGACTCCGAGCTCGGCGATGGCTCCTGCGCCATGTGGTTGGCCGGAGCGAGCGATCCGGCAACTCTGTTCATCACATATAGCAGGGTTTGTCCGGCCATATCGCCGATGAGTCCGAGGCGCATCTGCGCCTTGACATACTGCGCCGTTCCGTGGAGCTTCGCCCCGGCGGCGACATCCCGGCCCCCTTCAATATGCTTGGCCACGATGCCGAAATCCCGGGTAAGAATCTCAGCGACTTTGGCTTTCGTGATCGAGCCGTTGAGTTGATCCATTGAAACCATCTGCACCAACGCCTCGACTCCCGCCATCGGATCGGTGATGGCAGCCAGGTCGAGCACTTTCCCCTGCCGATAGTAGGCAACCGGGGAATGGGCCGCCATGAAATCCCGCACCACGGTATACATAAACTGATCGGTAATGGTGAGATTGTTGACGCTGAATCCGGGTATTTGCGTCAGGAACGGCACCACGCCATCGGGTACTGTCACGGTATACGTACCAAACGGGTTCAGCGGCGATCCGCCTATGGTTATGCTGCCGTAGTCGACGCGCGAACCGGGCGCCGCCGAAGAATTGTAGGCGTACGTGAAGTTCGACACCTGCATAAAGAAGTCTTCGAGGTACGGCAGATTGTAGACGGAGAACTCCAGGCCGGCGATGATCGACATGCCATCGGTCTCAAACGTCGCCAGTTTGAAACCCAGACGGGTGGTTTGATCGAAACCGTACGGCACCGTCTGAAAGATGTCATCCCCTACCTGCGGCCCGGCCCAGATCTGCTGGTTAATGAACCCCTGCGGCTGAAACACAATGTCGGTGGCCGTGGCCTGCCGGAAGGCGTCGGCAATCATATTTCCCATCGGGTTGTCCATCACCAGCCCCTGCCCGAAGTCTTTGTCCAGATCAATCGCCGCCTGTGCGACCGGGTGGCTGAACACCGGCCCGAACAGGGTATCGGCCTCCACTCCGGCCGCCAGCATTGCCAACATGCCGGCAGTAGTCGGTTCGGCCGGCACATTGTTGTCCACCGTCATGAGTTGAAAGTCGTGTCCGGTGATCACCCCGCCATCCACGAACAGGTGCAGCTTGCCGACATAATGCCCGAATTCACCGGCCTGCACGATCAGCGTATTGCCAATCGTGATCGGCTGGTCGAGCTGGGTGTGCGTGTGCCCGCCGACAATCACATCGAGGCCGGCCGTGCTCGCCGCCACGGCCTGATCGGTCGGCGTTCCCAGATGAGAAAGGAGAATGACGACATTACAACCGTGCCCGACACGCAGCGTATCAATCCACGCCTGAGCCACACTCAAAGGCGGCAGAATCACGTCCGGCTGTGGATTTGAGCCGGAGTTGGCGAAATCAGTCGTGAGGCCGAATATCCCCACTTTAGTGCCGCCGAATTCCTTAATCACGTAGGGCTTGATGAATACCCCCATCTCTGGATCGGCGCTGTAATCCAGATTGGCGCACAGCACGGGGAACCCCGATCCGGGGAAGCCCGCGGTACTGAGTTCATATTTGAGCGTCGACGGGTACAGATCGAACTCGTGGTTTCCGAGCGTAAACGCGTCGTATCCGAGTTGTTTCATGATTTCAAGCTCCGGAATGCTCAGGTACTTCTGGAACATGAAATCGCCGACCGAGATGTCCCCCGCGTGAAGCAGCAGGACATTCGGTTCGCTCATTTTGTTCATGCCGATCAGGGTTGCCACCCGCGCCATGCCACCGAACATGCCGACTCCCTCGGCATCCTTCGGCCCGTACGGCAGCAGGTGTGCATGAGTGTCGTTCAGATGCAGTACCGTCAGCGTATCCCCGCAGACACTCGCGACAAACAGGAACGACGCGACGCTGACCAACGTTACCAGACGTTTCATATCATTTCCTCCGACGAAGAGAGTTCGGGGATTGATGTGATCACATCCGCCCGGATCATTGCGCCTGTGTCGGTCCAATCCCCTCAGATCGGGCAGCACGCAATTCAACCGGCCCACGCGACGGGATAAACCGGTCGCAGGCGGCATATCTCTCGACAAAGTGTCGAATCTACAGTAAGGACAATTGCTGACGCGAGTACTGAAAAATAGATTAACCTGCCATTATTCTACAACAATGGAGATGGGCTGAGCAATAGAAATCTGGCTGCGCGACGGCGCAGGCCTGACCGGTCACGCATGAAACTCTTGCGCCCGGCCGGTCAGCGTGACAGCGGAACGGGGGCTGACGATCGGCTTACTGCTGAGGATTCCCTTGCAGGATGGCTTCGAACGCCGGCTTGAAATCGTCGTACGACCGCATCCCGATAAAGCGGGTCACTTCCCGGCCGTCCTTATCCAGGAAGATCGTAGTCGGTATGCCGTCGGCGACGTTGTAAGCCCGAAGTATGTCATCGTTGGCCATCAGCATGACCCATTTCATATCGGCGCGTGCGGCATAAGCGGTTACGTCGCTGGGATCATCCTTGACCGCCAAGCTGACAATCTCGACTCCGCGAGGATGGAACTCGGCGTAGAGCTTGACCAGATCGGGAATCTCGCGCCGACAGGGAGGGCACCACGTCCCCCAGAAATTGAGCACAACCGGCCCCTTGCCGATCCATTGACTCGAGTTCTGCGGCTGGCCGGATGGATCCTGTGCGGTAAACTGAATGGCTGTGGTCGAAGTTTCGCCGGCCGCGGTAGTGGTCCCTGACGGCTGCGGCACAACTTTGCCTTGCGGCTCGTTGCCGGAGTTCCTGGAACCGCAGGAGCCAACCACAACCACGAGCACGAGAGACAATACGAAGCCAAAAATCGTTTTGGTCATTGAATACTTCCCCTGTTAAGTCTGCGACTCAAAAGCGTCAGGCAGAACCAATTGTCACTTCCCCGGTGTCGCCTTGGCTGAACCGGTTCCAACCGTATCAACGTACTTCTTGACCTGATTCAAATAGTTCATCAGGGTCGCGGCATCACGATATCCCGAAAAACCGGTTATCGGCTCTCGGGACGGCGTCTCGAAGACAAACGTCGGATACCCCTGTACGCCGCGAGAATTGGCAAATTCCTTTTCGGTAATCTTGTACCCGTCGATACTCAGCTGGTTGTCGAGATCTCCCCACACCCTGACCGGCACGAAGTTCTTGTTGAGCATGGAGATCACCTCGGGCTGACTGAACGTCTCCTTCTCCATCTTCTTGCACCAGCCGCACCAAGTGGCGGTGAAATCGACAAACATATGCTTGTTGGTCTTCTTGGCTTCGGCCACACCCTTGTCGTACGCCAGCCAGTTGATTTTATTGGTCGACGCGACGGCAGTCGAATCGGCTTTCTTGGGAGCGGGGGCAGGGGAGGATTTCTTGGCATCGGGTTGGGTCGCAGCCAGAATGACGGCAGTCGTCAGAATCACCCCTGTTGCGGCGAGTAAGCGAAAAACTCTCATCAGTTACCTTCAGATCTCAAAACGTTTCATTACTATCTTAACAGCGATACCGTCAACTCAGGTCTCACCGTTCTTGGCATGCAAGGGTCTCAGGTAGGCCGAGGAATCCCCCAGCAATTCCTTGAGACTTTCCAGCAGCTTGAAATCAACCGCCACTGCATATCGCCGTGACTTAATATACACTTCTGATCCGTTTTCGCGACAGGCAAGTAACACCGGCGATGAGCCCTGACTGTTATCCAATACCCTAAACACTTGTTCCAAAACCGTTTCCGGCAAATCACTGCCGATTTTTATAACGAGTTGGCAGTTGAATCGTTCCGAGAGCTTTTCAAGCGGCAAGATGTCGGACACGATGATCTTCGGAAATTCCCCCTCCCTCGTGGACAGCCGCCCGGTGACCAGCACCAGCTTATCTATCTCTATATACCCTTTGCCCTTATCATAAGCATCCGAGAAACAGACCAACTCTACCGGCCCGGTGAAATCCTCGACCGTGGCGAATGCCATCATATTTCCCTTCTTGTCCGGCATCCGCTTCACTGCCGTCACAATGCCGCCAACCGTCACCTCGCGCCCGTCCGACAGATGCTGCAAATCGACAATACTGCTGGTGGCAAATCCGGCCAGTTCGTCGCGGAATTTGTCCAGCGGGTGCCCGGTCAGATAGAACCCGAGCATCGCTTTCTCCTGTGACAGTTTGTGCGAGGTCGGCCATTCCGGAAGGTCCTTGAATGCCGGCGGCACCCGGTTGACCTCTACTCCCGAACCGGAGAACAGGTCGTGGGAACTGCTGTGCTCGGCGACCCGATGCGCGTACTCCAGCATCGCCTCGACCGCGTCGAACTTTTGCGCCCGATTGCCGGGAAGCGAATCGCATGCACCTGCAGCTATCAGCGCTTCCAGCGTCCGCCGGTTGACATGCTTGAGCGGTACGCGCGAAACAAGATCGGCCAGCGATGCAAACCGCTCGCCCGAACCGCGCGCCTCCATCACCGCCAGCGCGGCCTCGCCCCCGACATTCTTGACCGCCTGCAAACCGAACCGGACACTGTCGCCGATCACGCTAAAGTCACTGCGGGATTCGTTGACATCGGGCGGCTCGACCTTGATGCCCAGACGCCGGCATTCTTCGAGCAGAACATAGATTCGATCCGTGTCGCTGATTTCGGAAGTCATCAGCGCCGCCATAAACTGTTTCGGGTAGTATCGCTTCAGCCAGCCGGTCTGATAGGCCACCAGGGCATAACAGGTGGAGTGGGCGCGGTTAAAGCCGTATCGGGCGAAGGTCTCAATCTGATCGAAAACATCGGCGGCAACTTTCTCCGGTAC
>PQAP01000035.1 GCA_003105265.1 candidate division GN15 bacterium | reverse complement strand
TTGGGGCGTCGCACTCGTAGCTCTGTTCTTAGTCGGTTTGGGATGCTACAGCAGCAACTCCAAGGGGACGCTAATTCTCTATCGCGGTGATCGGCTTCCCGTTGAACGCGTGGCCCGAATCGTCGTTTCGGCCCCGGGCTTATGGTATTCCCCAATGCAGGGAGCGTGGATGGCTCTCAAAGACACATTGGAAGTTATACCGGGGTCGAAAGAACTCCTGTTAGGGCGCATGAATCCGAAACAGTGGCCGATGGCGCCTTTCGAGACGATGAGATATCGTCGTTCAGGCAGTGGACCTGTTAGAAAAAGCTTCGGTTCCGGGCCATCGATCCCGCGGAAGTGGCGCGTGTCGTTCAGGGCAATTGCCGGTCATCTGTATGAACTGAAGCTATCTGCAACAATGTCAGATGACCAGCCACTGATCCTGGTCGACCACACGACTGACGAGATATCGTTTCACCAGCGGATTCACTAGTACGGTGTGAAAACAAACTTCGCTATTGATTAGGGCTATGGTTGACACTTCGCCAAGCAGCTCAGACGATAGAACTCAGACTTACCTGCCGTTAGTAGTCGGCACTATGGTCTCGCACTACCGCATCATCGAAAAGATCGGTGCCGGTGGGATGGGTGAGGTCTATCTGGCTGAGGATACCGAACTCAATCGCAAAGTCGCCCTAAAGTTCCTCCCCCCTCATCTCTGTCAGGACGCCGATTGCCGAGCCAGGTTCAAGCGTGAGGCACAAGCTGCAGCTAAACTGGATCATCCCAATATCGTCTCGGTCTTCGAAGTGGGTGAATTCCAGGGGCGTCCCTTCTTCTCAATGCAGCATGTGGAGGGGCAGTCACTCAAGGAAGTGATTGCCGGCAGGACGCTGCTGCTGGAGCGCATCATCAACCTTGGCATTCAAATCTGCGATGGACTTCAGGCGGCACACGAAAAGGGAATCACGCATCGGGATATTAAGCCATCGAATATTCTGATCGATTCTCACGGGAGAGCGCGGATAGTCGATTTCGGGCTGGCTTCGGTAATGGGGTTGGATCACTTGACCAAGACCGGGTCGACCATGGGGACAGTAGCATATATGTCACCTGAACAGGCACGCGGCCTTGAGGTCGATTTCCGTGCGGATATTTGGTCCTTTGGCGTGGTGCTCTACGAAATGTTCACCGGACGCATCCCATTCCCTGGTGATCACGATCAGGCGATAATCTATTCGATCTTGCATGACGATCCGCAACGGCTGAAGAACCCGGGTGACGAAGTAACCCCCGAACTGCAGAACATCATTGACGCGGCACTTCGTAAAGATGTGGCATCACGATTCCAATCTGCGGCGGAGATATCAAAGCGTCTGAAGGTCATCCTCCAACATCTCTCCGACCGTTCTTTGGAGCCAGGTCGTCGTGTGCCGGTACCCCAATGGCTGCGCCGCCCAGTAATCAGCGTTCCCGTCCTAATCGCGGTAGCTGCAGCAAGCATGTGGGCAGCGTGGTATGTCAACCGAGAAGCTGAGATCCGGCAGGCAAGAGAGGATCTGCTTCCACAAATTGTCGAGCTAGTTGATGCCGGTCGCGACCGCTACATCGACGCTTACAATCTTGCAGTGAAAGCCAAGCAATACTTGCCCAAAGACACTCTCCTAGATCGACTCTTTAGGCGAGTCAGTGTTTCGCCATCGATCTCAACGGAACCAACAGGTGCCAGTGTTTACATCAGAGAGTATAGAAAACCAGAGTCGGTTTGGGAGCCCCTGGGTGTTACACCAGTTTCGAGCACCATCATGCCGGTTGGGTTTTATCGTTGGAAGCTGGCTAAGAGTGGATACGACACTGTGATCTTTGCTTCGCCAACAGTCACAGGACCATATGCGGATGCCGAGGGATACAAGCCGGTGGAAATCAATCGATTGCTGGATAGGAGCGGAACCGTCCCGCGCGGCATGATCAGAGTCTCAGGGGGCACAATTCGAGGGATAGGAAGGGTAGGAGACTTCTTCATTGATCGATACGAAGTAACAAACAAGCAGTTCAAGGACTTTGTGGACAGCGGTGGTTATCGCAGGGAGGAGTTCTGGCGACAGGAAATCGTGAAAGATGGCGAGGCACTGACCTTCGCGGAAGCAAGTCGCGATTTCGTTGATCAAACCGGACGACCCGGACCGGCGGGCTGGCAAGGAGGGGATTATCCGGATGGTAAGGGGGACTATCCTGTAAGTGGCGTCAGCTGGTATGAAGCTGCAGCGTACGCAGCATTTACAGGCAAGAGCTTGCCGTCTATGTACCACTGGGAGATGGCGTCAAGTGCAAGAGGGAGCTTCATGACCAGAGGCTTCTTCACTCTGATAGCGCCGATGAGCAATTTTCGGAGAGAGGGCCCGATGCCAGTCGGAAGCAACCCGGGAATGACATACAGCGGTGCCTATGATATGGCAGGCAACGTCAGGGAGTGGTGTTGGAACGCGTCGCCCGGAGGCAGAATCATTCGAGGAGGGGCGTGGAACGACGCACCGTACATGTTTGGCAACTACAGCCAGGCGTCCCCTTTCGACAGGTCTGAAACAAATGGAGTTCGTTGCGTTGCTTATGTTGATTCCGCCAGTATACCTGCTGCGGTGTTCGGACCGTATGAGACTGATGATCGGTCCAGTCCCTGGACCGCGCAGCCGGTTTCTGACGAGGTATTCAGTATTTTCAAGGAACAGTTCTCGTATGATCGAAGCGCTCTCACTGCGCGAGTCGAGTCAGTGAACAACTCATTAAGAGAGTGCGTACAGGAAAAAGTCTCGTTCGCAGCGGCGTATGAGCACGAACGCGTAATCGGCTACTTGTTTCTGCCCACCAACAGTGCACCACCATATCAAACAGTAATTTATTTCCCAGGAAGTGGTGTCGTCTATTCGGCGTCTAGCAGGAACCTTACAGAAGATTCTGAATTTCTGGACCGACTACTTTTCATTATTAAGAGTGGTCGTGCCGTTTTTTGGCCAGTCTACAAGGGTACGTTCGAAAGGCAAGATTCCGTCCTTGTGAATGCCGACGACAGCTCTCACCTTAGCAGCGAATGGACTGTCAAGATAGTGAAGGACCTGCGCAGGAGTATTGACTACCTGGGGACCCGCTCGGATATTGACACAAGTCGGCTTGCATACCTCGGTTACAGTTGGGGAGGTGTTATGGGGGCAATAATCCCCGCAGTGGAAAAACGGCTCAAAGCCGTCGTTCTTGCAGTTGGCGGAATCCATGGAACAGGTCGTCCCGAGGTCAGAGATGTCAACTATGTAAGCAGAGTGACGACCCCGGTTCTTATGCTGAACGGGAAGTATGATTTGACCTTGCCCTATGAGACTTCCTCCAAACCGATGTTTGACCTTCTTGGAACGCCAGCGAATGACAAACTAATGCGACTGTACGAGACCGATCATTTCATTCCTCGGAACGAGTTCATTCGAGAGACTCTTGCGTGGTTGGATCGGTATCTCGGTCCCGTAAGGCTTCAATGAGACCGGTGACAGGAACACTTGGCTGATTGTATGGAGCAATAGAGGTCGGATTCATGACCGAGTCTAGTGACGATACAAGAACACACGTGCCACTTACTACCGGCACAATGGTCTCTCATTACCGCATCATCGAGAAGATCGGCGCCGGCGGCATGGGTGAAGTCTATCTTGCCGAGGATACCAAGCTCGATCGCAAAGTGGCGCTGAAGTTTCTGCCTCTGCAGTTGTGCCACGATCCCGAATGCCGCGCGCGTTTCACTCGTGAAGCTCAGGCCGCCGCGAAACTCGATCACCCCAATATCGTCTCGGTCTTTGAAGTCGGTGAATATCAGGGCCGCCCCTTTTTCTCGATGCAACACGTGGAAGGCCTGTCCCTCAAAGAGGTGCTAGCCGGAAAGGCGATGCCGCTGGACCGCGTGATCGAAATTGGCATTCAGGTCTGTGATGGACTTCAGGCCGCGCACGAACGCGGCATCACGCACCGCGATATCAAGCCCTCGAATATCCTGATCGACTCCCACGGTCGCGCCCGCATTGTCGATTTCGGACTTGCCTCAATTCTCGGAACCGAGCAATTGACCAAAACCGGCTCGACTCTCGGAACCATCGGCTACATGTCCCCTGAGCAAGTGCGAGGCGACCACGTTGACCAGCGCACAGACATCTTTTCGTTCGGCGTAGTGCTGTATGAGATGATCACCGGTCATCCACCGTTCAAAGCCGACTCCGAAGCTGCCACTCTGCACGCCATCACGAACACGAAACCGGAACTTCTCGCCCGTTTCCGACGAGAAGTCCCGCCGGAGCTTCAGACCGTCATCGACAAGGCGCTCGAGAAAAACGTCTCGACACGATACCAGCACACCGATGATCTGGCCGCTGACCTCAGACGTCTTTCCTCGACTGCTACCTCCCGCCCGAAGGCGCGCCGCGATTGGTGGAATCGCTATGTCGTTACGTCTTCGGCCGTCGTACTCCTGATCGTGGCTGGATACTGGGTAGTTAATGAGTATGTTCTGAACAAAGGGACACGGCCTGAGTCCGGGCGCAAGATGGTGGCGGTACTGCCGTTTGAAAACCTCGGTTCACCCGAGGACGAATATTTTGCCGATGGCATCACGGAAGAGATCACTACCAATCTGGCCAGTCTTTCCGGTCTTGGCGTTATCTCCCGGACCAGCTCGATGCAGTACAAGAAGACGGACAAGGGCTTGAAGCAGATCGGCAAGGAACTGGGAGTCGATTATGTTCTCGAAGGCACGATTCGCTGGGAGAAAGCCGGGGCACAGAATCGGGTGCGAATCACTCCCCAGTTGATACGAGTATCCGACGACTCGCATGTCTGGGCGGATCGCTACGATGCGGTATTGACCGATGTGTTTCAGGTGCAGTCGACCATTGCCAATGAAGTTGCGGCGGCGCTTGACGTCACGCTGCTGCAATCAGAAAGAGATGTGCTCGCTCAACGACCCAATGTCGATCCTCAGGCATACGACTACTACCTGAGAGGAAAGCAATATTTCTCCGTCGCGCGCTACAAGCAGGCCGAAATCCCGCTCGCGGAGAACATGTTTCTCAAAGCGATAGAGCGAGCCCCGGATTTCGCTCTTGCCTATGCCGAATTGGGCTCGCTTTACACTGAGACGTACTGGGATGGTACGATCCGCACCCAATCCCGATTGGACAGCGCTCGCATCATGGTCGAGAAGGCCATGCAACTGGCGCCGAATTCAGCCGAAGCTCATGAAGCTGTGGGTTGGTACTATTACCACGGCCTCCGGGATTATGAGCGCGCGCTTGACGAATTCTCCAAAGTGCTCCGAATACAACCGAACAACGCCCTGGCGCTGGCCAGCATCGCGTGGGTGGAGCGACGGCAGGGCAAGTGGCAGGAGGCGATCGCGGGGCTCGAGCAGGTCAACCGACTTGATCCCCGTGACGCCTGGTACCGGTATGAGCTTGGCATGACCTATTACTGTGTTCATCGCTATTCGGAAGCGATAGCTCAGTTCGATCAGGTCATAGACCTTCAGCCAACCCATCAATGGGTCTACCTTATCAAAGCAATGGCTGTCTTTGTGCAGACGGGCGATCCGGCCGCGGCGCGGAAGGTCTTGGATGCCGGTCGCTCGGTGCTGGGGCGCTGGCCGGAATTGACATGGATGGAAGTATACTTCGACGTTTCTGAACGGAAATATGACAGCGCACTCTGCCTCCTCACTGCCCCGGCCTCTGTCGTCTATCCCGGGACCTCCGGGACTCCCGACGCTTCCGATTATTACTCGGTCAAAGGTTTCACATATCAGATGATGGGTAGGCCGCAGTCGGCCAAATTGTACTTCGATTCTGCCCGAGTGCAGTTGGAAAAGCGACTCTCCCAGACCCCGAATTCTGCGCCGCTGTTGAGTTCGATGGCTTATGTACTGGTCGGTCTGGGTCAATTTGACCGTGCCATCGCCATGGCCAAGCGCTCTGTCGATCTTTTGCCGATAACGACCGATGCCCTTGACGGCCCTGACCTTGTTCGGACACTTGCCATGGTTTATGCCCTCGCCGGGCAGCAGGACAAGGCCATCGAGACGCTCGATTATTTATTGAGCATACCATCGCCCATGTCAGCGAAAGCGCTGGCGGTAATGCCGGAATTTACGTCGCTCCGCAATAATCCGAAATTTCAGCAGTTGCTGATAAAGTACGGTCAGAATCATGGCGCCTGACGACGACAAGACCCAGTCCCACGTGCTCCTTACTGCCGGCACGATGGTTTCGCACTACCGGATCATAGAAAAGATCGGCGCCGGTGGGATGGGGGAAGTCTATCTGGCCGAGGACACCGAGCTTAATCGTAAAGTCGCGCTCAAATTCCTCCCTCTCCATCTGTGTCAGGAGTCCGAATGCCGGGCGCGGTTCAAGCGCGAGGCGCAGGCCGCTGCGCAACTCGATCATCCCAATATCGTGTCTGTCTTCGAGGTCGGCGAATTCCAGGGTCGGCCGTTCTTCTCGATGCAGCATGTCGAGGGGCAGTCTCTCAAGGAGGTAATTGCCGGAAAGACTCTGCCGCTGGAGCGGATACTTGAGATCGGCATTCAAGTCTGTGACGGCCTCCAGGCAGCGCATGAGAAGGGGGTTACTCACAGAGATATTAAACCGTCAAACATTCTGATTGATTCCCACGGTCGCACAAGGATCGTCGATTTTGGACTGGCATCGGTCATGGGATTGGACCATCTGACCAAGACCGGGTCGACGCTAGGGACCATCGGCTACATGTCGCCGGAGCAAGTGCGAGGCGAAGCAGTTGATCACCGGACCGATCTGTTTTCCTTCGGAGTCGTACTTTACGAGATGATCACCGGTCACGCGCCGTTCAAGGCCGATTCTGAGGCGGCGACCCTGCATGCGATTACTGATACAGCCCCGCAGCCGCTGGCACGGTTTCGGCGAGAAGTGCCGCTGGGACTCCAGACGATAATCGACAAAGCGTTGGACAAGAGGGTATCAACACGCTACCAGCACGCAGACGAGCTATCAGCCGATCTTAAGCGACTATCAGCGGCGGCCAGTTCTGTACCAAGTGTGCGGAAGCGCAGAATCCGTATCATCGTGCCCATACTTGTGGTTCTCGGACTAGTTGTTATTGCTCTGATTCTCAAGCCGTGGCAACTTGAGGTGTCATCAACACAGGAGTCGCATGCCGCGCCAAATTGGCTGGCGGTGATGTACTTTGACAACATCGCGGATCCGGCTGATTCCAAACGGCTCGGTGAGATCGCCACCAACCTGCTGATAACCGGACTGTCGCAATCTGAATACATCAGGGTCATGTCAAGTCAGCGCCTCTATGACCTTTTGAAGCAGATGGGCAGAGAAGGTGTCAAGACGATTGACCGGGCAACCGCGTCACAGATTGCCCAAAAGGCCGAAGCCACATGGATGCTGTCTGGTTCCATACTTCAGAGCGAACCCACCATTGTGTTGACTTCGCAATTGATCGACGTTGCCAGCGGCGGCGTGATCGCTAGCCAGCGCATTACCGGGAACGAGGGAGACAACATCTTTGCCGTTATTGACCGTCTGACCATAGCCGTAAAAACGTGCAATGTCCTCCCCGCGGCCATGCGCTCAGAAGCATCGATAAGAATTGCTGACGTTACGACGCGGTCCCCGGAGGCCTATAAGTACTACTTGGAAGGTCTTGAGTACAGTGACAAACTCTACGCTGTCGAAGCAAGACAGAGTTTTCGCAAAGCAATTGAGCTCGACTCGACTTTCGCGAGTGCTTACTTTGAACTTTCACACATAATGGGAAATATCTTTGGCGTATCTGGACAGGAACGATTGGCCGCTATCGCTAATGCGAATCGTTATGCATATCAGGCAAGCGATCGGGAACGTCGTCGCATATCTCTGTACACACAACGAAAGGCTTCAGAAGAAACTGCCAATGACTATCGTGAGTATCTCAGTCGCTACTCAGATGACAAGAGTGTCTGGCTGGATTATGCTGCGGCCTCTTGGAAGAACTTCGGTGGGAGCGCCGACTCGGCGCTCATTTATCTGAAGCGAGCAATCACACTCGATCCAACGTACAAACAAGCATACAATTGGATTTCGTACGTTTACGGCTTTCTGGGAGACAAAGATAAGGCATTTGCTGCAATTGACAAGTATGTAGAGTTAGCACCGGACGAGCCCAACCCGTACGATACCCGCGGCGATCTGTATGCCTACTTTGGGCAATTGGATTCCGCGCTCGATTCCTATAGACAGGCCCTGTCAATCAAGCCCGACTTCGCAATGACGATAAAGAAACTTGGCCGTATGTATCTACTCGCTGGGCAGGTTGCCCGCGCCGACAGTCTCTATCACCACGCGTCAACCGTGCTCGAAGGTACGGAGCGGATGAACGCTCGGAGCTGGCTGATGGATATCGCCTCCTTTCAAGGCAAGTTCGATGAAGCCTTGCGCCTTGCCAATGACTGCATTTCAGCAAACCGGTTGGACGGAGCAGAAAACGAAAATTCGTTTGTCTACTATAAGAAGGGAATGATCTTTGATAATCTCAACATGTGGGACTCCGCTGCTGCCAACGCAAGAGTGAATGAACAACTTCGTGTGCGCCTGAGAGCGGCTGATACTCTGGGGTACGAGATTCCATTTCTCAGATGGTGTTACCGAAGCGGCGATACGGCAAAGGCATCTCGCCTACTTGAGCGATTGGCGGCGGCATCCCACTCAATAGACAGGGGGCCGACCTTACGCTATTGGCACGCCATGGGTGACATAGCGCTCGCTCGGGCTGATTTCACTAGTGCCGTCGATCATCTGAATCGTGCTGAATGCAACAGTCTCTATCTAAACGATCCGATATCCACGCACTACCGGCTGGCTGAGGCATACTTGTGTTCGGGTGACGCTCAAAGCGCGATTGCAGTACTGGAGAAGCTCCTAACAAACTATAGTGAACTATCTACGCTCCCAGATCCGTGTCTTGGCGTTACCGCTCATTACCTTCTTGGCCGGGCGTATTACGAGATTGGTGAGCGCGACAAAGCGCGCACCGCACTTGAGAAGTTTCTGACAATCTGGAAGGATGCCGATGCGGGACTTAAGGACGTTGAGGATGCCAAGGCGCGGTTAGCTCGTCTAAAGGTAAAGCCATAGCGAGAATCAATGCAACCTGACGATGACAAGACCCAGTCGCACGTGCTCCTCACTGCCGGCACGATGGTTTCGCACTACCGGATCATTGAGAAGATCGGCGCCGGTGGCATGGGGGAAGTCTATCTGGCCGAGGACACTGAGCTTAGTCGGAAAGTCGCGCTCAAGTTCCTCCCGGTTCACTTGTGTCAGGACGAAGAATACCGGCAGCGGTTTACCCGCGAAGCCCAGGCCGCCGCGAAACTAAGCCATCCGAACATCGTCACCATTCACGAAGTGGGTGAGTTCAACGGGCGCCCGTTCATTGTATCCGAATACGTCGAGGGACGCACCCTGAGTGACGCCATTAGTCGCAAGAGTCTCGTTCCGTCTGAAGTAATCAACATCATCATACAGGTGTGCGAAGGATTGGAGGAAGCTCATACCTCGGGTATAATCCACCGGGACATCAAACCGTCCAACATTATTCTTGAAAAGAGCGGCCGCCCCAAGATCGTCGATTTCGGTCTGGCAGTAATTCAGGGCGCCCAGAGAGTCACGAAGAGCGGCTCGGCGATGGGGACAGTCGGCTATATGTCGCCGGAGCAGTTGCGCGGCGTACCGGTCGACCGTCGCACCGACCTGTTCTCAGTCGGAATAGTGATGTACGAGTGCATCACGGGCCTGAATCCGTTCGCGGCGGACAATCAGGTCGCTGTGCAGACGCTGATTCTGTCGAAGCAGCCCGAGCCGATCGCGCGGTATAAAGCCGAACTTCCCGATGGCCTGCAGGAAGTCGTGAGCCGCGCGCTCGAGAAGGAGCCGCCGGTCCGCTATCAGTCGGCCGCCGATATGGCGGCCGATCTCAAGCGACTCCGCCGCAGGACATCCGATTCCGCGCGCCAGATTCCGACCGCCGGATATCGCACGCGCCCTCCGTGGCTGCAACGGCGCTACGTAATTCCGCTGGTCTTTGTTTTGTTGATTGTTCTCTTCGGCTGGGTCTACCGAGACTTCACGACCGTCAGTCTGGCCGGTCAGAATCACCTCGCAGTCCTGCCGTTTGCCAATCTTGCCGGTCAGTCGACCAGTCAGGCCTTCTGCGACGGGCTGATGGAGACGCTTACCAGCAAGCTTACCCAGCTGGGTGAATCGGAGGGCTCTCTCCTCGTCGTACCCGCCAGCGACATCCGCCAGAAGGATGTCCGGAGCGCGGGACAAGCACGGAGATTCTTCGGCGTGACGCTGGTCGTGACCGGCAGCGTGCAGCAGCTTGGCGACAAGGTTCGGACCACATTGAATCTGGTCGATGCCGCCTCGGAGCGTCAGCTCCATTCGAGTTTGATCGACGAGCCGAAGGACAACATATCGTCGCTTCAGGATTCAACGGTGGCTGAAGTCGCCAGAATGCTGGGTATTCAATTGCCGGCCGCGTCGCGGGGAGTCCTGCATGCCGGGGAAACTGAGTCCTCGGTTGCCTTCCGCGCGTATCTCGAGGGGCGCGGTTTTCTCAAGCGCTACGACGAGAGCTTGGACAGCGCCAACAACTTTTCCCGCGTGGCTATTCACGCTCAGAGTCTCGATAGCGCGCAAGCAGCTTTTGACACGGCCATTAAGCAGGATTCGGCCTATGCCCTCGCCTATGCCGGCATGACCGAAGTTTTCTGGCGGAAGTATAACCTGACCAACGATGCCGAATGGATCACTCGAGCCATTCGCTCCAGCAGTCGAGCTCTCGAACTCAACGATAGTCTGGCGCCGGTGCTGGTCACTCTCGGGATCGTCCACAATGCCGTCGGCCAGTACCAGGAAGCGGTGAGTTATCTGAAGCGGGCGCTTCAGATCGACTCGACCGATAATGCCGCCTGTCTCCAACTGGCTTCCGTGTATGAGTCCCTGGGTCGCACCGTCGAAGCCGAAGGCATGTACCGGCGCTCGATCCGGTTGCGGCCGCGATTCTGGCGCAGCTATTACAATCTGGCCAAGTTCTATGCCTTCCGGGGGCAAAACGACGCCGCACTGCAACAAATCCTGACGGCCGAGTCATTCGCACCGATGGCTGCACAGCCGCTCTGGTCGATCGGCAGTTTGTACCTCTTCATTGGAGATAAGGACAAAGCCAAATTGCTTTTCGAACAGTCACTTCGCATGGAACCGAGCTATGTCGCCTGTTCCAATCTCGGCGCGATATATCAGATGGACAACGAACCGTTCAAAGCGCTGGACATGTATGAGCGGGCGGTGACGCTCAATGACAAGGACTATCGCGTCTGGAGTAACCTGGCGTCAATGTACCGGATTCAGCCAAACAGCCGGGACAAGGCGAATTCGGCGTATGGGCGGGCCATAGCGCTGGCGGAACAGAACCGCAAGCTTAACCCCAGTGACCCAACCCTGATCAGCTACCTGGCCGACTGCTACTGGTGGATTGGAGAACGCGAGAAGGCGCTGGCTCTCGCGCGGCAGGCGATCGAACTGGCGCCGCGTGAACTGGAAGTCATGGTTCGAGTCGGCATCATCTACGAAGCGGCCGGACGACGAATCGAGGCCTTGCGTTTGATCGGCGAAGCCGCGCGGCAGGGCTATTCGATGGATCGGATTAAATCGACCGAAGAACTGCGCGGACTGGTAGCCGATCCCCGATTCGACAGCATTAGAACGGCAGCGCCATAACGACACACAACGCCCTTGCGTGTGATAGATTTTGGCCGGATAATTGAAGGAGGTAAACGTATGCCTGCGAAAAAGACAAAGACCGTCAAGGTCCAAATCAAGGTCGTCGACGGCCACTGCAAAGCCGACCCGGGTATAGTTCTCGTCCGCCCGGGAGAGACAATTGAATTCGAGAAGAAATTGCCGGGACTAGTGTTCATCCAGATCTCCGGCATGTGGCGCAAACCGGCGTTCACGAAGAAGAAGAACACGGCCCGGTTCACGCTCCCCGTCAGCACCAAAGTAGGATGCTATCCTTACGCGGTGTTCTGTGATGACAACAAGGAGTTCTGCACGGGATCGTCGATGCCGATTATCATTGTGCCGGGTGAGCGCGACACGGTTTAGCTCTCGTGCCATCAGGGTTCCGTCGATGACCTGACCTCGGAATTTCGCGGCTATGATCCGCGACACAACACGCTGGCACTACCGCAATTGCAGTAGAGAAGGACAACTGACATGACAACACGGATTTGGACGGCGTTTCTGAGCGCCATCGTCGCCGCGATGCTGGTATCCCCCGAAGCGGATTCCTGCACCAGTCTGCTCGTTACCAAGGGGGCATCGAAAGACGGCTCGGTCATGATTACCTACACCTGCGACGGTGAGTTTCACCCGCACCTTGAGTATACTCCGGCGGCAGATCACGATCCGGGGGACTCGCTGGCGATTGTCGGACATCGAGGCGATGTACGCGGCTGGGTCAAACAGGTTGCGCACACGTACGCCGTGGTCGGGCTTATGAACGAGCATCAACTCGCGATCGGAGAGACGACATTTGATGGGCGACCCGAGCTGGAGGATACCACCGGGCTGCTCGAATACTGGGACCTGATGGAACTCGCGCTGCAGCGTGCGCGAACCGCCCGTGAAGCTATTGCCGTCATGACCGATCTCGTGAGGCAATACGGTTACCGTTCTACCGGAGAATCGATCTCCATCGCCGATCCGTCGGAGGCCTGGATTTTGGAGATAATCGGCCGCGGACCGGGCGGTGCCGGCGCGGAATGGGTGGCAGTCAGAGTGCCGGATGGGTATATCTCATGCCATGCCAACAAGGCGCGCATAGGAGAATTCCCACTCAAGGATCCGCAGAATTGCATCTATTCCGACGGGGTCATTTCGTTCGCGACCTCCCAGGGCTATTATGATCCCGCCTCCGGAAGAGCGTTTCGCTTCTGCGACACCTATTGCCCTCCTGCTCCCAAGGACTTCCGCTATGCCGATACCCGCGTCTGGAGCATTTTCCGCCGGGCGGCGCCGTCAAAGGAGTTCTCACCAGACTATCATCGGGCCGTTTCCGGCGCCAAGCCCTATCCGCTCTGGATCAAGCCGGACAAGCCGTTATCGGTACAAGATGTTTTCAATCTCATGCGCGACCATTACGAAGGCACCGCTTATGACATGACCAGAGGGATAGACGCCGGTCCGTTCGACTCGCCCGATCGCTGCCGCCCTAACACCTGGATGGTCGACAGCGTCGACTACGGCTGGGAGCGGTCGATCTCCACACCTCAGACGGGATTCTCTTTTGTCTCGCAATCGCGGAGCTGGCTCCCGGATCCGGTGGGCGGCGTCTATTGGTATGGACTGGACAACACGTATTCTTGCTGTTATGTCCCGCTCTACTGCGGCATCACGGCCGTTCCGCACTCGTATACGGTCGGTGATCTGCAGAAATTCTCATGGGAATCGGCCTGGTGGGTGTTCAATTTCGTGTCCAACTATGCCAATTTGAAATACTCGTACATGATGCCGGAGATTCAGGCGGTGCAGAAGACGTTCGAAGGTGATCTGCTCGCCTTACAACCGACTGTCGAAGCCACCGCAATGGCATTGGGGAAATCCGATCCGGCGCTCATGACTCGGTACCTCACCGACTTCTCCGTATCGCACGCTGAAATGGCCGTCACGCGCTGGAAAGAGCTCGGGGAATATCTGATGACGAAATACAACGATGGGTTCGTCAAGAACGAGAAGGGGCGGCCCGAAGAAAAGGGGTATCCGGAAAGCTGGCTGCGCGAGGTAAACAAGGCGCGCCCGGATCGCTTCCGGCTTG
>PQAP01000034.1:4488-13828 GCA_003105265.1 candidate division GN15 bacterium | reverse complement strand
TGGAACACCTGCACCCTCTCCTTGTCCCCTTCTTTGATTTTCACATGCACTTTGACGGTATCTCCCGGCGTAAACACCGGATGATCCTTGCGCATATACGCTTTGTCGATTTGCGCTATCTGTCTCATCGCTCTGTCCTTTCTCTATACTTACAACGTCATTTTCTTCTTCAATGTGTCAACCAGTTTCAGCTCCTCGTCGCTGAGATCGGCCGTCTCCAGCAGATCCGGCCGCACGCGGAGACACTTCTTTATCGCCTCGATTCGCCGGTACCGTGTGATCTCGGCGTGATTGCCGGACATAATCACCTCCGGCACGCTCAGCCCGGCATACTCCGCCGGCCGCGTGTAGCACGGCGCGCCGAGCATCTGATTCATATACGAGTCGTTCAACGCCGACTCGAAATTTCCCAGAACCTTCGGCATCAATCGCGCCACAGCATCGAGTATCACCGCCGCCGCCGGCTCGCCGCCCGTCAGGATGTAATCGCCGATCGATACTTCATCCAGATCATACAGCGACATCAACCGCTCATCCACGCCGAGGTAGTGCCCGCAGATGATCGTCAGCCGTTCGCACAGCGAGTACTGCACCGCGAGGTCCTGGTTGAACCGCACGCCCGCCGCCGACGTCAGAATGATCCGCTCCTTTTCGTTGCGGGCGGCATTTCCCTTGTGGCCATAGCCGAGCTTCTGCAGCGCGCGATCGAGCGGCTCGATCTTCATCACCATCCCGCCGCCGCCGCCAAACGGCTGGTCGTCCGCCGTGTGGTGCTTGTCGGTGGTGAAATCCCGAAGGTTCACGATATCGATGTCAAAGAGCTTCTTCTCAACCGCCTTCCCGATCAGCGACTGCTTCAGCGCCACGCTGAAGTAGTCCGGGAAAAGCGTGATCAATTCAAACTTCATATGTCCACCGGGCTTACCGCGAATCCAGCAAACCGTCAGTGACCAGGGTAACTCGTTTCTTCTCCGTGTCGATACTGACGACAAACTGCTTTATCGCCGGGCATACCGTTTCGCCGCCGTCCGGCTTCCGTATCACGTACACATCGTTGGCCGGATACTGCGCCACATCGACAATCTCACCGAGCAGTTCGCCGCTGTCCGAGGCATACGCCAGACAGCCAACCACCTCAAATATGTAGTGCCGGTCTTCCGGCAGTTTCACTAGTTGTTCCCGCGGCAGCGCCAGTTCGCGATTGGTCAATCGCGATGCTTCCTCCGGGCTGGTGATCTCGGCCAGCGCCACCACCGGCCGCCCTGAGATTATGCGCGATGACCTGATCCGCACCTTTTCCCAGACACCGCGGTTATCCATATAAATCTCTTTCAGGCCCAGGAACCGCTCCGGAAAATCGGTGGTCGGCGTGATCCAGATCTCGCCGTGCACGCCGCGCGTCCTGCCGAGCTTGCCGACCGTGACATACTGTGTCTCTGTCGCCACGCTATTCACGTCTCTCCAGCTTTGCCCGTTCTCCGGTTCCGATACGTCTGATTCTTACTGCGCGGCCTCGGCCGATGCGACCGACGCCTTCTTCATCCGGCGCGTTTTCTTCGGGCGCTCCTTGATCGTCTTGTTAATCGCCAGCGCCGTGACATCCTCGCCCTTCTTCGCGCGATTGTACTTCTGCGTGAACCCAACCTGCGCCAGAAGAGTGCCGACCGTGTCGCTCGGCTCGGCGCCGCTGTCCAGCCATTTGGTCAGCTTGTCTTCGGCCAGTTCAATCACGGCCGGTTTCGGCAGCGGATTGTAGGTGCCGAGGATTTCCAGAAAACGACCGTTGCGCGCGCGACGCGAATCGGCCGCAACAATCCGGTAATACGGGCGCTTGGTCGTGCCCATGCGGCGAAGTCTGATGTGTACCGCCAAGTTACTGCTCCTTTTTCAGGACATGGACCGCAGTCCGGCCCAGCCCTTTGGTATGTTGAACGATTTCTTATTTCCCATTTGATGAAACATCTTCTGCATCGCGAAGAACTGATTCAACAATTGATTCACCGTCTGCACCGTATTGCCCGACCCCCGGGCGATCCGCCGCTTCCGTGAGCCGTCGATTATCCGCGGGTGCCGCCGCTCCTCGAGCGTCATCGACTTGATGATCGCGGTCGTCCGCTCCATCTCCCGTTCATCGAATTTCATTCCCTTGAGCTGTTTCCCGACACCCGGAATCATCCCGAGCACCGATTCGAGCGGCCCCATCTTCTTGAGCTGCTGCATCTGGTCGAGAAAATCCTCGAAATTGAATTCGGCCCGAAGCAGCTTCTCCTGCATCTTCTGGGCCTTCTCCAGGTCAACCGACTCCTGCGCCTTCTCGACCAGCGTGACAATATCGCCCATTCCGAGAATGCGCGAGGCGAGACGGTCCGGATGGAACGGCTCCAGATCACCGAGCTTCTCGCCCACCGACGCCAGCTTGATCGGACATCCGGTCACCTGCCGAATCGAGAGCGCCGCGCCGCCACGCGCATCGCCGTCGAGCTTTGACAGCGCCACGCCGGTCAAATGCAGTCGCTTGTGGAACTGATCTGCAACATTCACGGCATCCTGGCCGGTCATACTGTCGGCGACCAGAAGAATTTCGTGCGGCTTCACCAGCGCCTTGATCTGTTCAAGTTCCTGCATTAACTCGTCATCGATATGCAGCCGCCCGGCGGTATCGAGAATCACGACATCGACAAAATGCTTCTCCGCATAATCGATCGCCGCCTTGCAGATTTCCGGCGGTTTGGCGTCGGCCAGATGGAAATGCTCCACCGCAATCGAGTCCGCCAGCACCTTCAACTGCTTGACCGCCGCCGGGCGATAGATATCCGCCGCCACCATGAGCGGCTTCTTGTTCTTCCGTTTCGCCCAGAGCGCGAGCTTCCCGACCAGTGTTGTCTTGCCGGACCCCTGCAAGCCGCAGACCATGAAGATCGTCGGTATCTTGTCGAGCGGCGCAAGCGGCGCGGCCGTACCGCCGAGCAAGGTGACCAGTTCGTCGTGGACGACCTTGATCACCATCTGCCCCGGCTCGATCGACTTGAGCACATCGGCGCCGACCGCTTTCTCCTCGACCGCCTTGACGAAATCCCGCGCGACCTTGTAGTTAACGTCCGCTTCGAGAAGCGCCTGGCGAACTTCGCGCATGGATTCGCGAATGTTGCTCTCGCTCAGCTTGCCGGCGCCGCGCAGCTTCTTAAAGACCGACTCGAGTTTGTCCGAAAGACTGTCAAACATCTTCTAAGCCAAAGACTGCAATACCTGTCATTCCCGCGAAGGCGGGAATCCACTTCTGCCTCATTCCGGCGAAGGCCGGAATCCAGCTATTTCCTCATTCCAGCGAAAGCTGGAATCCAGATTCATTTCAACGGTAGCCCTGAACGAAGTCGCAGGGCATACCAATTCCTCAGCACCGACAACATTTCACTCGCACGTACCAATTTGACACTGTGATGAGAAACTTCTTTGGGAAGCTCCACCTTCAGGCCGACGCGCGGGCGTAGGTTGCCCGGTACTTCGGAGCCGATAAATATATGCAACGCCGAGGATTAGGCAAGGGGGATTGTTAACCGGATTACGCCCTCCGCCTCGCGCCCCGCCTGAGCTAGGTCACTGAATAGTAACAAGATACGGGGCTTGACCCTGGCCCGTAGACGCCGCCCAATTCAAGACCAGCCCCTCACGGGCAGTGCGGCAGGATATACCCGCCGCCCGTCAGGTAACTGATCAGGGCGCTCAAATCGCTCAGATCGATAATCCCGACTGCATTCACATTGCCAGCGCCGATGCACGGGAGCACATATCCGCTCCCCGTCATATAGCTGATGAGCGCGCTGAGATCGGACAGGTCAACTACCCCCGAGAGATTGATATCACCGGTGGAATCAGGACAGCAGAGACAGCCAACATTGAGCGCTCCGATGAGTACGCTGCACGTGTTGTGAGCAGGAGCGCATGGCGACGCATCCATCAAACGGAAATCGCCGGTCGCCGTGTCACAGAAGAGCGGATTTGCGGATATCTTGCCGAGTGTATCATTCGGATTAAGCGTCCAGTCCCGATAGCCATTACCGTAGTCATTACTGCACTTTACCACCGGCTGCACGTATCCACCGGAGGCGTAACCGTAGTGCCGATTGAATGCAAAGATGCTGTTCCTCACCTCGGGCGGAAAAGCGGCTTCGCTCGCCGCGGGCAGATCAAGAAGGCAGGCCAGACCATCGTAATTGCCGACAAACGTGCAGTTTTGTACTTCCGCCATGTAGCCGGAGAATGACCAACCGGCCATCCCCGCCAGCGTATTGCCCGCAAAGACTGAATAGGTCACACTGGATTGAAGTGCGGGCTGCTCGGCCCATACTCCCCGACCGGTGTTATGCGAGATCTCCGAGTTTCGAATTGCAAAATACCGGGTAACATAAACGCCGTCGCCGGTGTTGCCGCTGATTGTGCAATTCTCAAGAACCAGCCAGTTTGCGTCCATCTGCACCCGTCGCACGCCGCTACACGAATTGCCGGAAATAACACATCCCGACAACTTCACTCCTGCCGCCGCGCCATAGACGGCGGCAGCGGTGTCGTACGCGTTGGTAATGGTGAACCCTTGAATCAGGGCCGTGCTGTCTTCGCCGGAATGAAGATAGAACGCTCGATGAGGCGAAATGGCGCTGCCGTCACAATCAATAGTTGTCGCGCTCGCTCCCGATTCCGATATCAGTGCGATACGCTTGCCCAGAAAATCAATATCGCGATTTTGGTCTCCGATGTAGGTACCCGGCGCCACCAGCACAGTATCACCGTTGACCGCCGCATTGATTCCGGCTTGAATCGTCGGCTGATCTGCCGGAACATGTATGGTAACTGCATTCGCCGAAACAACTATTACGAATGTTGAAATCGCAAGAACAGGAACTGCTCGCTTCATGGTTCCTCCTGAGCGAGAGTATTGACGCTGATCGTCCTATCAATTATAACCGTGAACGTCCTTATTGTCAACGCCTTCTGTAACGCGCCTGGCCGTAACCCGCCGTCGACCTCCGCCTTCACAGCAGCATACTGTTTGACAGGAGCGACCGGCCTTGCTATCTTTGTCCTGCAATCAACTTCAATTCAAGAGCGAGGGTTATCTATGCGAGTCATGCATCTTTCCGGGAGGATGGTGACGACCGCGATCGTAGCGCTGGCGCTTGGTGCGCTTCTGCTGCCGTCCGTGGTCACGGCCGCCGAGAGCGGCTTTCAGGTTTCAAGCTATATTCCTAAACACTTTAGTGACTTTCTCTGGTATGTTCAGGGCTCGACGGGCTTCAACTGGAGTGATGTTGCCGCGACCCGGGTCCAGCGCCCGTATACCAGATTGCTGTCGGATGAAATTGGTAATAGCTACACCACCGGCGGCGCCAGCGCGAGCACGACATTGCAGTATCGCTACGAGACTGTCCCCCGGTCATTCACGTTGTATTGTAACCTGGGAGCTTCCGGTTCGGCGTTCAAGGATACCGACACGGCCAACTCCCTCGATAGCTTCCTGGTCAGACAGTCCGTTGATCAGGAGGTGAACGGGCATTACCTGTATCTCTTTGCCAATCCGAGCATCAGCGTGACCAACTTTCTTGATGACGAACTCTTCGTCGGCGCCAGCGTGTCCGGGAACATCTCCTATCAAAGATATCCGAAGTACACGGCCACGCTCACGAATCGTCAGTCGACCTTTCCGGATTCTGAGAGCACGTATCAATATTACACTCTGCGCCAGGACCGGACTGTCAGGCAGCCGCAGCACACGACGAATTATTCCGTGAACGGTGAGTTGTCGGTCGGTCGGGGACACATTTACATTGGTCAGTACGCAGCCACCACCATGTATCTGGTGGACGAACTGCGCCGGAACGGTTTCATCAGGCAGGAGCCGACCGAGAGCCAGATGCAGCAGGTAACCGAAATTGTCTACCAGCAGCGGCTCAAACACTACGTCGACTATCGCCTCCGCCGGATCGAGCAGCTGCAGGCCGTCATGAACTATCTCAAATCCGAGCAGATTGCGACGATCGAGGATCCGCTGATGCCGCTGATCGTTCAGGATGTCTGGGACTATTTCCCGTATTATAATCGCTCCTTCGGCTTTCAGCTCCGGGCCGGTGTCGGCCTCGAGTACAGCAGAAACTCGCTGAAAGCTTTCGCAGACGACAACAGCTTCACTACCTTCGAACTGCGTCATCGCGACAGCGTGCAGGCCCTGGACTCCTCGGCGAACGGGAGTACTTCCCACATGATAAGCGACGATCGTTTTACCGTGAGCTTGCCTTATCTCTTCGCCCGGGCCGAATATCAGAAGCCGGTGAATCTCAAATGGCAGGTGGAGATCTGGGGCGACGCCCGACTCTATATCCAGGCCAGTGCCGCCGACCGGTATCTTCGTCGGGTGGCCGGCACTATGTGGCAGACGATCGGCGCCGATACTGCGTGGGATACGCTTGTATCCGGACAGGGCTACTCATCGGAGTTCAATTACAAGAAGTTCTATTCGGCATCGGTTTCGACACAGGTAACCTACATCTACAATTCGCGCACCGAGGCCGCACTCTCCGCCAGCTTGGGGTACGGGCATCTCGACCAGGAACTCAAGCTCAATGAAATCGCGTCGACCGGTCCCACGGCGACCAATACCGTGCGCAGATTCGTCGGTCCGAGTTTCAGCAACGCCCGATTCTCCCTCGCACTCTCGACCGAGTATCGAATCGCGATTCCAACCACCCTGTATGCCTCCATTGGATACAGCACCGGTTATAGCCCGCGCAACTTCATAACCGGCTATTACAAGTACAAACCGCAGAACTTTCAGATCTCAGCGTCTATTAATCACTACATCCGCTGAGATCGCTGAACACGCTCTAAAGATACAGGGCAGGACCGATGCGGGTCCTGCCCCGTTGTCGTGGTGACACAATATTGAAAGCGATTGTCCTGAACTTCGTTTACGCCGGCTTGCCGCTCGTATTGTCGGTCATCAGCGGCGGGAGTGGATCGTGACTTCCTGTTCGACTTGAGCCGAGTCAGGCACTTAAGGTCGGACATCAACCCGGGGACTTTGCTCAACCTCCCCCGGATATACCGGATAATTGTTGTCGCTTTTTCGTGGTCCATTGACTCGATTCTTCTGGCAAAAAACCTCCGCGTGGAGTATTTTGGATACAAGTAGCGCTGCCCGACTCCAGCGCTCTCGCATCGGGTACGTCGCGGTATCGCACCTAACCTAAGCTTGTGCGCTATTCCCGCTTGCACGAGATCGACAACAAACGATCAATAAGGTGAAATGGAATGATCATCCATCATCTTGTGCCCCGGAATCCGACTAATCAAACTTCAATACTAATATCAGGAGGCATCATGTCGCTCTTCTCACGGCTCAGTGTCTTGGCTTGCTTGGTGATTGCGCTGGCAGGCCCGTCACTTTCCAGTGACGTGCTAACCTATCAGGGTCGGCTCTTGGACGCTTCCGGCAATCCTGTCGCCGACAACACCTATTCGATTCGCTTCCGAATCTACGATGCACCGATGGCCGGTAATCTGCTCTGGATTGAAACCAACCCGGCCGTTCAGACTTCCGCCGGTTTGTTCTCGGTCCGACTCGGTGAGCTCGCGGCCCTTGATCTTGGATCGCTCGGAAGCGACAATCTCTATCTTGAGATTCAGGTCGCACTGGGGGCTCCAATGACTCCTCGGACTCTCCTGACCTCGTCACCAAGAGCCGCGGTCGCGGGGAAGGTTAAAGGTGATCTTGAAACCGCACCGGGGGTGCTGACCATTAAACGCAGCGATGGCGATTCCACAGTATCCATTCGATCGTTTGACGGCGGGATCAGCATGCGGATGTTCGATCCCCAGCCGGAGCCACCCGGAAAGGCGGTTGTGGAAATGAGTGCTGACGTCTCCAGTGGCGCCGGTTTGAAACTATTCGATCCGCAGCCGGAACCGCCCGGAAAGGCGATTGAGTTTTTGACCGGGACGTTAGGAAGCTCGGCGCCGACTTTCAGGATGTTCGACCCGCAACCGGAGCCACCCGGAAAACTGTTTGAAATCGTCGCCAACGCCGGCTCCGGTCCATCAATGAGCTTCTTCAATCAGGCCGGTCAGGTGATGGGCGTTGAGCCGAGTCCGTTCAATAACGGTTTCAGCATGAAGCTGTTCGATCCCCAGCCCGAACCACCCGGAAAAATGCTCGAAATCGGCACTTCGTACTACGTGGCAAGTCCGGCTTCGGCGGCTGAACCGACCGGCTCCGGTGATACCGCCTGGATCAAGACCTACGGCCCGGCTACCATAAACGGCGAGCCGGAGATGATCTACATGTACTCCACCGACACGGATGCCGAGCTCCGCCTGGGTCAGGGTGCGCCGTTAGGCAGCGCTACCACATACATCAGCGCGAAATCTACCGGCAGCGAGAGCAGAATTACGCTCGAAGGTCCGATGGGACCGACCGTTTCGTCTATTGTCCTCTCCGCCACGTCCGGGATTTCGCGTGTCGGCATCGGCACATCGACGCCGACTCAATCATTGCACGTCGTCGGCAATATTTGCTACACGGGAACAATCGGCGCCTGCTCCGACGGCAAATACAAAAAGAATGTCGAACGCGTCGACCACGCCCTGGATCTGGTTTCCGAAATTGAGGGCGTTCGCTACCAGTGGAAGGCCGACCAGTATCCGGAGCAGCAGTTCAGTGCCGGGACGCAGATCGGATTCGTCGCCCAGGACGTAAAGAAAGTGCTTCCGGAAGTGGTCATGGAGCAGCCCGATGGTTCACTGTCTATTGACTACGGCCGCTTGACTCCCGTCCTGCTCGAGGCCATCAAGGAGCTGAAATTGCAGAATCAGCAGTTGACCAGGCGGATCGAAGTTCTCGAAGCCAAGTAGATCACGGAGATACCAATTCTCCCCAAGTCACAAGGGTTCGCTTTCAGCGGACCCTTTGCTACACCAGCTTCGCCTTCAGAATGTCGTGCAAGTGAATTATCCCCGCCAGTTTGCCGGACGCATCGACTGTGGCCAGCTGCGTAATCGCATAGCGCTCCATTATTGCCAGCGCGGAATCGAGTATTGCCGTCTCCGGAAGCGTCTTCGGATTCGGCCGCATCACATCTCTGGCCTTGAGGTCGTAGAAATCCCGTCCCCGCTCTACCAGGCGGCGCAAATCCCCGTCGGTGAATACACCGCTCGGCCGACCGTCGGAATCCAGCATCAACACCACCCCCAGCCGCTTCGCTGTCATTTCCAGAAGCATCTCCGGCACACTGGCCTCCGGTGTCACGAGCGGGATAGCCGTGCCTGTGTGATGCAGCTCCGAGACGTGCTTGAG
>PQAP01000034.1:0-3823 GCA_003105265.1 candidate division GN15 bacterium | reverse complement strand
TTCTTCGTGACATACAGCGCCGCGTTCTTGAACTCCGGCGCGGCATTGCGAACCGCCACCGGCAGGCCTACCTTGCGGCCGATCGACAGATCGAGAATCTCATCTCCCATATAGGCGACATCGGCAAACTCGATTCCCATTTCTTTCAACAGCGGCGCCAGCATCGACGGTTTGTCCGCCTTCCCCTGCAGCACGTGTTTCACCCCCAGTTCTTTCATCCGGGCATCAGTGGCCGGTGAGTAGCGCCCGGAGACGATCGCAATCGGCAGCCCGCTGCGCATCGCCAGCTTCATGTAAAAACCGTCGGCGATATTGAACTGCTTGAACTCCATGCCGTCGGTTCCCACATACAGCCAGTTGTTGGTCAGTACCCCGTCGACGTCGAGCGCCAGCAGCTTGATATTCCGGAGCCGCTTGACCAATTGTGTTCGCGTGAGATGCTTCTTCGCCATGTGGATCACTTCAGTGCCCGGCGGATTGCCAGCACCGCCTCCAACAGCTCTTCCATTTTGGAGAGCGGAAGCATCGCCCCTGCATCCGAGAGCGCTTTCGATGGCTCCGGATGCGTCTCCACAAACAGCCCGTCGATTCCCACTGCCGCCGCCGCCCGCGCCATCGGGATAATATAGTGTGGCTGTCCTGATGAAACTCCGCCCCCGGCGCCCGGAAGTTGCAGCGAGTGCGTGGCGTCGAACACCACCGGCAACCCGGTTTGTTTCATAATCAGCAGTGAACGAAAATCGACAACGAGGTTGCGATATCCGAAAGTGGTCCCCCGTTCCGTCAGCATCACCCTGCGGCTTCCCGCTTTCGCCGCGACCGAAGCCATATCTTCCGGTGCCAGAAACTGACCCTTCTTGATATTGACCCATTTGCCGGTAGCGGCGGCCCGCACGACAAGATCGGTTTGACGGCAGAGAAACGCCGGTATCTGAAGTATATCCGCAACCTGCGCCGCCGGTTCTACTTCGACCGTTTCGTGGACGTCGGTCAGTATCGCGACGCCATGCTTCTCCTTTACTCGCGACAGAATCTCCAGCCCCTGCTCCGCCCCCGGCCCGGCATACGATGTCCCCGACAGCCGATTCGCCTTCCTATATGATGCCTTGAAGACATATGGCAGATGATACTTCTTCGCCAGCGTGCCGACATTCGATGCGACCTCGTCACACAGTTGTTCCGATTCCGCCACGCACGGCCCGGCGATCAGAAAGAATTCACCGTTTTCAATTCGCTTGAGGGTATCGTTGACCATCGCGGAAAATATAACCTGCCGGGTCTAAAAAGAAACCGATAATTGAGCCCGCCGTTCGTCGCTACCCGCTTACTGCAGCAGGCGATAATGCCACACCACCTTGTCACCCGCTCTGGTGAGACGCCGATCGCTGGCGATATCAGGTAACGAATCATTAACTGAATATATCCAGACCGCACGCCGGCCATTCTTCACCGAATCGATCCCGTTGACAAACACGCCCATCGCCGTTGACCACGAATCCACCTGATGCGATCGTTGTAATAGCACAAACACCGACACCGAATCCGCTCCGGTCAACTCGATTGTCAAGCTGTCCCGGCCGGGTGATTGCGACGCCAGATTTTTTTCCGTCCCCTGATCATTTTTGCCCGACTGCTGTGAGCCGCAGGATAGCGAGAGGACAACGCATAGCAGCGTTACTGCCCAAAAGACTGCGCGATTGCTGATGTGGCTGTTCATAATTGTCTTCCTTGTCGAATCGTATGCAAAACTGCACCAATCGCGCCCGCTTGGCAAGCGTCATTTCCTCACCGTGACCGAGGCCGGGCTTTCTGTTTGCGGCTGCGGCCTCATCAGGTTATATTCCTGACAATTCAGCCAAACTATCAGGAGCATTCACATGCGCATAGGTGATCTGGTCAGTCGCTCATGGGATATCGCTTTCAAGTACAAATCCTTGTGGCTTCTGGGACTGCTGGCGGAGGGGGCCTGGTTCGGCACCTGGATCCGCAACCGCGACAGCGGCTTCAAGTTCGGCGACAGCGACCTCCTCTTCTCCGGCATGGCGGTCGCCCTGGTCTTCGCCATTCTGATCCTCATGCTGGTGCTGCTCGTACTTCACTTTATTTCCGTTGCAGGACTGATCGACTCCGTCAACCGGATTACGCGCGGAGGGAAATATGAGTTGCGCCTTGCCTTTGCCTCCGGGATTCGCGTGTTCTGGCGGTACGTCGGCCTCTGGCTGCTGGCGGTCATGGCCGGTATTGCGCTGGTTGTGGCGCTGGCCATTCCTGTCGCCCTCGGTTTTGTCATTCACGCCGCGTTCGGGATTATTGCCGTCGTCCTTCTCTTGCCGGTACTTCTCATCGGAATCTTCATTACGTACAACGTCTACGCCCTCACCCAGCGCTCGATCGTCGTGCGGGACTGCTCTATCGGCGACGCTCTCTCCGAGGCCTACTGGCTCTTTCGACGGAATCTCGGCCCCAATCTCGCCGTATTCCTCGTCTACATGGTTCTGGCAATTGCCATCACGCTCGCGGCTGTCATTCTTATTCTGCTGGTGGCCGCGCCGTTTGTCGCCATGGCGCTGTCATCGACCGGCGGGAAAATCATGGCCCTGCTTCTGGGCGTGCCGCTGGTGCTGGTGCTGCTGCTGATTATCGAGGGAATCTCCGGTGTCTTCTTGAACTGCCTGTACACGCTTTTCTATTTCGGGCTGGTGGAACCGGATGGTCTGGTCGCCCCGCAACCTCAGGATACCCCGCCGGCGTGACGGCAAGTCGGTCGGGCTGATTCTTGCTTGCTCCCGACCGATACACCAATTAGGTTCCGGCTATGAGATTCTCGTTTCCTGCCGTCTTCCTTGTCACGTGCGGCGCTCTCGCGTTCGGTCAAGCTGAGCCCCCTACTTCTCAGGTCGTCTCGACTCTGCCCACCATCACCGTCAACGATCAGGCCGTGTCGCTGCAGGCCGGCCTTTACCCCAATCTCTACCCGACCACGCCGGTTGCCGACGACATCGGCTGGGTGGTTCGAACCGATTCCTCACTCGTGCGGTTCGTGCAGCGATCCGCCGATTCCATCTTTGTCGCGCTGAGCGATTACTCCGGGATCGCGTGGCGTGAAGAATCGCTCCTGATGTATTTCGTTCGGTACTACCCCTCGCCCGGATCGGCCGATCCGCTGATCATTCCCGTGGGTGGCGTTAGAGTGGGGGCGTTGTCCGAAGCAATTCCGGCCGGCGCCGTGCTGAAACTCGAGTTGATTTATCAGATGGCGCAGCGGATGCTTCTTCAGGGGCTGCTGCCGGACGCTCCGACCTATTCCCTGCTGTCGAACCACGAATTGATGCAGCCGACTCCCCTCCGCCGCGACAATCTGGCATTCCTGCTGGCGCTGGCGGTTTCCAACCGGATTCTCGGACCCGACTCCACCTATCTGGCGTACCAGTCCCCCTTTTGGAAACGGCATCTTCTCGGGCGCGAAATTTTCGACCAGTATCTGTACCACGACTGGAAACTGAGCCAGGACCGCCCGCTCACCCGATGGCTCGCCGAAGAAGTAGCTGATTCCAAGCTGGTCGAGGTCACCGATATTACGCCTGATCAAGCGCAATTGGTTTCGGCCGGTCGCCGACCCGTCATCGAAGGAGTTCCTTCGACCGGGCGGCTCGGCTTTTCCGTGCGGATCGGCTCCGGTTCGCAACTGATCGTCGATAACATCGACAATTCCCGGACCGGCTACCGGTGCGGCCTTCGTGCCGGCGATGTGATCAGGACAGTCGACGGTAAGAAACCCGGCAGTCAGAAACAGCTGATTGAAATGATACTGGATCAGATTGAC
>PQAP01000033.1 GCA_003105265.1 candidate division GN15 bacterium | reverse complement strand
AAGCGGATTTCGTAGGTGATGTCCTCCAAGTTGGAGATTGCTGAGACGCGGTTGTCAGGGACAGTGGATTAACGGTACTTTTTGTGCCGGTGGTGGTAGCTTTGGGGACCTCTAAAGGTTGCCGAACCTCTTGTCCGAGACCTGCTTTGGGGGTTATCCACTAGGTAATTTTTTCAAAAAAACCTGCTTTTTGGCCTTGACAAGTAATACAGGTTTGTTATCTTGTCAGTGCAATCGGAAAGTGTTACTCTTTCTGTGGATTACCTAATATCGTCCGCCCAGGCAGGCCGAGCAACCTGTCTGGGTTTTTGTTTGGGGTAGTTTTCACTCTGAAAACGGCTCCCTCTCCCTCGCTCCAGCAGCATTCCGAACAAGTCCCTTTCCTACGCGACAAATCAAATTGAGTCCACCATCTACAATCTGTTGCCTGCAATGCTGCATGTGGGGTCCCATACGGCAGCCAGCCCTCGGACCGGTATGACGGGAGGAATAGAATCAACCACGAAATCCAGCCAAAGTCCCAAAGGGTACCGGCTGAAAACGGTTTTCATTTAGGGTGAGGACAGGAAGCGGCCGGCCAGCAAGATCAAAGACCCGATCATTGATAGGCCGGATGAAACCGAGCCCGGCGAATCATCAACCCGCTTACGGGCAGTTTGGCGGCAGGTAGCCGCCACCGGTCAGGTAGCTGATCAGCGCGGACAGGTCCGAGAGATCAACTATGCCGGAACCGTTGACGTTGGCTTCATTATAGCAGGGCAACTGGTAACCGCCGCCCGTCAGATAGCTGATCAGCGCACTGAGGTCGGACAGATCGACAATCCCCTGCAGATTCACGTTTCCGGTGACGCCTTCGCAGCACACCAGGGCATCGCATTCGTCGGGGATGAAATTGCCGTTTGCATCCTGCGAGGTATGATTAACGATATCCTGTATATCTGAGACGCCGTTGTTGTTGCAGTCGGCGTAGGTGATCCAACGATAAGTCTGAACACTTCCGTGCTGCCGCACCAGGTCCGTGGGGAAGGTGACCTCGACGTCGAGATACGCCTGATTGACCGCTCCGGAAGCGTAGTAGTCCGCGGTGGTAAGAGTAATACTACTGCCGATGGTGTCCGACAACGGGACGCCGTTCAGCCGCCAGGCGTAATGCATCGGGCCGATAGGGATAGAATTCAGCGTAATGGTCGTGGGTGTCAGCTTGAGCATCACGCTCGTATTCCACGCCGGAGTGGCGCCGTCGAGCAAACTCATCATGTTCGTGTATCGATTAATATGCGCTTCCTTGCAGACCGGGCAGAACTCCTGGTCCAGCGCCTTCATCTCACACGTGTACATGGGCCGATAAATGCCGGTGGTCAAATAGCGGGCGCCCTCGAACGCCCCGACCGAACTGAGATACGGTGAGGTGGGCGGAGTCGGAAGCGGCACTCCGGGGGTGACCCAGACGAGCCATTTGAGAGCGGGACCGGAGAAATCGTAATCGACATTCGGTTCCGGATCGCCCGCCGGATAGCCGGGATAAGCGTCGGAGTATTCGTCGGCCAGCCCGGCGAACGTGTGGCCGGTTTCGTGAAGAAGGATCTCCGGCGCGTAAGGGTGAACGGAGGACACGGCGATCGATCCGCCGGACCCGCCGTACTTGGTCGAGTTTACCAGAATGAACAGGAAGTCCCACAGCCCATAGCCGACGTAGCTGTTGGCCGCGCTGACGGCCCGCGAATAGCCGGTGCCGTCAATGGCCAGCAAACGTTCTATGCCGTTCACCCAGAAGCTTGAATTGAAGTAAGTATCTCTGAGATTGGTTTGCGTTGAGTCTCTGTCCGCTCCCTGCTCGTTGCTTTCCACATCGATGCGGTAAATGTTCGTGCCGAGCAGAAGCGCATCCCACGGTGAGCGCGTATCCATGCCGCTGACCAGCGAATTGACGGCATCGGTGAACATGCCGTCGCTCAGGTTAGTTGCAGTGTAGCCGTCGCCGAGGATGACCAGCACCAGTCGATTGTTGTCCGGTCCCGTGTCACGGAGTTTGGTCGCCGCAATGGGTCCGGGTGTGCGGTTGGCGGTGGTGGCCAGCTTCTGAATCGGCGCGATGACAGTGGATTGCTCGAACGCGGGCGGAATGGTCAGACCGGGTAGAGCGCGAAATGTGGTTTGCGTCCGACTCAGGCGTACCGCGCTCGGGGCGGCAGTTCGATCGGGGCCCTCGACACGGATGACAAACATACCGGCTTCGGGCATGATGATCCGGCAACCGGTCAGATTGTCCTCGGACGGCGATACCCGCACGCCAAGCGGCATGTCGGTGGACGTGCTGGACAGCACGGCACTGGCGCCGTCGAGCCACTGCAGGTCATATGCAAGTTTCACGGGCGCCCCATCGATTCCGGGCGTCCTGATCTGTTTGTGGGTCGGTGGAATCGGTCCCGCTTCGACAATGTTGATACCGTTCTGATCGTACGACACCAGGAGCTGCCAGTAAGTCTTGTCGGCGGCCAGTGCAGAGACACCGACAGTCGCGACAAGAACCAGAGACCAAAGGAGGATGCGGGATTTCATGTTCACGCCTTTCTGCGAGAAAGTACGAATATAAGATACAATATCGGGACGATTTGCCAAGAGGTTAGTAGGCGACCGGGTGCAGGTGAAGGACCACTGAAATGCCACGTCTTCGTTAACAGCCAGCCATCGGGTACGGCGTCACCAGACAGTCCGGCAGAGGGCAACCGCCGCCGGTCAGATAACAAATGAGCCAACTCAAATCGGCAAGGTCAACGATTCCTGTAGCATTTATGTTTGCCGCGTCGTAACACGGCAGCACATACCCGCATCCGGTAAGATAGCAGACGAGGGCACTGAGGTCGGCCAGGTCGACAGTCCCGGTCTGGTTGACATTCCCGGTCTTCCACCAGCAGCACACGCTGCATGCGCAAATACCCAGATTGTACAGAGTCCAGAGCTTGGCCTTGTCTGCCGTCCTCCTGAGACTATCCAGTCCGGCTACAGCGGTAGCAGCGTCCTTTACCGCACACATGGCCGAATACACAAAGAGCGTGTCATTGGCCGGAAGCGTGAATCCATTCTGGCCATCCTTAAGCGTTAGGAGAACTGCATGATCTGTCACCCGACTCTCGCTCATGTACCCGGCGATGTGCATGGTGACCGACAAGCTCTCGGGAATGAGCCCTCCGATCGGATTCAGCAGTTGATCCGCCGCCACTGTCTTGGCTGAATAGAGCGAGTCAAAACAGCCCCTATTCTTCGTGAACCAGGTTATCAGATTCGCCCCGGCAAATCGTCGAGAATTGTCGGCGCAGTCGAATTGTCCATCGGCAGAGTTGAACCCGCGCATCCATGCCATGCGCCGGGTCAGGTCCGTACCTCCCACGTTGGCATTCCCATTGGAGTCGCTCGGTATGTCGAAGTCATAGTACAGGCCGATCTGAAGGTTGGCGACGGACGAGCCGATATTGGCGGGGAAAATCCGCAGTCGCTGGATGATGAAATTGCAGCTATCCGCATTTTTCGGCGCGAGCCAGGTCATTTCGCACTTAACGAGCGAGTCTACCGTCAAGAATGTGCCGGAATTAAACCCCTCATAGGTCGCGGCTGAAAACGCTCCGTGCGGCGCGTATCCGATCATCGGCTTAAAGCCATGTGGGGATGTATACCCGTCATCATAAAGCGACCAGCTTCCGCGATAGA
>PQAP01000032.1 GCA_003105265.1 candidate division GN15 bacterium | reverse complement strand
CTGGCGCTCGACGCGAAGAATCTTTGGGTGGCTGACTATCAGTCCGACCGATGCTACAAGCTGGTGATCGACGACGGCGTCCAGTTCTCCCAGA
The DNA here is from genome assembly GCA_003105265.1 of candidate division GN15 bacterium. Classification (GTDB taxonomy): domain Bacteria; phylum Zixibacteria; class MSB-5A5; order GN15; family FEB-12; genus FEB-12. The sequence continues at coordinate 6,224 of PQAP01000032.1, read as the reverse complement.
AAGACAAGCGAATGGAAAACCTTGAGTACGTCCATCAGGTCAGAAACTTCGGGCCGGACACCGTGACAACGCTTCAGGTGTACCTTGCCGTCCCGCAAAGCTTGAATTCGCAAACCCTCGTGGGCAATCCGCAATTCACGCCCGCACCCGCGCAGATCACCACCGACAAGTGGGGACAGAAGATCGCCCGGTTCGAATTCAAGAATATCGCCTCCGGACAGGTGACCTCGGTAACCATGAATGTCAGAGTCGGGCTCCAGCGCCTGCGTTATTACGTGTTTCCGGAGAAAGTCGGAAAGCTAACCGATATTCCGGCGGACACCTCGAAAAAGTATCTGATTGATGACGTCAAGTTCCAGTTCACCAGTCCGGTGATTCAGGAGGCGGTGAAGACGGCGGTCGGCAGTGAAACCAACCCGTACTGGATTGCCCGCAAGATTTTCAGCTATGTCAACGACAAGCTCTTCTATGAACGCGTGGGCGGATGGAACACCGCGCCGACCGTGCTGCAGCGCGGCAACGGCTCATGCAGTGAGTACACGTTCGTCTACATCGCCATGTGTCGCGCTGCGGGGCTCCCGGCACGATATGTGGGCGCGGTTACTCACCGCGGCGACGATGCCTCGTGGGACGATGTGTTCCATCGCTGGGTGGAAGTGTTTCTCCCCAACTATGGTTGGATCCCGATCGATCCATCAGGCGGCGACCAGCCGACTCCGCAGGGTCAGGCGGCGTACATCGGGAATATCGATAACCGCTTCCTGATTACCACCTGCTCCGGCGGCGGTTCGGAGTATCTCGATTGGTCGTACAACGCCAATGAGCGGTGGATCTCGAAAGGAAAGTGCAAGATCGCAGTCGAGAATTTCGGCGAGTGGACGCCGGCCGAGTAGGTCAAGCGTGCTTCGCGGTTGACCTATAGGCCTTGCATCTCGCTGGTTCGAGCGAAGTTGAGAAACGGCACACAACTTCACGACCAGGCGTTGCCGGATAAGTCCATCCCATGCAACGCCTCCTCTACGAGACCAAGCGGTATCCCGAAATGCCGTTCGATCGCCGCGCCGACTTCGCTGTTGTTCTTCAATCGCGCGAGTGTCGACTTCTTCCTATTGAACTCGGTCAGCGTGTAGTTGTGGATGACCACCGAGTGATCCGGCGAATACCGTGTAAGCAGCAGCGCATTCATAAACGTCGCCGATTGGCGGTACGAATCGGAAATTGCTGGCGCGAAGAAGCGGTGCTCGCGATATATCGGATTGACCGTGTACCCGTGGCTCAATTCTCCGTTGCGATACAGATCCAACCGTGAGCAACCTTCAGCGTCTCGCGGCCGAAGCACATATCTGCTAATTCCAAATTCGATTTCGTATTCGGACACGGCATCAGCCGGCATCGGATCAAGAAACGGCGCGGCGTAGCCGACATCGACCAGGTACTCGTGTCCATCGAGCTTGACCCGGATGACAATATGCACATCCGGATTTTGCATATCGCATCCATTCAGCTCTGCCTGAAAACCAAGATGTTTGAGCAGCCGGCACAGGTAGGGGTTGTTCGAATAGCACGTACCGCCAAAATGAAAATCCCGCGCTCCGCTTAGATACACATCCAGATCGGGGACGCTGCGGCGGCCGTCGCGACGGAGATACAGCAGTTTGGAGAGGTTCTCGAAAGGTATGCGGTCCAGGTGGGCGCGCACGAGGCGACAGAGAAAATCGAACGTCGGCGGCTGAGGGGCTAATCCGAGCAGCTCGAGATAGCTGTCGAATAGTCTTCTGTCGTTCGCCCCTGCCATCTGCATCCTGATACGGTTGCGGCAGGTCTTGATCCGCCGAAGGCGGATTGTGACCTGCCACACTGTTCTGTAGTATCTACTTCTTTTTCAGCATCTGCCGGAGCACCATCGGCAGCACGCCGCCGTGACGGTAATACTCCACTTCGATCGCCGTGTCGATTCGCACGATCATCTGGAATCGCTTCTCGCCATCGCGAGAGAGCGCTTTCACCGTCACCCGCTGGTGCGGCTTGAGTTCGTTGCTCAATCCCTCGATTGAAAACAATTCGTGTCCGTGCAACTCGTGCGATTCACGCGATTCACCGTTCAGAAACTGCAGCGGCAGCACGCCCATCCCCACCAGATTCGATCGGTGAATCCGTTCATAACTCTGCGCCAACACCGCTTTCACGCCGAGAAGGAGTGTCCCTTTCGCGGCCCAGTCGCGCGATGATCCCATGCCGTAATCTTTGCCTGCGATAATCACCAGCGGGATGTTCTTCTCTTTGTATTTCATCGCGGCGTCATAAATCGACATCCGCTCTCCACCTCCGGCATGATAGACGGTGACGCCACCCTCGACTCCCGGCACCAGTAGATTGCGGATGCGGATATTGGCGAATGTCCCGCGCGTCATCACGCGGTCATTGCCGCGCCGCGCGCCGTAGCTGTTGAAATCGGCAAAGCCGACACCATGCTCGAGCAGGAATCGCCCGGCGGGTGAATCGGCTTTAATCGAACCGGCAGGAGAAATGTGATCGGTCGTGATGGAATCACCGAGCATGGCCAGCACCCGCGCATCACTGATCGGTTCGATGTTCCCCGGCTCTTTGGACATACTCAGGAAGAACGGCGGCTCCTGAATGTAGGTCGAGTCCTTATCCCAACTATACAGCTCACTCTTGGCCGACTTGATCGCGCTCCAGGTCGGGTTACCTTCGAATACCGATTTGTATTGCTTCCGGAACGCTTCCGGCGTGACCGAGGACCGGATCACCGCCTCCACTTCCTTCGAGGTTGGCCAGATGTCCCTGAGGAAAACATCCTCGCCGTCTTTTCCCTTTCCGATCGGCTCTGTGGTCAGATCGATATCCATCGTGCCGGCCAGAGCGTAGGCAACCACGAGGGGCGGCGAGGCGAGATAATTCGCCTTGGTCAGCGGGTTGACCCGTCCTTCAAAGTTGCGATTGCCTGACAACACCGCTGCGGCCACCAGATTCCCGTCCCCAATCGCCTTTGCGACCGGTTCCGGAATCGGCCCGGAGTTCCCGATGCAGGTTGTGCAGCCGTAGCCGACGGTCTGAAATCCGATCTGATCGAGATATGTGGTGAGTCCGGCCTTGTCGAGATAATCGGTCACCACGCGGGAACCGGGGGCAAGCGAGGTCTTCACCCAGGGTTTGACCTGCAGTCCGTGTTCCACGGCCTTTTTCGCTACGAGACCCGATGCGATCAGTACAAACGGATCGGAAGTATTCGTGCACGAAGTAATTGCTGCAATCACCACCGCGCCATGACCGATTTCCGCCCTGTAGCCGTTCGAAATGGCGGCATGGCGGTGCCACTCTCCCGCCGGCAGCTCAAAGCCGCGGTCCTTGATCGACTTGCCGAGCGCCTGCTGGAAATCGGCTTTCGCGTTCGCCAGCGACACTCTGTCCTGTGGCCGTTTCGGCCCGGCGAGCGACGGCTCAATCTTCGAGATGTCCAGCTCCACCACGTCCGTGAACTCCGGCTGCGGCGAATTCGGCTCGCGGAACATCCCCTGCTCCTTGCAATACCGCTCCACCAGATCAACCTCTTCCTCGGACCGCCCGGTCATCCGCAGATAATCGAGCGTGGAGGCGTCCACCGGGAAATATCCCATGGTCGCGCCGTATTCCGGCGCCATGTTGCCGACCATCGCTTTCACCGGCAGCGAAAGCGTATCCAGTGCCGGACCGCAGAACTCGACGAATTTCCCGACCACGCCCTTTTTTCGAAGTATCTGTGTCACTGTCAGCACGAGATCGGTCCCGGTCGCGCCCTCAGGTAATTCACCGGTCAGCTTGAATCCAATCACTTCGGGCGTCAGCATATAGAGCGGCTGGCCGAGCATGACGGCCTCGGCTTCGATTCCCCCGACACCCCAGCCGACTACACCAAGACCATTGATCATTACCGTGTGGCTGTCGGTCCCGACCAGTGTGTCCGGATACGCGATCTTATCACTTACCAGCACGACCTTGGCCAGATATTCGAGATTTACCTGATGGACAATCCCGGTCGCGGGCGGCACCACCCGAAAGTTGTTGAACGCCCGCTGGCCCCAGTGCAGAAATTCATAGCGCTCGCGGTTCCGCTCGAACTCCTTCTCCATGTTGGCTTGCAACGCATCAGCCGAGCCAAACGCATCCACCTGCACTGAGTGGTCGATCACCAGATCGACCGGTACCAGCGGATTGATTTTCTGCGGGTCGCCACCCATCCGCTTCATCGCGGAGCGCATCGCCGCCAGATCTACCACCGCCGGTACGCCGGTGAAATCCTGCAAAATCACCCGTGCCGGCTTGAACGGTACTTCCACCTCACCGACCTTCTTCGCATTGTATCCGGCCAGCTTGATGACATCGTCCTCGGTGATGACGTGATTCGTGCAGTTGCGCACCACCGCTTCCAGCAGCACCTTGATCGACACCGGCAGTTTGTCGATCCGTCCGTATTTGTGCAACTTCTCCAGCCGGTAATAGCGGTATTTGCCGTGACTGGTTTTCAGGTCGGTCAGTATATCGAAGCGGTCCATGACTATCCTCCTGCGACGGGTTGAATCCAAAGCCACCTGCCCGGGGGCAGGCAGAAATTATACGCGCTAACTACCGTCAACTCAAGCTTTCTCGACCTTCTTTTGGTTCATTCAAACCTTGCGCGGGCAGGAGAGAAACCTGTATGTTCGCTCGGCCGCTGGATCGTTCTGCACGCATGGCAACTGCCGGCGCTACAACGGAGTTCAAGGATGTTTGTGAAGCGCACGCCCGAGGGATCACTGGTCATTGGCGCCCCGGCCAAGGTCAACCTGTTTCTTGAGATACTCGGTAGGCGACCCGACGGTTTCCATAACCTCCACTCCCTGTTTCAGGCCGTGTCCCTCTTCGACCGGCTGACATTTGCCCCTCTTCCCGATCCGGGCCTCAGACTGACAGTCACCGGCGCCGCCCCGGAGCTTTTCGGGCCGTCAAACACGGTCGTCAAGGCCTATGAGGCAGTCCAGCAATTCCGCAAGTTCGAGTTCGGGCTGGCCGTCAACCTTGAGAAGAATATCCCGATCGGTGGTGGACTTGGGGGTGGCTCGGCCGATGCCGCCGCTACCGTTCTCGCATGTAATCTTCTGCTTGACAATAAGTTAACCAATGACGACATGAGGACGATCGGGGCGCAGGTCGGCTCCGATGTCCCCTTCTTCTTCTCCTGCGGGCAGGCGATTGTGACAGGTCGCGGAGAGATCGTGGAGGAGTCGCAATTCCCTACGGACTATTGGCTTGTCCTGATTACGCCGCCGCTGGCCATATCAACGGCCGCCAGCTACGCCGGGCTGAATATGCCCTTGACAGAAATGCGGGAGCCAAGTAGTTTACATGGCTGCCAGTCAGTTGCCGAGTTTATTAACTCGTTGCGGCTCACTGGAAATGACTTTGAACGCCGGCACCTTGAAACCTATGCGGTTCTGGGTAAGATCAGGGATGTTCTCATCGATCGCGGCGCACGATTGGTGCGGATGAGCGGCTCTGGTTCGACGATGTTCGGGATATTCGACACAGCACCCGAATGGGCGAGTGAGCGCGAATTCCAACAGGAGTCATGGCAGGTCAACCTGGCCCGTCCGATTGTTCTGCCACGCATAGAGGTCAACCTGAACGGAGGGAGGCCATGGAGATCACAGAGGTCCGGATTACTCTGAGAAACGAGGACAAACTCAGAGGGTTCGTCAACGTCACGTTCGACCACGCGTTCGTCGTTCGTGGCATGAAGATCATCCGGGGCGTTTCCGGCGCTTGCTTCGTCTCGATGCCGAGCCGAAAACGTCCTGATGGCACGCACCAGGATATCGCACACCCGGTCACGGCCGAAATGCGCAACCGGATCGAAAAAGTTGTCCTGGAAGCTTACGAGGCGGAACTGAAGAAGCAGTCCGCTAACGTGTAATCGGACTTGGGGCGTCGACAAGTGGTAAGTCACCAGCCTTTGGAGCTGGCATTCCCAGGTTCGAATCCTGGCGCCCCAGCCAAGTGTGACGGCGGTAGGGCGGCCGAATTCACGGCTTCCCTGCCGCGTCGTTTTCACGCGATGTGGAGTATGGTGTTTGGAATATGATTATTCGGAGTGAAATCAAGCTGGTCACGGGGAATGCCAACCGCGACCTGGCCCGCAAGATCGCCGCGTATCTCGGTGAACCGCTCGCCGACTGCGAGGTGCGCGC
>PQAP01000031.1 GCA_003105265.1 candidate division GN15 bacterium | reverse complement strand
GTCGTTCGAATTCGACTCGGGACACGGCAGATCGATCGGCACGCCGCCTTTGTGCAGCACATTGCCGCGTGTCGTATCGAAATGCGTGTTGTTGAGGACGTACTGCCCCCTTTTCATGAGCGTGCTGAAGACCAGGTTTTCGGCGACCCTCCCCTGATGCACCGGGATAACCAGTTTCTTACGAAACACTTCCCGCACGGCCGATTCGAAACGGCGGAAGGACAATGCCCCGGCGTACGACTCATCCCCCATCATCAGCGCCGCCCACTGGCTGTTCGACATGGAGCCGGTGCCGGAATCGGTCAGGAGGTCAATGTAAATATCGGCGGCGTCTATTCTGAAGACATTGTAGCGCGCGGCCTTGAGTCGGGCCAGCCGTTCGTCGCGGCTGAGCAGACGGATCGGCTCCACCGCTTTGATGCGGTACGGTTCGGATGGTTGACGTCTGTCTATCATCGCGTTCTCCTTTCATGTGCGTTGTTGCGAGCGGCATAGTGGCCGCAAAACGATCGGAAAAGAGAAGGACGACTAAATAACCGCTTTGACACGGCGCCGATGGTAGGTCAAACCGAGGTGAAGATCGTGGCCGGATTCATACCACATCTACTACTATGCCTTTCTCAATTTGAACGACGGCACAATATAACCTGTCAGGAGGCCGGCGTTGTTATGAATTTCCGGCCGCTCGTATGATTTCAGGAGCGGGAAATCGGCGGCAGTCCCGGTCAGTCCGAGCTGCCGGAATGTCTCAGCGCAAATGGCCCCCAAGGCCCGGAAGCCGCCGTCATGGATTTTGACTGCAATTCCCAGCGGCGGATCGGCGAATCCGATCGCCTGCAAGCTTTCGGCGCCACCCTTGCACACTACCCGCCCCGGGAACGACTGCATAAAGTGGTAGTCGAGCCGGTTATTCCCGGAGAACAGGACTGGATAATTCATCATCGCCTGCCGTATCCGGGATGCGGCTTTCGCGGCAGGGGTGCCGTTATCAGCGGTCGCGAGTTTCATGAAGCCGATTGCCAGGTTGGCCAGCGGCAGTGGGTAGTTGGGCGCGCTGCAGCCGTCGATCCCCAGCGCCATTTTCTCCGGCGCATATTCGCACCAGTCGGCGATTGCCTGCTTGACCAGGCGTTGCCCCTCCGTATCGGGATCAAGATACATTCCGGGACCTACTCCGAGATGCCTCGCCAACGCCAGAAATCCGCTATGCTTGCCGGAGCAGTTGTGCCGGAGCGGGTCGCGATCCTCCCCGTGAGTCGGATATATCTGTTCGTTCTGCATTTCAATCGGCCAGTGCGTGCCGCATTTGAGCATACCGGGATCGTTGTCGGCCCGACTCAGATTCTCCCGCACCACGGCGACATGCTCATCGGTGCCGGAATGCGACCCTGCCATGATCGACAGGTTGCGGTCACCGAAGGCAAAGCGATCGGCGGCACCGCTCGTGAGCAGCGGCATCAACTGAAACGGCTTGATGGATGACCGCATCATGGTGATAAGCGAAGGGTCCCCGAGCCAGTGAGTCAATTTCCCCGTGCCATCGACCACGGCAATTGAGGCATAGTGGATCGCCTCCATCTGCCCGCCGCGCAAAACGACCGCGCCGATGTCAGCGATGCTACCGAGTGGCGTGTCGGTCCGGGGCGAATCAGCGGAACTTGTCGACATATTCGGCAATTCGACGGATCAGTTCATGGGGCATGGTCGGAATCCATTCCGGATAGCGGCGGGCGGCGATTTCGTAAAGAAGAAATTCGTCGAAATATCCCGCCCGCTCAATTCTCTCCAGTCGCCTGTTGAGCGCCGTATCGGTTTCGCGATCGCAGCCGACGGCTTCTCGCTCCTCAAGCATGCGGAACGAAACCTGGTCCGGTTTTCGCCCCAGCATCTTTTCGCTGTATCCGGGTTCGTACGCCCAAACCGCTTTCACCAGTGCGTACCCCTCGGATTTGGCGTCGTACCGGACGAACACGGTGTCGGCCTTCTTCTCCAGCTTCACGTGGGGACGGAATTCCCACTCGCCGAAAGTGCGCCCTTTCAACTTTCGGTATTCCGTAAGCGACTGCTCGAGCAAGCTGGCATTGACATTCAGCACATGCGCCAGCGTCAACTCGCGAATGGCGCCGGTCGTATCGTGGCTCGCCAACAGGGCGTCCGCGAGAAACCAATGCGCTTCGTAGTCGGCGTAATTGTGGGTAATGGAGCTTCTCAGCCAGTAGATGGCACTATCGTACTGTTCCAGCAGGTAAAAGGCGTCGCCGATAAGCGTCCGGGCATAGTTGAAAGTCGAGTCCAGTTCCAGCATCTTGCGGCTGAATCCAAGCGACATGGCATAGTTCTTTGCCTGATTCGACTCGTTAAGCAAATCAAGCTGCTGCTGCACTTCGGGCGTGATGGTGTACTCGACGAGCGCAGGGCGGCCATTGACCACTTTCACATACTGTTTGTCCCGCAGGACCGGTCGTCTTGATGAATCGTCCTTTTCGGCAACCGAGTCCGGCACCGAGCCGTAATCATACAAGAGCGGCGATGCCTCCATAATCTGAAGTATCTCAGTCAGCGTGTGAAGTTTGGGTTCCGGCGGGACCTGAGGATTCGGCGCGGTCGCGGGTGGTTTGGGCGCCTGTCCCCAACTGTTTGCCGAAAGCGACAACGTCATCAGAAGTATAGCGGCGCCGATCACGAGTATTCTATTAGCTCTGGGCAGCATTATCGTCCTTACACAAATGGGTTCATCCGGACTCCCGTATTATACGGGAGATCACATAATTATACCAGCGGCAATCGCTTCGGACTCAGGTGAGTTGGACTGCCGTTTCTGACGGCTGAACGCTATTTGTCCGTTTTCCGATGGGCGGCCCCCTGAAGATATGGCGCAAATGCCTCCGGCTGTCCGGGGGGAGCGAAATCGAAAGTGATTTTCAGTCCGCCGTCAGCCAGCTTGATATACTGAAGCCGAAATCGCGGCATGCCGGTCACGGCATCGCTCACAAACGACAGCGTATCCTTGCCGGGATTGAGCGACGCGGTGTAATTGATCGCATGTCCCTCGTTGTCCCAGTAGTTTGCCTTCGTCTGCTGCTGCTCGTGAAAGACGACCATCAGGTCATCGTGAGTGAGCGCCGGTTTGTCGGCGGCGGCCGCAATCACCGTGTGATTCTTGCGTACCAGAATGTTATTGTTCAGATCGAGGGCGAACGAGAACTCACCGGTTCCCTGTCTCGGATCGGCGCTACTGTCAGCCACCCAGGTGCCGAGCAGAAAGCGGAAATCAGCCCATCGATCGATCGGCTCGGGTTTCGGCGCCGGCGGCTGGGCAGACGAAAGCACCGCTCCCATAAGGATTACAGACACCGCCAACATCAATAATCGCGTCATCGTTACCAACTTACTCATATTTGCTCCTGTCAACTTTCGATCAATTTCCGGATAATGCCAAAGAAGGGTAAGACGTGCGGCAAGAAGTTGTCAAGCTCATGTGCTGCCGTGCCGTTCGATCCGGATTTTCTATTTCAATCCGGATTGCGCAGAATCGGGGGGGATAATTCCCGACCGCCATTCCACTCCGCCATTGTGAAACACCACCAGTCGCTTCGGGCGGTTGGCCGAGCGCGGACTGACACACTGACGCAATGCCCCCTTGTGATTCGGGAATACTCCCTCCGTCTCGGCGATATCAACGGGATAGTAGTCCAGCACGTTCCGCGACATGAACAGCTGCTCTCCCGACGGCCCTGACAGCACATTATCGGTACAATCTTCCCACCAGAAGAAAAGCGCGGCGGTTGTCTCCGGCATCTGCAGCACATGGCTGTTGGAAACGACAATCTTCAGAATCGAGGCCTCGCGATCAAAGCCGTAGCACTTCGGCTTCTTCGGGTCACTGATTGTCTGGGCCAGCGCCACGGCCTGCCAAATCGATCGCGGGCGTCCCGGCTCATCACGTACCGGCGCTTCTTTCGCGCTGAAGTACTCCCAGCGACAGGAATCCTCGATCTCGCCGGGGAAAATGTCTGCGATTCGGATATACGGGCTTACGGTGGCGATTTTGAGGTCAAATCCGGCAATCGTCCTCCCGGCGGTTTGCAGGGTCACCAAAAGAGTGTCGTTTACCGGTCGCCCCGACACACTTAGCCGTTGAACGCGGACCAGCACATGCGAGGTGTCATCGACCGAGTCAGCCGGCGCAACCTTCAGCGTGTCTTGTGCCGGTTTTGCCTCTTTGATCTCTGTCTTCGCAGTAACTGAGGGTGACGGTTTAGTATGAGAAGAAGCGGTGTCTGTCCGACCGGCCCCGGCAAGCATAAACACCGCCGCCGGCAATCCGCAAATCAATGTCCGCGTGACGTACTTCATGGCGATCCCGCACAAAAAAAGCCCGCCCGGAATGGGCGGGCTTGATCAGGTGAAACGCTACTTCACCACTTTGAATTTGTACGGCCCTTTCCAGACCGGAATATCCGGCGGCTGGTTGGCTTCGGTGACGAAAATCCACTTTCCGCCGGGCGGGAAGAAGGCGGAATCCACGACTAGCGTACCGGCGGTCGGGACAATCAGGTCAATCGAGTAATTCTTGGCGACCGGCTGTGTTGCCCACGGATCTTTCAGAACCATTGTCATGAAGCCCATAACGTCCGGAAGCTTGCCATCCCAGTCGGCCAGAACCGGCTGGTTCAGCACTTTGAAAACGGACTTGTTGGCGTAGATGCCGTAGCCCTTTATGTCACCAGCGCTCGGCGCGAGCCCCTTGCCGCTGTCGGCCGGGTGAACGATGGTCGTAATTGACTTGTCCGGTGACGAAAGCTTGAAGCCGAGTGACAGCCCCATCCGCGGCTTCTCATTATCGAAATAAATATCCAGCGAAACCTTCTCCCCGGCCTTGATGGTTGAGTCATTGACCTTGCCGGCGCCTGACAATTTCATGCTGACAGTGGCCGCCATCCCCGATGCCACCAACATCAGGCAGGTTCCGACAACCATCAAGCTGAGAATTGATTTTCTCATGTGTGTCTCCTCTATTGGGAATTGCTACTCTCGTCAACTCGGTTTCCAGACACCAAGTCTACACGACAAAGCGGGTGCTGTCAACCTCATAATGTATCGGCTCATGCTTAATGAGTTTACACATAAGGACTTAATCGGTTCCCGCCTATCGACTTCTCGTCCGGTGCTGACTGCTCTCTGCGCACAGCATTCCACCGCGTGCATGCGCCACAGGTATTGCGTTTATAGAATCGACGCAAAATCAGGTAGATGAAATCCGATATCAGAGCGGGGGCATAGCAGATACATTCAGTGGCTTTTTTCGTTTGACTGCCGGCGACAGCCCTTCTATTTTCGTGCGAATCTATTGAAAGGGATCTGTATGAACAACACGGCAGTCGCGAGAGCACGATCCTTTCCTCTCGTGCTTGTTACTTCTTCCATCGCCAAGAAATTCGTTATGGCCCTGACCGGCTTCGTGGCATTCGGCTACGTGGTCGGCCACATGATCGGTAACCTTCAGATCTTCATCGGCCAGAATCAGATCAACGCCTACGCCAAGGCGCTCCACTCGATGGGCCCGCTTCTGTGGCTGGTGCGCGGGTTTCTGATTGTCTGTATCGTGCTGCACATCTGGCTCGGCGCGCAGCTCCGCATCGAAAACTGGGTCGCTCGTCCCGATGGGTACGCCCGCAAGAAGTCGCTCAAGACTGGACTTCCGGCCCGCACCATGATCTGGACCGGCGCGCTCATTTTCGCATTTGTCATCTATCACATATTGCAGTTCACCGTCCGCTCCACCGATCCGCGATTCGAGGAGCTGTTCGATACGCTCGGACGGCATGATGTCTACTCGATGGTCATTCTCGGATTCCAGAACATCTGGATTTCGGGCTTCTACATCGTCGCAGTCGGCCTGCTCTGTTTTCATCTGAGCCACGGTATCTGGAGCATGTTCCAGTCGCTCGGATGGAATAACAAGCGGTCGGAGCGCTGGCTGCAGGGGTTTGCATGGATATTCGCGAGCGTGATGTTCCTCGGCTATATCAGCATCCCGATCGCAGTGCTCGGCGGCTTCCTGAAGCTGCCGGGAGGTGTGGCGTTATGAAATTGGAATCCAAAGTTCCCTCCGGGCCGCTGGCCGATAAGTGGGACAAGCATATTTTCGATCTCAAGCTGATCAACCCCGCCAATAAGCGGAAATACAGTGTGATCGTGGTCGGTTCCGGACTCGCCGGCGCATCGGCGGCGGCCTCGCTGGCCGAGCTGGGGTACAACGTCTCCTGCTTCTGTTATCAGGACAGCCCTCGCCGTGCTCACTCGATTGCGGCGCAGGGCGGGATTAACGCCGCTAAGAATTATCAGAACGACGGTGACTCTGTTTACCGTCTCTTCTACGACACGATCAAGGGCGGTGATTTCCGCTCCCGTGAAGCCAACGTCTATCGCTTGGCGCAGGTTTCCGCTGCGATCATCGATCAGTGTGTGGCACAGGGGGTGCCGTTCGGGCGCGAGTACGGCGGGCTGCTCGCCAACCGTTCGTTTGGCGGCGCGCAGGTTTCGCGGACCTTTTATGCTCGCGGTCAGACCGGCCAGCAGTTGCTGCTCGGCGCGTACTCCGCTCTTTCGAGACAGATCGGTCTCGGCACGGTCAAGATGTACAATCGGTCCGAAATGCTCGATCTGGTCGTGGTCGACGGCCACGCCAAGGGGATTGTCGTCCGGGATATGATCAGCGGCAAGATCAGCTCGTACGCAGCCGATGCGGTCATTCTTGCCACCGGCGGCTATGCCAACGTCTTCTACCTTTCGACCAACGCCAAGGGGTGCAATGTCACGGCTATCTACCGCGCTCACAAGAAGGGCGCGCTGTTCGCGAACCCGTGTTACACCCAGATTCACCCGACCTGCATTCCGGTAACCGGCGACTATCAGTCGAAGCTGACGCTCATGTCGGAATCACTCCGCAATGACGGCCGCATCTGGGTTCCCAAAACCAAAGGCGACAAGCGCAACCCGAACTCGATTCCGGAAAACGAGCGGGACTATTATCTGGAGAGAAAGTACCCTGCCTACGGCAACCTCGCTCCGCGCGATATTTCCTCGCGCAGCGCCAAAGAGGCCTGCGATGCGGGCTATGGTGTCGGCGAAACCGGCAAGGGCGTTTACCTTGATTTCACCGATGCCTTCAACCGGGTCGGCAAAGCGGTGATCGCCGAGCGCTACGGCAACCTGTTCGAAATGTACGAGCGGATTACCGGCGAGGACCCGTATTCGGTTCCGATGCGCATCTACCCCGCACCGCACTACACGATGGGCGGCCTGTGGGTCGACTACAACCTTATGAGCAATGTGCCGGGATTGCACGTGCTCGGCGAAGCCAACTTCTCCGACCACGGCGCGAACCGTCTCGGCGCCAGCGCGCTCATGCAGGGTTTGGCGGACGGTTACTTCGTGATTCCGTACACGATCGGCGATTATCTCGCCAACCACGGCAAGGTGAAAGTGAACACCGATCACGCGGAGTTCAGGAAAGCCGAAGCCGAGGCGGTCGACCGGACGAAGAAGATGCTTTCGATCAAAGGAAAGCGGTCGGTCGATTCAATCCACAAGGAACTTGGCCATGTCATGTGGGAGTACTGCGGCATGGGTCGCAACGAAGCCGGATTGAAAACCGCGCTTAAGCGAATTCCGGAAATTCGTGACGAGTTCTGGAAGAATGTCACGGTGCTTGGTTCGGGCGAAGAGATCAACCACTCGCTCGAGAAGGCGGGTCGCCTGGCCGACTTCCTCGAATTTGCCGAACTCATGTGCACCGATGCGCTTAACCGCAACGAATCCTGCGGCGGACATTTCCGCGAGGAATATCAGACACCCGAAGGTGAAGCGCAGCGAAACGACCAGGATTACTGCTTCGTTTCCTGCTGGGAATACAAGGGACCGGGAGCGGCGCCCGAGTTGCACAAGGAGCCGCTGACATTTGAGTCCATCCATCTGGCACAAAGGAGTTACAAGTAATGAAACTGACTTTGCACGTCTGGCGTCAGAAGAGCCGCGACGACAAGGGCCGGCTGGAGATTATCGAGGCCAATAATGTCAGCACACATATGTCCTTTCTGGAGATGCTCGATGTGGTCAACGAGGATCTCATCGCCAAAGGAATCGATCCGATTCATTTTGATCACGACTGCCGCGAAGGTATCTGCGGTATGTGCTCGATGGTGATCAACGGCGTGGCGCACGGGCATCAGAAGGGCACGACGGTGTGCCAGTTGCATATGCGCTATTTCAATGACGGCGACCATATCTTTATCGAGCCGTGGCGCGCCAAGGCGTTCCCGATTCTGAAAGATCTGGTAGTCGACCGCTCGGCGCTCGACCGGATTATGCGCGCGGGCGGGTTCATTTCCGTCCGCACCGGCGGCGCTCCCGACGGCAACGCGATACCGATTCCGAAAGACGATGCCGAGAAGTCGATGGACGCTGCGGCGTGTATCGGCTGCGGCGCGTGCGTGGCGGCCTGCCCTAACGCCTCGGCGATGCTGTTTGTGGCTGCGAAAGTCTCGCAGTTCGCCTATTTGCCGCAGGGGCGAGTGGAACGGGAGAAGCGCGTAAGCGCAATGGTGGCACAGATGGACGCCGAAGGGTTCGGCTCCTGCACCAACCATTACGAATGCGAAGCGGTCTGCCCGAAGGAGATTCCGGCCTCAATGATCGCCAAGATGAATCGGGAGTATTGCCGGGCACTTAAGAAGGAGACATGCGGCGAATCGGCCAAATCCTGGGCCGGGGCATGATAGCCGATTAGGTCGACTTCCACTCGGACAACTGCTCGACCTGGCATGTTCGGTCAGGTCTTGCTCCGACGAAGTCGGAGTGTGACCTGGCCGCTCGACGGGTGTATGAATCATGTACGTATTGCGCCTGTCAGTACTCATCGCCCTATTTACTCTCGTCTTAGCCGGTTCAGACTATTCCTCTGACCTCCTAAACCCATCTCGCCTCTCTGCCGTCAACGCCCCATTCCCTCTTAATATGCGTGTCCCTCGCCCGCCGCATTCCGAAGACACCATCTCCTTCCTCCACCCCTCAGCCGTTTACTACCCGAAACGCTTCTGCGGTTACAAATACTGGGTGGGCTTCACGCTGAATAACGGCATCCACACGAACGAATATCCGTTCATTCGATGCAGCAACGACCTGATCACGTGGGATTCATTCCCGGGGGCACCATCGATGCTCTTCTACCCTCTGACCGATTACCCCGACAGCCATGGCTTGATTCCGGCCTACTGGTCCGATGTATTCCTCTTCCCTGGGGATGGCGGCAAGCTGTGGTGCGGCATTCGGGGGTGGTACGATGCCACTGGGCATGTGTGCCTGTGGGTGACATCGACCTCAGATGGGGCGACATGGACGAAGCCGGTTAAGATTTTCGAAGACAGTTCCGGATCACAGAACAACGCCCGGTGGATGTCGCCATGCGTCTTTCGCGACACCTCGGGCGCCTATCGCATGTGGGCAGTGAATGCCGATTACTACGGTCGCATCGTGCGGCTGGGCGCTCCGAGCCCTGACAGCGGATGGGCGGTGATCGACACCGTGAAAGAGCACGGCGCAGTCGGGCAGTATGCCGACTTTCCCGCAGGCACTTCGACCGATACGCAATATGACGATTCGATCTGGACCGGGAAATACTGTGTCTGGCACCTTGGTCTGGTTGAAGTCGACACCGAGCAGACGCTGGTCCTGCTGACCGCCCGTCGGGATAGTATCAGCATCACCGGCCACGCGGTGCTTGATCGCACCGGGACACTGACCGGCCGGCCGGGCAATGCGCTTTTTGTCGGCGTGATGACTGACGGTGGGGCCGGAATCAAACTCCGCTATGATCCGCTCTTACTCAATAATCCTGTTGATAGGGCGTTTGATTGGGCCTACCCGTATCGGGCGTGCGGTTGGGTTGAGGGGGTTGGACAACAAATGATAGTTCGCATGCTCTACACGGGATTCGATAAATCGCATTACCGTGTTGGGCTTACTTCCATTCAGCCCGGTCATTAACATGAATTGAATACTCACCGGCCGCACTGTATAGCTGGTAATCACCGGCAACTCTAGGGTAGCCACGGCGGGCCGGGTATCCTGCTGCGTTACTTTCCGTTACCGATTCTATGTGAAAGTCATGATGATGGCATGACGCCTGCTCAACTGCAATTTCGGACGCGATAGTTGAACGAAGAGCGAAAGGAAACAGGTCATGAGGAAATTGGGATTAGTTCTGGCACTGTGCGGAATCATGGCTTCATCAGGGGTTGGTCAGGAGCGAGCCCGCCAGATAACGGCCAGGAACGGGGCGGTCGCCTTCAAGAAGTCATTCCTCTGGACATTCGTTCCAGTAGCGATTGGCGGCGGCATCGTACTCAAGGGCGTGCAGGGAAACAGCAACACCGGTTTGATAGTGGCCGGTACAACAATCGGTGGCCTTGGGCTTCTCGTCGGTCCATCAGCCGGCCACATCTATGCCGGACGACCGCATCCGGTGTCCGGGATGGGATTGCGCCTTCTGATCGGGGTCGTGGGCGGTGCGGCGGTATTGGGGATAGCGATCGGCGAGAGCATGGGCGGGGACGATTTCAGCGGAACTGCCTCAGTCGCCGGTGTCTCGGGCGCAGCCATAATTGGGAGCGTAGTGTACGATATCGCGACCGCTTCCCGCTCGGCTGAGAGATATAACCAGAACCACGGACTCGCGAGCTGGCGGATTCAGCCGGGGTATTTCGCTCAGCAGAAAGCGCTCGGTCTGAGATTGTCGGTGCATTTCTGAATACCGCTTGGCAGCGTGGCAGAAGCTTAAGGTTTCGGCCAGACGACCCTGAACCGCTCGCACACCAGCGGCATATCGTCAGAGGGTTGCCGTCCGAGAGCGGCAAGTTCGCGGCCAAAATATCGCCAGTGAACGTCGCGCCAGTGGGCCAGCGAGCGATCCCCCTCCCCTTCATCGTAGGCGAACGAGGCATCGACATCATTGAATGGGCGCATGGTCACCTCGGTAATCTCGATGATACAGAGCGGCTTGCTGTCAAAATCGGTGACAACCACAAGATTGCCTACTTCCGGAATCCGCTCTCCTTCCGCTTCATACGCCCAGAGCACGCTGCAGGTCGCCGTCTTGATACCGGCCACCACCAGCGCTCCAAGCTCGTTGGCATCTTTCTCGCAATCACAGAAATGCCAGGATTCGTATGTCCTCGCTCGTGCCGGATGCTCGGCCGGCAACGATGCGACAAATGACTGCCAGAACTCCTGTATTGTTGCGTTTTCACTCATAAACGTGGGTCGCAATATACAATCACTCGACTGCCGTTTGAACATCAAGATTGGCTTGGGCGTTGAGGTTTCCACCAAACGCGAGACTTTGCCTGCGGCGCTACTGTTTAAGGAATTGCGACGAGCGGGCGTGGGGCACCAGCAATTCCGGTGCCGACAGACCATCACCGGCGCTGCGGGCCAACCTGGCGACCCCAAATAAGTCCGGAACTTTGCCTTGACATCGGCCGTAGAATGTACATGATTGGTCCATGTTATCATTATTATACCACATCGCGCACGCATCGCTGGTCCGGCCGGTGCACCTCTCTACGCGTCGAGCGCCATCACGAACAGATCTTCACCATAAGCAGGAAGGTTCACAGCCATGCCAACCACACATGTTGCCCGAATGGACGAGGGAACGGTGGCGATCGACTCCGCCGTACTCGACAACCTCCGGAGCGGACTCCGGGGGACAGTGCTTCTTCCCGGCGACCACGGTTACGACAAAGCTCGCACCGTCTGGAACGCCATGATCGACCGTCGCCCGACTCTGGTGATTCAATGCGCCGGGGTCAGCGACATTCAGCGAGCGGTTAATTTTGCCCGCACCAACAATCTGCTGCTGTCCGTGAAAGGCGCCGGGCATAATATCGCCGGCAGCGCCGTCTGCGACGGCGGCCTGCTGATCGATTTGTCCGGCATGCGGTCGGTGCGGATCGACCCGATTGCCCGCGTGGCTCATGTCGAGCCGGGGGCGACGCTTGGGGACTTTGATACCGAGGCACAGGTTTTCGGACTCGCCACGCCGCTGGGGATAAACTCCACCACGGGGGTGGCCGGGCTAACCCTCGGCGCCGGGTTCGGCTGGTTGTCCCGCAAGCACGGCATGACGATCGACAACCTGCGGGCGGTCGATGTCATCACCGCCGACGGCAAGTTCGTGCACGCCAACAAAAGCGAAAACGCCGATCTGTTCTGGGCGATCCGTGGCGGCGGCGGCAATTTCGGTATTGTCTCCAGATTCGAATTCCAGCTGCACGCGCTCGGGCCCGATGTATTGAGCGGGTTGGTGGTCTATCCGCTGTCGGAAGCGGCCTCCGCGCTCAAGCAGTACCGGCAGTATGCCAAGCACCTGAGCGAGGACACGACCGTCTGGGCTGTCCTGCGGAAAGCGCCGCCGCTTCCCTTCCTCCCCCCGGGTGCTCACGGGATGCCAATTATCGCCTTTGCATTATTCCACGCCGGCAATCCGGATTCCGGACAGAAGGCGATCGAGCCGGTGCGCCATTTCGGCACGCCGCTCGGCGAACATATCGGCGTGCAGCCGTATCGGATGTGGCAGCAGGCGTTTGATCCGCTCCTCACGCCCGGTGCCCGCAACTACTGGAAGTCGCACAACTTCACGGACCTGAGCGACGGCGCCATAGACACAGTCATCAATTACGTTGAAAAACTGCCGTCGCCGCAGTGCGAGATATTCTTTGGGCTGATCGGCGGAGCGACCATGCGGCCGGCTGCCGATGCGACCGCGTATTCCAGCCGCGATACGCTGTATGTGTGCAACGTGCACGGTCGCTGGGAATCTCCGTCCGATGACCACAAGTGTACCGAATGGGCGCGGGCGTACTTCCGGGACACCGCGAAATACGCCTCCGGCAGCGTGTATGTCAATTTCCTGACCGATGACGAAAGAGAACGGGTGACTGCGGCCTACGGCCCCAATTACCATCGGTTGATGGAGATCAAAAGTAAGTATGATCCCCATAACCTGTTTCGGATGAACCAGAATATCCGGCCGAAATAACCGGCTCAATTTTCGATTCGCGCCGGTCAGAAGCTTTTGGTCATGCCGTCGTGGGCTGTCTGCAGGTTTGAAATATCGTGGGCGCGGGCATTCTGCTGGATCTGGAATGCCTGCGCCTCGGAGAGAAAATGCGTGATGATGAACTCTCCCACGCAGGCTACCTTTGCCTCGACCCAGAATCGACTCCAGTCAATGTGAGCGGCTTCAAGAATGACACATTCACACCCGTCCCAGTGCGGTATGAGATCGTCCAATGAGCCGATATCGGACGAGTACAGTACCCATTTCCCGGCTAACGAAAATGCAAAACTGAAACATTCGCCGCGCACCATGCCGGTCCCGGTTTCACGAGTGCGGAATTTGGCCAGGTGCGAATTGGCGATGGCGGTCAGCTCGAAGTCGCGCCGAAACGTGAACCTGTCGCCGTAGCCGATAATCTTCAGTGGGCATGGAAACCGGTCAGGAAAAAGGTAAGTTGACGAGAGCAGGTTGCGGCACGGTTCGGTAAACTCCTCAGGAACGTAGATCTCGAACGGCGTCGAACGCCCGGTAAGATAGATCGCCTGCACAATCACCGGCAAGTCACTCATATGATCCGGATGAGTGTGGCTTATGAAAACGCGGTCGAGTGCGTTGAAGTCGTGGCCGCTGTCGACGAAGCGCTGGTATATGCCTCCCCCGCAGTCGATCAAGGACAAGCGATCATCGACCCGAAGCAACAATCCCGACTTGGCCCGATGCGGGATCGGCCCGCCGCCGGCAGTACCGAGAATGGTCAGGGATGCGCTCACGTTCCGTTACTCCAGTCCGCTTCCTTTGCGCGCATAGACGACAAAACTATCGAATCGCTTAATGACAACATAATTCGAATCGGCCACCTGCTGCAACGGTTTGTCCGGGGCAGTCCAGACGACATATAGGGCCGGAATGCGTTCGCGCAGGAGCTGCTTGAGGTTGTCGTTGACCGGCAAATGATAATGGCGTTTCAAACTGTCGGGGATTGGCAACGGATAATCGAACCCGACGAATTCAAGCCCCGGTATCGTTTCGCGACCCGACAGGACCGGCACACCCGCCCACTCGGACAGAATAGGGCCGGAAGCCGGGTTCTCACGAACAAACCGGCACAGCTCCCCGACATTACCGATTCTATACGGCGTATCGCCCGCCCTCACAGCCCCAAGGTAGATCACAAAATACGGAAT
>PQAP01000030.1 GCA_003105265.1 candidate division GN15 bacterium | reverse complement strand
ATCACGGTGATGCTGGATATCCTGAACCGGATCTGCAACGGTGAGGGGACGATGGAGGATATCACCTATCTGGAGCAGTTGTCACAGGTGATTATCGACACCAGCTTGTGCCAGCTGGGGGGCAGCGCGCCGAATCCGGTGCTGTCGACCATCCGCTATTTCCGTCAGGAATACGTCGCGCACGTGCGGCACAAGATGTGCCCGGCCGGCGTCTGCAAGGCGCTGGTATCGCACGCGATCACGGAGGCCTGCAACGGGTGTCACGCCTGCTACAAACCGTGTCCGACCAATGCCATTATCGGCAAGGCCAAGGAGCTGCACGTGATAGATCAGGTCAATTGCATTCAGTGCGGCGCCTGCTATCAGATCTGCCGCTACAACGCAATCAAGCGGGTGAAGCGCGGCGAAGGGGAGAAGATACAGATTCGCGCCAAAGAGAAATGGCAACCGGTGAGCAAACAACCTGCGACGGTGGCTTAGGAGCGATGGACTATGGACAAAGTGACAATCAAGATTGACGGTCAATCGATTGAGGTCGAGGAAGGGTCCTATGTCCTCGAGGCGGCCAAGACCCTGGGGATCGATATCCCGACGCTTTGCTACTACCCGCACATGACGCCGTACGCGGCGTGCCGCATCTGCTGCGTGGAGGCGCGCGACGGCCGGGGGTGGACGAAAATCGTCACCGCCTGCAACTATCCGGCCTGGGACGGCCTCGAGATTTATACAGATACGCCGAGGGTGGTCAACGCCCGGCGTACCAATCTCGAGATGCTGATGGCCAACGTCACGCCGGCGCCGGTCCTTCAGGACCTGGCCCACAAGTTCGGCATCGCGGAGCCGCGCTGGAGCACCGGAGCCGACTACACCTGCATTCTGTGCGGTCTGTGTGTGCGTATTTGCGACGAAGTAGTCGGAGCGCATGCGCTGTCGTTCGTGAACCGGGGCAGCGAGCGGGATATTTCGACGCCCTTCAACACACTCTCGGACAACTGCATTCTTTGCGGTGCCTGTGCCAAACTCTGTCCGACCGGGTACATCACGATGGAGGATATCGACAACCGGCCGCTCCGCCATCAGGATATGAGCTTGCGGCCGAACTCGGCTATCGCATTGCATTTCCGGCAGGCGGTACCGAACGTACCCCGCATTCATCGCGAGTACTGCATCCACTTCAAGACCGGCGGCTGCATGCTCTGTGAGAAGGTATGTCCGAAGCAGTGCATTGATTTCAACGTCAAGGACGAATACGAGGAGGTTGACGTCGGGGCGGTGGTGCTGGCCACCGGGTTCGACAATTTCGATCCCACGCCGATGAAGCAGTACGGCTACGGCAAGTATCCCAACGTGATTACAGCCGAGGAATTCGAGGTGATGAACAATGCGGCCGGGCCGACCGGCGGGAAAATCATCATGGAGAACGGCGAGGAACCGCGCTCCATCGGCATTCTCCACTGTGTCGGCAGCCGCGACGAGAACCACCATAAGTATTGCAGCCGCGTCTGCTGTATGTATGCGCTGAAGTTCGCGCACCTGGTCAAAGAGAAGACCACGGCCGAGGTCTACCAGTTCTATATCGATATGCGCAGTTTCGGCAAGGGGTATGAAGAGTTCTACCAGCGCATTCTCCATGAAGGCGTCAACGTGATCCGCGGCAAGGGGGCCGAAGTTGTTCCGGCGGGATACCGGCGCGGTCACGAAGGGCAACTGCTCGTGCAATGCGAGGACACCCTGATCGGCAAATACCGCGAGGTACCCGTCGACATGGTGATACTCTGCACCGCGCTTGAAGCCAGAGCCGACGCGAAGGAATTCGGGCGGAAGTTCAACGTCTCGACCGGCGCCGATGGCTGGATTATCGAGGCACATCCCAAACTGGCTCCAGTGTCCACTACCACCGACGGTGTCTTTGTCGCCGGAACGTGTCAGGGGGCGAAAGATATCCCGGACACGGTCGCTCAGGGGGGCGCGGCCGCGGCGCAGGCGATGAAACTGATGTGTCAGGGCGAGATCTTCATGGATGCGGCCTATGCGGAAATTCGCGAGCAGTATTGCTCCGGCTGCAAGATGTGCAACGATCTCTGTCCGTATACGGCGATTTCGTTTGATGAAGCCAAGAAGGTGAGTGTTGTCAATGCCGCGCTCTGCAAGGCGTGCGGTACCTGTGTGGCGGCGTGTCCGTCCGGCGCGATTACGGCGCACCATTTCACCGATGAACAGATTTACGCTCAAATCGAAGGGATGCTGGCATGAGTTTTGAACCACGCATAGTCGGATTCCTGTGCAACTGGTGCAGCTATACCGGTGCCGACCTCGCCGGCACGGCGAGGATGAAGTATCCGCCCAACGTGCTNCCGATCCGCGTCATGTGCAGCGGGCGCGTCGATCCGGGATTCATACTCGACGCTTTTCGCAACGGCGCGGACGGCGTGCTGGTGTGCGGGTGTCACCCCGGCGACTGCCACTATGTTGAGGGGAACTACAANTGCCTGCGGCGCATCCCGCTGACCAAGAAGATTCTTCAGGGCATGGGGATACCGCCGGAGCGGCTGCGGCTCGAATGGGTGTCGGCTTCCGAGGGAGCCAGGTTTCAGGAAGTGATCACCGAATTCACGGAGCAAATTCAGGCGCTCGGCCCGATGCGGCTCAAAGAGTGGACGTTTGAGCCCGAAGCTGCCGAACACGAACCGGTTGGAGCAGGAAAGGAATAGACGATGGCAAAACCGAAATTAGCGGTCTATTGGGCGGCGTCCTGCGGCGGGTGTGATATCGCCATTCTGGATATCGAGGATAAGATTCTGGATGTCGCGGCGTTCTTTGACGTCTGCTTCTGGCCGTGCGCTACCGATTTCAAGTACGACGATGTCCGCAAGATGCCGGACAAGTCGATCACGCTTACGCTGTTCAACGGCGCGATTCGCAGCAGCGAGAACTATGAGATCGCCAAGCTGCTGCGGCAGAAATCGGTCGTGCTGTGTGCGTTCGGCGGGTGCGCCGCCGAGGGCGGGATTCCCGGTCTGGCCAACTTCTACGACAAGAAGTCAATCATGGAATATGCCTATGTCCAGTCCCCATCGGTGGAGCAGAACGGCCACGTTATGCCGCAGCCGGAAACCGAGGTGAAGGAAGGGAAACTGGAGATTCCGGTATTGTGGAACACCGTTCGCAGCTTGCGACAGGTGGTTGATGTCGATGTCGTCATACCGGGCTGTCCGCCGCAGTCGGACCAGATTGCTGCCGTAGTCGGTGCGGTGATTGATATCCTGCAGAACGGCAAGCCGCTTCCGCCGAAAGGAACGGTGCTGGGGGCATCGGAGAAGAGCTGCTGCGACGAGTGTCCGCGCCAGCGGAATGTGAAAAAGATCAANCAGTTCAGGCGGCCATTTGAGGCAGTCACNGATCCGGACCTGTGNNTGATGGAGCAGGGGATCGTGTGTATGGGACCGGCGACTCGATCTGGATGCGGCGCCAAGTGCGTGAAGGCAGGGGTNCCGTGCCGNGGNTGNTANGGNCTGCCGGCAAACATTCGCGATCAGGGGGCCAAGATGGCCTCGGCCTTGGCNAGCGTCATTGATTCCGCTGATCCCAAGGAAATCGACAAGATTATTGACACCATCGCCGACCCGCTTGGAACCTTCTATCGGTTCAGNTTGGCGGATTCAATGCTTCGGAGGGCCCAATCATGAAACAGGTACTGATTGACCCGATCACGCGCCTTGAGGGGCATGGCAAGATTCACCTGTTCGTCAATGACGACGGTTCGCTTGCCAATTGCTATTTCCAGGTGCCGGAACTGCGCGGTTTCGAAAAGTTCGCGCAGGGACGTCCGGTGGAAGAGATGTGCCGGATTACGACCCGCATTTGCGGCGTCTGCCCTGAAGCGCACCACATGGCGGCCGCCAAGGCGGCTGACGCCGTGTACGGGATGACAATTCCGTCAGCCGCATTCAAGCTGCGCGAACTGCTATATCTCGGCTTCTACGCCGGTGACCACACGACGCATTTCTATGCGCTGGGTGGACCGGATTTTGTATGCGGACCGGATGCACCGGCTGCGGAGAGGAACATACTGGGCGTCATCGCCAAGGTGGGAATAGACGCCGGTAAGAAGGTGATTGCACAGAGGGCAGCCGGGCAGCGCTTTGTGGAAATCATCGGCGGCAAGAAGGTGCATCCGGTGACGTCGCTGCCGGGCGGTATGTCCAAGCGCGTCACAAAGGATGAGCAGGCGGAAATGATCAAACTCGGCGAACAAATGGTAGAATTCGCCAAGTTCACGATCCAGGTGCTGAATGATGTCGTCCTGGCCAACAAGGGGTATGTTGACCTGATCGTTTCCGACATGTTCACTCACAAGACGTACAACATGGGGCTGGTGGACGCCAACAACAAGGTGACGTTCTACGACGGTAAGGTCCGTGTGACCGGTCCCGACGGCACCGAACATGCCAAGTACGAGCCGAAGGATTATCTCAACTATGTCGCCGAGCACACCGAGTCGTACAGCTATCTCAAATACCCGTACTTGAAAAAGGTCGGCTGGAAGGGATTTGTGGATGGCCCGGAATCAGGTGTTTACAAGGCCACGCCGCTGGGACGGTTGAATGTTTCCGACGGCATGGCCACGCCTCTGGCTCAGGCGGAGTACGAGCGTTTTTATGAGACGCTCACCGGCGATCGCACCGGCCGGACGCCGGTTCACTCGACACTCGCGACTCACTGGGCACGCGTGGTCGAACTGGTGTACGCCTGCGAGGCGGCGCTTGAGAAGGCGAAAGACGAGGAGATTACGTCTGATCATATTCTCGATCCGCCAACCGGCATTGTCGGCGAGGGCGTCGGGATTGTCGAAGCGCCTCGCGGCACGCTCACGCACCACTATAAGACCGACCAGAACGGCATTGTCACTGAAGCGAACCTGATAGTCGGCACGACCAACAACAACGCGCCGATTACCATGTCGATCAAGCGCGCGGCCGAGGGATTGATCAAAAAGGGCGTTACAATTACCGATGGAATGCTGAATCGCATTGAGATGGCGTTCCGCGCCTATGATCCCTGTTTCGGCTGTGCGACGCACTCGCTGCCGGGACAGATGCCGCT
>PQAP01000029.1 GCA_003105265.1 candidate division GN15 bacterium | reverse complement strand
TGCCCGTTGAGCGTGCCGGACAAAACGGTGTCGCGCAACCATGCCGAGATTGAAGTCGTGGGGGACCAGGTCTTCATAACGGATCTTGGTTCGCACAACGGTACGGCGGTGGATGGTCAGAGAATAACTGGACGGACGGAGGTAAAGCCGGGCGCGCACATCCTCTTTGGTCAGACCGAATTCAAGATTGCAGTCGGCGGGGACAGTACGCCCACGAGCACGACCATGCAGGCGGCCAAGCTCGTCGAGCAGGAGCCGGAAAAGTCGGTGATCCTGTCCATGCAGGAGGCCCTCAAACCGCTGCCAAAACATATCGTGGATATTCCGGGGTTGTTGCCAACGCTCTTCGATCTGGCTTCGGCGCTGGTGCTGCCCGAGTCGCGAGAGGCAATGCTGCAAAGCGTGCTGGGGTTGATTGCGAAAGTCATTCCGGCCGATCGCCTGGCGGTGCTGTTTGTCTCGGAGTCACAGGACCAGGTATTTACCGGTGCGACTCTTCTTCCCGGCGGCCGGGACCCCGGGTCGTTCACGCTGTCGCGCACGATCATCAAGGAACTACTGAGCAATCGGAATGCGATTCTCATCGGTAATCCCCTCGACGATCCCCGGTTTGCCCAGCAGCAATCGATTATCATGTCGGCGCTCAAGTCTGCGATGGCAGTCCCGCTGTTTGACGGTGACCGCGTGCTTGGCATCCTCTATGTCGATACCACCAATCCTCTGCATCACTACAGTGATGAATATCTGCGTCTGCTGGCGACGTTCGGCAATATCATTGCGGCGCGGCTGGTCAATTCGGCGCTGCTTCTTGAGCGCGAGGAAAAGCATGCCATGGAAGTCGAGCTGCGGCGGGCCTCGATGATCCAGAAGAATCTTCTGTCGGTGACGCTCCCGGAATTATCCGGCTACCAGATACATGCGTTCCAGAAACCATCGCGATCGGTCGGCGGCGATCTATATGATGTAACGTTACTGCCAAACGGGAATCTGCTGGTGGTGGTTGCGGATGTCAGCGGCAAGGGGATGGGGGCAGCCCTGCTGATGTCGAATATCCTGGCGTCGTTTCGCATCCAATATCATGATCCGGCGTTCAACCTTCTCGATGCCATACGGCTTGTGTCCAAACAGTTGTTCCTGTATAGCGCGTCTGAGGATTTCGCGACCCTGTTTGCCGCTATGCTCGATGGCCCGAGCGGCACCGTGCGATATGTCAACGCGGGCCACAATGCGCCTCTGCTGGTCCGGAAATCCGGTGCGACCGAGCGCCTCGAGCCGACCGGCACGCTGATCGGCGCTTTCGATATGGATCCGTGGACGGAAGCGACCCAGCGTCTGGAAGAAGGTGACTTGTTGTTCATGTTTACGGACGGCGTCACCGAGGCGATGAAGGGCAGCGAGCAGTATACCGACGCGCGCATGGAACGGATGGTGGCGTCGGTGCGGCATCTGGATGCTGCCACGATCGCCTCCCGGGTGACGGAAGATATTGAGGCCTTTGTCGGCGACAATCCGCGCTCCGACGATATCACCATGGCGATCATCAAGAAGGGGTCCGCATGCTGAAAGAAAACCAGGTTCTGGCGCATTTTCGCATCATCAGACTGCTTGGTGAGGGGGGTATGGGACAGGTATACCTTGCGGAAGACCAGAAGCTGCACCGGCAGGTGGCGCTTAAGATTCTCACCGCCGACTACTTCAACGATGCGGAACGGCGGGAGCGCTTTCAGCGGGAAGCGCGCATGGCCGCCCAGATTTCGCACGGCAACGTGATGGCAATCTATGATATCGGGAGTACCACGCTGGCGGAGTCGGACCAGACGATCGAATACATTGTCATGGAGTACATTCGGGGGAAATCGCTCTCGGGGTATTTGAAGAATCGCCCCCATGATGTGTCAACCGCGCTCCGACTGGCGGAAAAGATCGCGTCCGGTCTGGCGGCGGCGCACCGGATAAAAGTGGTGCACCGCGATATCAAAGCCGAGAACATCCTGATCGACGAGGAAGAGCAACCGAAGATTCTGGATTTCGGACTGGCCAAGCCGGTTGACCCGGTGCAGTTCGGCGACAGTCAGCCCGGCACGAAGACGGTGTCGCAGGAACTCACGAAAGCGGGCAAAATACTCGGGACGGTAACCTATATGTCGCCCGAGCAGGTGCGGGGAGAACCCCTGGACACACGCTCGGATGTGTTCTCCTTCGGCGTGCTGCTGTATCGCATGGTGACCGGGGAGTTTCCATTTGCCGGTCAGACGCAGGTGTCAACGCTTGCCAAGATACTGGAGACGCGGCCCGAACCGCCTCGCGCCCGGAACGAGGAGGTACCGCCGGAACTGGAGCGGATAATTGACAAATGCCTGCAAAAGGAGCCGGCCGACCGGTATCAGGATACGCGCGATCTGGTAGTAGATTTACGCAATCTTCGCCGTCAGTTCGACAGCGGGGTCACCGATCGCCTGACGTCGGGCGGAGCGGAGGCCGTGCGGTCAAGAGTTGAGAAATCGGTGTGGCGTAATCCGTGGGTAGTGCGGCCCGTGGTGGCAGCATCGCTGGTCATCGTGCTCGGTGTACTCTACGCCTTCTTCGGCAAAGGATTCAAGTCGGCCACGACACAATCGACTGTGGGCACCGGCCTTCGCGCGGCCGAAAACAGCCTGGCCATCCTCGGATTCGAGAACCGGACGGGCGACCCGCAGTTCGATTGGCTGCAGACCGGATTGCCGGAGATTCTGCTGACCGATCTGGCCCAGACGCCATCAGTATCTCTCATCAGTCGGGATCGTCTGCTTGATAATCTCGGCCGCGGCAAGGGCCGGGAATTCACCCACGAGGAATACGTCGGGGCGGCGCGGGAGCTCGGCGCGACCCGCGTCCTGACCGGTGCATTCTACAAATTCGGAGACAGCTTGCGAATCGACGCGCGGCTGGAAGATGTCGCGTCGGGGAAAGTTGTGATGGGGGAGAAGGTGGTCGGCAGTAATCCATGGGCGTTGGTCGACAGTCTGGCGGCAAAGATCGGCAGTTCGCTGAATGTCCGGCTGACGCTGAGCGCCCAGTCCGGAGCGGCCAGTTTTGCCTCGACGCCGGAAGCGTACAAGCTGTATCACGCCGGGATGGACAAGTTCGGAATCGAAATGTTCGATGACGCGATTGCGCTGTTCAGAAAAGCGATCGAAGTGGATTCCACCTTTGCCCTGCCGTACATGAGGATCGGCATGGCCTACGTATTTCAGGGACTTCAACAGCAGGGGGCGAGCTACCTTGCGAAAGCAAAGCAGTTGGAGAACAAACTTCCGGTAC
This sequence comes from candidate division GN15 bacterium, assembly GCA_003105265.1. GTDB lineage: Bacteria > Zixibacteria > MSB-5A5 > GN15 > FEB-12 > FEB-12. The sequence goes on along the minus strand of PQAP01000029.1, from coordinate 3,074 downwards.
GCGACCGCAGCTTGCTCGATGTCTATGCCGATCTGTGGCTCACCAGCCGGTATGACCGGGCGTTTCCCAAGGCGCAGGCGCTGGTGCGGGATTATCCGGATGATGTCGAATGCCGGACCTTTTATGCGATTATGCTCGACCTGTTCAGCCGTGACACCGCCGGTGCGGCGGCGCAGCTCGACACGGTGCTTCAGATCAATCCAAAATTCCAGCTGGCGCTCAGCTATATCTCCGATCGCAAACTGGCGGCCGGCGATATCGACGGCGCTATCGAGTATCAGCAGCGGATTCGCCAATATCACCCGGAATCGCCGGCGCCGCTCATCGAACTGGGGAAACTGTATGCCCGGAGTATGCGATTCGACGAGGCCATCGGCGAATATAAGACGCTGTTGGAGCGTTTCCCGGACGATGCCCGGGGGTATTTCAACCTCGCCGATGTGTACATTCGGCAGCGACGGTTTGACGAGGCAGGAAGGACGCTGGACGAGGTCAGGAAGCGGCTCACAAACAACTATCAGCGAATGGCGGACGTGTATGGCCGATTGGCGGAACTCGAGGCGTGGTCGGGACGATTCCGGTCATCCATATCCTTTCAGCAAAAGTCGTTGGCTGAAGAGCAGAAGCTGGGGGACAGTGCCAGGATTACCGCTGCGTTGTTCAGTATCTCATCACAGTATGTATCTCTCGATCAAAACGACAGCGCGCTGGCCTACATACGAAGGGCCGGAGATTATGCTTCAGCATTCCAGAAAATGAGCTGTCCGCTCAAAGTGGTGTCGATTGACCGCACCAAGGCAGACTCCGTGCGGCCGGCGTTCCGGACGTCGCTGGAACTCTTCAAGTCGCGGATGCCCTCGGAAATCTGGCCGCTGGCCGACGCGGTGAGTGACCTGTTCGAGGCCTTCAGCCGCGCTGATACCACGGCGTTAATAGCGATTTCTGAAAAGATAGCCGCGCTTCAAAGCAGTCAGCAGAATATCGAAAACTATATCGGCGCTGCCGAGTTGCTGGTGCTCAGTGGGAAATATGCCGAGGGGAAGCGACTCCTCGACAAATACGCGGTTGGGACGACGGAATCCACCGACGGGTGGACACAGCCGCACCGCTGGTATCTGCTGGGCAGAGCATATGAGGGGGTCGGTGATCGCGCGACGGCAGCGAAGTATTATGGTGAAATGCTGACCTACTGGGGCAAGCCGGATCTCGAGACGAAGGAGATCAAGGACGCCCGGGCACGGCTCGCCAAGCTGCAATCGTAGTCTGACGAGTTAAGCGAGTTCCTTGCTGACAAGGACGGTCGAGTCAGCATCGATCTTGATCTCGAACTCCCGCTTCTGGAAGACCGATACCATCGGTCTGTTGTCGGTCGTAGTCTGTGCGACCATCCGCTTGAGATGCCAGTGCCGGGCGATTTCCATACAGTAGTCGGTCAGCATGCTGCCGAGCTCCTGCTTCTGCCAGGCATCGGTGATCAACACCGCATATTCAACCGATTCGTGGTCAGGATCGGCGATCAGACGCCCCACGCCGATCAACAGCCGCCTGCCGTCTCTCACGATCTCGGCGACAATAGCAATCTCGCGGTCGTAATCGATATAGCAGTATCGAGTGGCAACCTCGTGTGATGCCCACTGGAAGAAATATCGAAAGCGGGAGTAAATCGTTTCTTTGGAGCACCTTGAGAGCATGTCGATCCAGAGGGGCTCATCCTCGGGCTTGATCGGACGGAAGAGAATAGTCTCGCCCTCTTTGGAGCGAATTTCCTTGACATACTCTTCGGGGTACGGATGAAGGGCCAGATGCGCATATCGCTCGGACGATTCGTCCGGTTTCCGCTCGCTCAGGATGATGCGTGCATCGAGGGCGACACAGTCAGTCGGCGTGACCAGCAGCGGGTTGATGTCCAGTTCGGCGATTTCAGGATAATCGGCGGCCAGATACGACAGGCGAATCATACTCTCGATCAACTTATCGACATTTACCGGCGGGCGGCCGCGGTACCCGTTCAACAACGGCCAGATTCGGAGTGACTCAAGCATGCGGCGGGCCAGTCGTTCGTTGAGCGGCGGGAAACCGAGCGAGCGGTCGCGAAACAATTCGGCGCTGATGCCGCCCATACCGACCATCATAACCGTACCGAAGACCGGGTCCTGCTTGATCCCTAGAATTAGCTCAACGCCGTCAGCGGCCCTGACCATCGGCTGGACGGTGACTCCGTCAATCTTCGCGTCGGGTCGTTTGGATCGAGCGCCGGCGACAATACGCTCGAACGAAGCCCGCACCATGATGTCATCTTCGAGATTGAGCGCAACGCCGCCAACATCCGTCTTGTGCGTAATGTCCGGCGACAGAATCTTGAGTACGACCGGATAGCCGATCTGCCGGGCTACGGCAACTGCTTCATCGGCCGAATACGCCGATTGCGGTCGAGTAGTGGCAATACCGTATTCTTCAAGCAGGGCCTTGGAAACATCTTCCGAAAGGATCGGATTGTCCGACAGCAGATCGGTGAGGTAGAGCGCGCGTAGTTTCTCGCGATCGATCTTAAAGTGCACGGGGATATCTTTCGGCGTTTCGTACAGCGTTTCAAGATTCCGCGCGTAAGCGACCAACGTCATGAAGGCGCGGATTGCCTGCTCCGGCGTGCGGTAAGTGGGAACGCCTCTTTCCGCGAGGATTCCGTTCCCTTCACGCATCGCTGCACCGCCGAGAAATGCGGCCAGGATCGGCTTGGAACTGCTCTGGGCAAGATCTCCGATGACTTTGGCTGTGGCAGTGGGGTTGGTCATGGCCTGAGGCGTAAGGATGACCAGCACCGCATCGACATTGGTATCCTGCAGCACAATCTGGGTTGCCTTCTCAAAGCGCTTGGAATTGGCGTCACCGAGGACATCGACCGGGTTACCGTGCGACCAGGATTCGGGGAGACTTTCATTAAGTTTAGCCATGGTTGGGTCGGAGAGAGTTGCCAACGTGCCGTACGCTTCGATCAGGGCGTCGGTCGCCATCACGCCCGGGCCACCTGCGTTGGTGACAATCCCAAGTCGCGGCCCCTGTGGAATCTTGTTGCG
>PQAP01000028.1 GCA_003105265.1 candidate division GN15 bacterium | reverse complement strand
GTGGCCGGAATCATCTTGGCGATTCGGTCGACTTCCGAGTATGCCAGCCCCAGCACCCGTCCGACATCCCGCACCGCCGCCCGCGCGGCCATTGTCCCGAACGTGATGATCTGGGTAACATTCTCGGCGCCGTATTTGTCGATGACATACTTGATGATCTGATCGCGGCCGCGATCGGCGAAATCGATGTCGATATCCGGCATCGAAATCCGATCCGGATTGAGAAACCGCTCGAACAGCAGGTTGAACCGGATCGGGTCGACATTGGTAATCCTCAATGCATACGACACGAGCGACCCCGCCGCCGAGCCGCGCCCCGGACCGACCGGTATTTTCTGGGACCGGGCGTAGTCGCAGAAATCCTTCACGATCAGGAAATATCCGGCGTACCCCATTTGCCTGATCACGCCGAGCTCGTATTCGAGGCGCTTCGAAATTTCCGGGGTGATCTTGGTATACCGTTCCTTCACGCCCTGTTCGCACAGGTCGTACAGAAATTGGTCGGCGTTGACGTATTGTGCCGGGATCGGGAATACCGGCAGCTTGAGCTGGCCGAGTTCCAGTTCGAGATTACATTCCTCGGCGATTCGGACCGTGTTATCGAGCGCATCCTTGAAATCGCCGAACAGTTCCGCCATCTCTTCGGGCGATTTGAAGTAGATCTGATCGGTATTGTAGCGCATCCGATCCGCATCGGCCACTTTCTTGTCCGTCTGGATGCACAAGAGGGCGTCGTGCGCCTCCCAGTCTTCGCGCCTCAGGTAGTGGCAGTCGTTGGTGACCACCATCGGTATGCCGGTCTCGCGCGAGATGGCGGCGATCTTGGGAATCACCTGCTGCTCTTTTTCGAGCCCGTGATTCTGAATCTCGAGAAAGAAGTTCCCGTCGCCGAAAATCGCGTGATATTCCCGCGCCGAGGCCACTGCCTGTTCGGTTTCGCCGCGCTGAAGGTGCCAGTTCACTTCTCCCATCAGACAGGCGGACGTCGCTATCAGCCCTTCGGAGTGCTGCCGCAACAGCTCCTTGTCGATCCGCGGGCGATGATAAAACCCGTCGAGAAACCCGGCCGATGACAGCTTGATCAGGTTCCGGTAGCCGGTGAGATTTTTGGCCAGCAGAATCATGTGGAAGCCGCCGTTGGGGTAGACGGTCGATGGCTTCTTGTCGAACCGCGACCCGGCGGCGACATACGCTTCGATGCCGACAATCGGCTTGATGCCCGCCTTGGAAGCAGCTTTGTAGAACTCAATCGCCCCGAACATGTTGCCATGGTCGGTGATCGCTAACGCCGGCATCTTGAAGTGTTTGGCCAGGTCGATCACGGCGTCAAGTCGACACGCCCCGTCCAGCAGCGAATATTGACTGTGGGTATGCAGATGTACGAAATTGGCGAATTTCATGCTAACTATCTGCCCTGTCGCGAGTTTCCGCGATTCCCCGAGATGATGGGCCGTTCGGGATCACTGTACCGTCCTTCACTTCCTACGATTTCAATAACGCTGAATGAGGAGAAAGAGGCAAGGACATTTGGGGAAAAGCGGAATCTCCGCACCGGTCAAGCGCGCACCGCGACTGACGCGGCCTCACAGCCGCATCTCAAACTCCAACTCATCCCGCAGCGGAATGCCGAAATTACCGACTTCAGGAATGCTCGGTTTCAGTTTGCGCGACACCTCAATCGCATTCGGATGCACCGCGACCAACTGAAACCCCCGCCGTTGATAAAACCGAATCGCATCAAGGTTGTCATTGGTGGTGGTCAACCAGAGACGCGAACAACCGGCCACTCTGGCGGTCCGTTTCACGGCCTCCACCAGCATTGATCCGATCCCGGCTGCTTTGGTGAACGCATTCAAAGATACCATTTCGCACTCGTTGCGCTTGACGTAATAGGTCGCCAGCCCGACCCGCTCCCCTTTCGTATTGACTGCGCAGACACCCTTGACGTCCTTGACATGATACGCCTTACCTCTGGAGACAATGAACTCCCCGCCCCAATGCTTACGAAACACCGACTCGACCCAGTCGCGATCCGAATCCGTCAACTCATGTATGGCAATACTCATAACGCACCACTGAGCCCATCGTAAATGAATTTGCCGCCGAGAAATAGAAGGAATAGCGCGCAGCAGAGTATCAGCACCCGAAGCCCGGTCCCCATAATCAGCTTTCTCCCGCGCCACAACAGCACTGACACCAGTGAGTACCAGACGAAGTCCGACATGATATGGCCGAAATAGAACAGCACCGGCCCAATCCACCCGAAATGCAATGACTTGACCAGAAACGCCAACCCTGTTGTCCCCCACCAGACAAACCAATATGGATTCGAGAGCGTGGCCGTTATTCCTTCCCCCGCCAGTTTCGTAGACGACTTCTTCGCCGCCGTGAATAATTCGTATTTGACGCGGTTCTTGATGATGTCGTACCCCATCATGATTCCCATCAAAATCAAGGCCATGCCGCCAACTACTCCGATAATGTGCGTCACTGTACGGTTCTGTTCTACCGCCACCAGCCCGAGCGACAGCACAACGACCACCGCAATTTCAGCGATAGCGTGNCCAACCGAGATAATCGGNCCNGTCTGCCAGCCGTGGCGCGGGGTCTCCGCGATCCCGACTGTCAGGAGCGGGCCGGGCATCATCGCCCCGGAAAACCCGACTATGAACGAATTAAGCATCAGAAAAAGTAGTTCCATATGANGTAAAATACGATGGTCAGGGCAGTTCTTCAACAGGTTTAGAATTGTTGTCGTCTTATTCGTCGTATCCTTTGAGGTTTTGCTACTCCCACTTGCTCCCCGCTCTATCCCACCATACCTTACATCCATGAGACTCGGTATAATCGGAAAACCGCAGAGCGGTAAGACCACCATATTCAACGCCGCCTCCGGCGCGCAGGAATCGGTCGGCGATTTTTCGCAGGCCGTCCACCGGCACGTGGTCAAAGTCCCGGACGCCCGCGTTGACAAACTCGCTGAAATCGTCAAACCGAAGAAGATCACCTACGCCGAAATCGAATTCCTCGATGCCCCCGGCTTTTCCGGCGAGGGGAAGAAATCGAGCGGCCTCGAAATCCACCCGGACCTTCGCAAGCAGGACGCCTTCATGCTCGTGGTGGATGCGTTCTCCCCAACCGCCAACCCGGAAAGTGATATTCGGGCGGTGATCGACGAGATGATTCTACTGGATCAGGCGATGGTGGAATCGAATATCGAGCGTAAAGAGCGCAAAGCGCAGCTCTCCGGCGACAAATCGGAAATGCGTGAGATGGAAATTCTCAAGCGCTGTCTCCACTGGCTGGAGCAGGAGAAACCGCTGATCGAACTAGGGCTTCACGAAGACGAATCAAAACTCATCCGCGGCTACATGTTCCTCACCGAGAAGCCGCTTTTGATCGTGCTCAATATCCCGGAAGGCGATCTCGGCAAATCATCGCAACTTGCCGCTCGGCATCAGACGCTGGTATCGCCCGGCAAGCGGGAGGTCGCGGTGGTCTGCGGCAAGATCGAGATGGAATTGGTTTCGCTCGACCCGTCGGAACGTCAGGCGTTCCTCACCGATCTCGGCATTACCGAACCGGCGATGGACATGGTGATTCATAAGGCCTACAGCTTACTCGGGCTTATCTCATTCCTGACAGTCGGCGAACCGGAAGCCCGCGCATGGCCGATCAAGCGCGGCACCAGTGCTGCCCACGCCGCCGGTACAATCCACAGCGATATTGAACGCGGCTTCATTCGAGCCGAGGTGATCAAGTTCGCCGACTACGCTCAGCTGCAGACGGCCGCGGCCATCAAGGCCGCCGGCAAGATGCGGCTCGAAGGAAAAGAGTACATTGTCGAGGATGGCGATGTCATGCTTTTCCGTTTCAACGTATAAGTAATGGAACCAACAGCAATTAGGCCGGTTGTTATCAACCTGCCGGCAGTGTTCAATTTTTGAACGATCCGGCCGATATTAGTAGCATTACGTGTAATGACTTCTGTACCTTGAGGATAGAATGACCAAAGCTACCGAAAAAGAACCGCCCGTCGAACTCACCGGCAATCAGGTCCTGCCGATTCTGCCGCTGCGCGGGACAATTGTCTACCCGTTTCTCGTGACGCCGTTGATGATTCAGCAGGCGGACCAGACCAAGCTGGTCGATGACGCCCTGATGCGCGGCTCGCGGATTGGCCTCTTCCTGCAGAAGGATTCCAAGAAGGAGAATCCTGAGCCGGATGACCTGTTCCTGGTGGGTACATCGGGAAATATCCTCAAGATGCTCCGCTTCCCCGACGGCACCGTCCGCTTCCTGATGCAGGGGCTGACCCGCATCCGGATCAAGCGCTTTACCTCCTCCAGTCCCTATATGATGGCGGAGATCGAAGAGCAGACGGAAGTGGTGCGCGAGAGTGTTCGTCTCGAAGCGCTGCAGCGAAACCTTCTCGAACGCATCAAGACGCTCGTGGAACTGGCGCCGTATCTGAACGAAGAGTTCCACGTGACGGCCATCAACCAGGATACGCCGTCCAAGCTGACCGATTATGTCGCCTCGAATCTGAATGTCTCCATTGAGCAGAAGCAGCAGCTACTCGAAGAGCTCGATGTCCACAAGCGGATGGAGATGCTGTACCACGCGATCAATAAAGAGATCGAGGTACTGGAGCTGTCGCAGAAGATTCAGGCGCAGGCCGCCAGCGAACTCGGCAAATCGCAGCGTGACTATATCCTGAGAGAACAGCTCAAAGCAATCAAACGCGAACTGGGCGACGGCGACGACAAGGGGGAGATCGAGGAGTTCGAGAAAAAGATCAAGGCCTCCGGCATGCCGCCGCAAGCGGAGCAGGCCGCCTATAAAGAACTGGATCGCCTCTCGCACATGACACCGTCATCGGCCGAATACACGGTTTCCCGCACGTATCTCGACTGGCTGGTGATGCTGCCGTGGAATAAGTCGAGCAAGGACATGCTGGACCTTCGCAAAGCGAAGAAGATTCTCGATGAAGACCATTACGACCTCGAAAAAGTCAAGGACAGGATTCTCGAGCATCTGGCGGTCCGCAAACTGAAAGAGACCATCAAAGGGCCGATTCTCTGCTTTGTCGGCCCGCCCGGTGTCGGCAAGACCTCGCTCGGTAAATCAATCGCCCGCGCGATGGGACGCGAGTTTGCGCGGGTGTCGCTTGGCGGCATGCGCGATGAGGCGGAAATTCGCGGCCACCGCCGCACCTATATCGGTTCGCTGCCCGGCCGTGTGATTCAGAGCATCAAGCGCTGCGGCACGAACAATCCGATTATCATGCTCGACGAGATCGATAAACTCGGCTCCGATTTCCGCGGGGATCCGGCCTCGGCGCTTCTCGAAGTGCTTGATCCGGAGCAGAACGACACGTTCACCGATCACTATCTCGACGTGCCGTTCGATTTGTCCCGGGTGATGTTTATCACCACCGCCAACTGGCTCGAGCCGATTCCACCGGTACTTCTGGACCGCATGGAGGTCATCCAGCTGCCGGGCTACACTGATATCGAAAAGCTGGCCATTGCCAAGAGGCATCTGATTCCGAAGCAGATCGAAAATCATGGTCTGACCAAAGCCGACCTGACGCTCGACGACAGCGCGATCAAACTGCTGATCGACGGTTACACCCGGGAGGCGGGCCTTCGCAATCTCGAACGGGAAATCGCCTCGGTCGCCCGCAAGATTGCCCGCAAGGTGGCCTCAGGCAGCAAGGGCAAAAATATCGTCAAAGCCGCCGATCTGCCCAAGCTTCTCGGTCCGCAGTTCTTTACGCGCGAAGTAGTGGTGCGTCAGGGACGAATCGGCGTCGTGCCCGGACTGGCGTATACATCGGTGGGCGGCGAAGTGTTGTTTATCGAAGCTACCTCAATGAACGGCAAGAACACACTGACCCTGACCGGGCATCTCGGTAACGTCATGAAGGAATCGGCGCAGGCGGCGCTCTCGTTCATTCGGTCCAACGCCACAGAACTCAATATTGAACCAACGGCGTTCGACAACCGCGACATACACATACACGTCCCTGCCGGCTCGACTCCGAAAGACGGTCCGTCGGCAGGTATCACGATGACGGTCGCTCTCGCTTCGCTCTTCACCAGACGCCCGGTGAAGCCGTGTCTGGCGATGACAGGTGAAATCACGCTTCGCGGCGAACTGCTGCCGATCGGCGGTCTGAAAGAAAAATTACTCGGTGCTGTTCGGGCCGGTGTGGAAGTCGTGATTCTGCCCGAGGACAACCGCAAGGATATCCCGGAACTTCCGCCCGAGATAAAGAAGAAACTGACGATCAGGCATTTCTCGGACGTCATTTCGGCGGTGAAATTCGCGCTCGACGGCAAGTGCGCCAAGCGAAAACTCACCAAGACAAAGGCCAGTCGCTCATGAACGATAGATTGCGGAGCAAAGCATGAAACTGGTCACCGCGGCTCAGATGCGGGCAATCGACCGCGAGACCATTGACCTTCACGGCATTTCCGGACCAACTCTCATGGAAAGCGCCGGGCGCGGTATAGCCGAGCTCATGCTCTCCGATCTCATCGACTCCCCTGAATCGACCCATGTCGCCGTCTTCTGCGGCAAAGGGAATAACGGCGGCGACGGATTCGTCATCGCACGCTATCTTCACGACGCGGGAGTCAAAGTCAAAACCTACTTCATGGGACCAGCGGACAAGCTCTCGCACGATGCCCGTCTCAATCTGAATCGCGCGCGCGAAGCGGATGTTCGACTGACCGAGGTTACGTCGCTCAATCAACTGCCGGCCGATCTCGAAGCCGATTTCGTGGTCGACGCTCTTCTCGGCACCGGCTTTACCGGCATACCGGAAGGTCTGGTCGCCGGACTCATCGAGTATATCAACTTCCAGAATGGGTTGGTTGTCGCCGTTGACTTGCCGTCCGGTCTCAATGCCGACACCGGTGCCGCCGAAGGCGCAGTGGTCACGGCCGGTTGTACGTACACCCTCGGGCTGCCCAAGATCGGTCTCTATATCTCTCCCGGCCGGGAGATTGCCGGCGATGTGCGAATTATCGATATCGGTCTGCCCGAAAACGTAATTGCTCAACAGGACCTGAACACGACACTGATTACTGCCGAACTGGTCGCCGAGCTCTTGCCGTATCGGAAGCCCGACGGCCATAAAGGGGATTTTGGCCGGCTATTGCTCGTTGCCGGTTCAACCGGTCTGACCGGTGCAGCATCGCTGGCCTCGCTTGCTGCCGCCCGCTCCGGCTGCGGCCTCATAAAAATAGCTGCCCCGGCAACGGCTCAACCGATTCTCGCGGTCAAATTGACTGAGGTAATGACTATTCCACTGCCCGAGGTTTCCCGCAAAGGTGTGCTGGCCCTGCGAGCGCTCGGAGAAATCAGGAAATATGTCGAACAGCACGACGCGATCGTGATCGGCCCGGGTCTCGGCACCCATCACGAAACGCGGGAGTTAATGCAGCGTCTCATCCCCTATCTCAATCGACCGGCGATTGTGGATGCTGACGGCCTCAATGCTTTCGAAGGTGCAGCCGACCTGCTGAAGCAGCGTTCCGGCGCTTATGATCTCGTGCTCACACCACATCCCGGTGAATATGCCCGCCTGACCGGCGCGGAAATTTCAGATGGGTTTGACGAGAGAATTCAAAGTGTCCTTCAGACCGCGCGCGAGTTCGCAGCCGTGGTTGTACTAAAGGGCAGTCCGACCCTCGTGGCTGAGCCACAGGGGGCTTGCTACCTGAACCCAACCGGCAACTCGGGCATGGCGACCGGCGGATCGGGCGATGTGCTCTCCGGAATGATCGGCTCATTCCTCGCGCAGGGAATGTCGCCGCTCGATGCCGCCCTTTGCGGCGTCTACCTGCATGGCCGCGCCGGCGACCTGGCAGCCGATGAATTGACAGAGCGCGCTATGATCGCCGGCGACATCATCACCTATTTACCTCAGGCGTTCGAGGAAATCGAGTTACTCACCGATTAGGCGGTGGTATCTTCCGGGAGCAGCCACGCCCCTAAACATCTTCGCCTTCCGGCTCACGTACAATTTGGAAGAATGAATCCGCCACCGGTCAGGTAGCTTACCAGTGAACTCAAATCGGCCAGGTCGATAATCCCGGATGCATTGACGTTGGCCTCTTTCTGGCAGGGCAACACATAGCCGCCACCCGTCAGATAGCTGACCAGCGAACTCAAGTCGGCGAGATCAACGATTCCGGCGTCATTGACGTTTCCGGTTACACCGACACAACAGCAGACATCGCCGACGCCGTTGTGATTCTTGTCTTCCTGACCGGGATTCGCGACCAGCGGACAATTGTCACAGGCGTCACCTATGCCGTCCAGATCGGAGTCAAGTTGTGACGGGTTGACTGCCGCGATGCAGTTGTCACACGCATCCCCCACACCATCACCATCGGTATCTTCCTGGGTAACGTTGGCCACTGTCGGACAGTTATCGCACGAATCGCTCCAGGAATCGCTGTCGGCGTCGTCAGTGGCGTAACGCTCGATAACCCAGAAACTCAGATTATCATAAACGCCGGCTGACGGATATAGCACGTTCACATAAAGCAGCCCGGTGGCGGCAAAGCCGTTCGAACGGCCGAAGAGAACGGAAGGATCAAAGTCAAGCGGAACTACAATACTGTCGAGAGGGCCGATTGTCCCGTTTACCGGATGAGCCGTGCACCAGCCGGGCGCGGAGCTGTAATCGTAGAAGGCCATGGTGACCGACAGGGGCATCGAAGGATGCCGGTTACGAAACGTGAATGACCTCGTGAACGGTGATGCACAGCCATTTACGGTAGTATCCATATACGAGACCGAAGCCGACAGCCACCGCGAAGGATTGCCCTGCAAGTCATGCGCCCGACGCAGGAAGTTCATGTTCGCCTGAAGCATAAGCTGACATTGCTGATTTGCTTCGGCCAGGGTCGGCCAGAACCATGTGCCCGACTCGACCAGCGCAGAGAACACTTTCGGTTTACTTGTTTGCTCAGCATACTGCCAACAGGCGGCATCGCCGCCGAACCCGGCGGTCCCATATGACGAGAAGGCGTATCCGACTTCCCCGGCGATTGAGCCCACCATATCGTTGAAGATCGGATTGTCCGGACACCCGTCTATTCCGTACACACCCATCGGATAATTGTAGAAATTGCCGTAGGCGTGCATGTTAACTGCCACCGTGAACTCGTGAGCGTTGATGAAATCCCTCATCACCTGCGTCTCCGGCTCCGAGAAAGGACCGGTTCCGTGATACACTTCGGATGATCCATAGCTCGATGAGTTCGCGTATTTCCCCCATTCAAATCCCCAGTTCCGGTTGAGGTCAATGCCGAAAGAACCGTCGCCGTTGTTCCTCAGATTCTTCCGCCACATACCGCCTCCCTCCGGATTGGTGGTCTCGTTGAACACGTAGCCGTCCACATTGATAATCGGCACGAACCAGATTTCGGAGGTTTCAATGAGCCGGGCAATTGCAGTATCGGACGGATGCTCCAACAGATAGTGTATCTGCACGAGTATCGCCTCCAGTGTCACCGGCTCCCGCGCGTGAATGAGGCCGCAGTACATGACCTCGACTTCATCCGGTTCGTCCACCGCTGCATTGTCAGAGATCTTGAACGCAACCATCGGCCGGTTTTCTAGAGAATAGCCAATTGTATCGACAAGGGTCGTGGTGGGATTAACCGCATGAATACTGTCCAGTTCGGCCAGCGTCTCAGAGTAGGTATGAAATCCACCCATCAGCCCGGCCGCGCCCATGCGGGCACGGAAGAACTCCTCCATGTCTCCAATTGTCACGGACGCGCCGAAGCGGGTAACAAGCTCGGCACGATCGCGGGACGTCGCCACCACTTCATACCCGCTGTCCGGCAGCCGGCGAACGATATCGAAACCGCCGGCCAGAAACGCTCTGGTCCGGTCGGCGGACATCGGCGGCACGTACATTTGAGAGTGGTTTTCGTAGGCAGGGACGGTTCCGGCCGTAATCGTTGATGTGAAGGAACTGACTGTGAGAAAAAGCGCAGTGACTCCGAGCAGTGATCGGTGAAGGCGCCGCATATTGACCTCTCAACTTTGCGAGTGACCAAGTGTCGAAACATCGGGGCGCGGGTCTCCCCGCACGTCCTATTGATAAGGACGAAGAACCCGCCGCTTTATTGCACCGGTAGAGACGATTATCTGATGATTCGCAGACCTTGCGGTCAGTTATAAAAGGCGAAAACTGTCTGACCGGCACCCGCTCGAAAGCGTTTAGGCGCCCAGTGGAGACGGCGGCTGCTCGGCCGCAGGCAGCTCGGGAGCGGTAACCGGTTGGGTGGTTTGAGCTTGCGTCTGGGGCTGTGGCCGGCCAGCCCGAAGGGAAGTAACCGTCGAGTTCAGTTTCTCCAACTCCTGACGGGCCCTCTGGGCGAAGTCCTTATCATTCGAAGCGTACAATACTGAGCGGGACACGTTGATTACCGCCGTTTTCTGGAAGTTATCGGTGCCGAGAGTCGCGGCCTCTTCGAGCGATCCCCCTTGGGCACCGACCCCGGGAATAAGCAGCGGCATGTCACCGGCGAGCGTGCGAATGTCGCGCAACTGACCCGGATGCGTGGCGCCGACCACCAAACCACAATTCTGGTCTTTGTTCCACCCCGCTACGCGCTCCGCCACGACCGTGTAGAGCGGCTTGCCCCCGACATCCAACAATTGAAAGTCTTTCGCTCCGGCATTGGAAGTCAGACAGAGAATGAACGCCCCTTTTTCTTTGTATTCCAAGAACGGCCGAAGCGAATCGAACCCCATGTAGGGACTGAGCGTCACCCAGTCGGCCCGCAGTTTTTCAAACAGCGATTCGGCGTAGTATTGAGCCGTGTTCCCGATATCCCCGCGCTTGCCATCCATGATAACCGCGACCTCTTCCGGAATCCGGTCGCGTATCAATCGAAGCAGCGACAGCCCTTCCGCTCCAAGCGCTTCATAGAACGCGAGATTCGGTTTGTACGCGCACACCAGATCGGACGTCGCGTCGATTATTCGGTGCGCGAAATCGAACATCCCTTTGATCGAGCCGGCGTACTCCGACGGCATTTTCTTGGCATCGAGATCCAGCCCGAGGCAGATCATGGAACGGTTCTTTTGCTGTGCTGTCTGCAAATTATTGAGAGCCGACATTACCATTTCCTCACCTTGCCGACCATGTCCGCGATGGTCGCAAGCTTTCTGCGTTTCATATACTCTTTCAGTCCGTCGACAATGCGCACCGGAGCATCCGGCTGTACAAACAGGGCAGTCCCGACCTGCACCGCGCTGGCGCCGACCAGGAAAAACTCAACCGCATCCTCGGCGGTCGTCACACCACCGATACCGATAATCGGCAGTTTACACTTCTGATAGACCGCATCCACCATCGCCAGCGCAATCGGCTTGATCGCCGGGCCTGTCAGGCCGCCGCGATTGAAGGTCAGGCGCGGCTGCCATGTCTCGATATCTATTGCCGTACCGTAGGCCGAATTCATTATGGACAGTGCATCGGCGCCACCCTGCTGTGCAGCGAGAGCAATCGCGGTGATGCTCGTTACCATCGGACCCAACTTGGCAATGATGGGTCGCGGGAACACTCTCTTGACCTCGGCGACCATTTTCTCGGTCATCGTCGGATCGGCCCCAAACTCGATCCCGCCGCTTTGGACATTCGGGCAGGAAATATTCAGCTCAATCATGTCGACCCGCTCGAAATCGGCGAGCACCGAGCAGACTTCTATGTATTCCTGCAGGGTCGAGCCGGCGACATTGACGATAATCTTCGTCTTCTGCTCTTCCAGAAACGGGATCTTGTCCCGCACAAAAGCGTCGATTCCGACATTGGCCAGCCC
>PQAP01000027.1 GCA_003105265.1 candidate division GN15 bacterium | reverse complement strand
ACTGCTCCACCCCGCTGTCAAGAATGCTTATATACGCCCCACCGCAGATCATGTCAAGCCCCGTCCCCATTCTTTTTCCGGAAACTTTTTCTGCTGAGTCGTGCGCCTCTGGCGTGCTTACTTCCGCGACCGCCGCGCGCCGCGCTGCAGCGACCACTTGAGCAACGGAGGAGTAACCAACGTGGTGACAATGACCATGATAATCACGGCAGAATAGGTTTGCGGCGATACGACCGGGTGACCATTGAGCACCAAGCTCGCACCGATCCCGGCAAAGATCAAACCCACTTCTCCCCGGGGGATCATCCCGAGTCCAACCGCCAACCGGTTGGTTGTTCTGTCGAAGATCGCCAGTGAGCAGGCCTGCTTGCCGACTATGGCGGCCAGCGTCAATACCGCGGCAAAGCCAAGGATACTTATGTGTGAAAAAGTGGTCAGGTCCACGAGTGTCCCCATGCGCACGAAGAAAATCGGCACCAGGAACACGGCGATCGGGGCAATCAGCTCCTCGATATAGTGCTTCCCGCGGTCTTCAACCGCCTGAAACGGGACCTTGTCAAGGATCAAGCCGGCGGCAAACGCGCCGACTATCGGCGCCAGCCCGGCTTTGCCGGACAAATAGGACAGGCCAAAACATACGAGCAGACAGAATGACAGGAACACCCCGGTGCCGCGCAGTCGCAGAGCGAACTTGAACACCTGCGGAACCAGGAAACTGCCTATCGCAA
This sequence comes from candidate division GN15 bacterium, assembly GCA_003105265.1. Lineage (GTDB taxonomy): Bacteria > Zixibacteria > MSB-5A5 > GN15 > FEB-12 > FEB-12. The sequence goes on along the minus strand of PQAP01000027.1, from coordinate 14,342 downwards.
GCGCACCAAACAAGAAGAGCGTCGCCTTGGCCACTATCCATAACACGGTACCGAACGAGACTCCGTCTGCGCTGGAATGTGCTGCCGCGCTGATAATCCCGGTAACGACCGAGAGAATGATCAGTCCGAGGATGTCGTCGATTACCGCTGCGCCCAGAATGATGTGCGCTTCGCGCGTTGTCGCTTTGTCGAGGTCTTTCAAGACGCGCGCGGTAATGCCCACGGAGGTGGCGCACAGAGTGGCGCCAATGAACGCGTGAACATATATTGTCTCCTCGGGCAGAAACCAGTTGCTCACCATCCAACCCAGCGCGAACGGCGCCGCGATGCCGAAGACAGCCACCAGCAGCGAAGTCCAACCGACTTTGCGCATTTCCTGTACGGTTGACTCCAGCCCCACCTGGAACAGCAGAATGATTACGCCCAGTTCCGCGAGGATTTCGAGTGTAATACTGCGCGCAAAACCGTCGAATACAGGAATCCCAAAGAGGCGCAAATTGCCGATCACGATGCCGAGCACCAACTCGCCGAGAACGGGAGGGAGACCGAGCCGTTCGAAAAGATCCCCGCCGAGCTTGGCCGCCAGCAGGATAACCACCAATTCAAGCAGTATCTCCAGTATACCCTCGCCAGTAGGTGACCCGGCCCCGGTACTGCCGAACGCCAGGGCATAGGCACCCAAGGACAGAATGGCTGCGAAGACCACAATGGTTCTGCGGGTGTTGAGCACGCGGTTAAACATCATACCACCCAAGGTATTGTCTCCATTCTATTTGGGCAACCTTAAAGGGGGAATTCGGATCAGGGCGCAGAGTGCAGGTTTTCGTGTTTTTGCCGACAATTAGTTTGAAATGCCCTGTGAACGCGCAAACGCTTGTCTGTTGGGGTAGAAGAGCTTAGCTATGTTTATTTTTATCGGCTGCATCGTGGTTCTGGGAGGCGTGATTGGCGGTTTCATGCTTCACGGCGGGCAAATACTGGCACTCAATCAGCCCTCCGAGTTGTTGATCATCGGCGGCGCCGCGCTCGGCTCCCTTCTGATTGCTTCGCCGCTCGGCGTCATCAAGAAAATAGTCAACCAGGTCACCGGCGCGTTCGGCGCCGGGATTTCAAAGCAGGATTATCTCGATCTGCTCGTCATGATGTACGAGATATTCAATGTCGCCCGCCGCGACGGCCTGGTCGGGCTGGAAAACCATATCGAACATCCCGAAGAAAGCGAAATTTTCAAACGGTATCCCCGCTTTCTCAAAAATCATGAAGCGGTCAGTTTCTTTGCCGACACCATGCGCGTCGTCATCACCGGTTCGGTGCAGCCGCACGATCTTGAGGACCTCATGGACGCCGACATAGAGGTCCTGCACGAAGAAGAATTGCGCCCGTCGCAATCGCTGGCGGCGATTGCCGATTCGCTCCCCGGACTTGGTATTGTGGCCGCAGTGCTGGGGGTGGTGATCACGATGGCCTCACTGGACGGTCCGCCGTCCGAAATCGGCGAAAAAGTCGCGGCCGCTCTGGTCGGTACGTTCCTCGGTATTCTCGGCTGCTATGGATTCCTGGGGCCGCTTGCCGCCAATCTGAGTCATCGCACTCACGATATGAAGCAATATCTCGGCTGCATGAAACACGCGCTGCTCTCGTTTCACAAGGGCGTGGCGGGTGTTATCGCGGTCGAATTCGCACGCCGCACTCTCTATGCGGAGGTTCGGCCCACTTTCCTCGAGCTGGAAAAGGCCTGTAACGACGCCAAGAAACGGTAGCCGGTATGTCCGAGCAGGGCGAAGTTCAGCCGATTATCATCAAGCGTAAGAAGGGCGGCCACGGCGGCCATCACGGCGGTTCGTGGAAAGTGGCCTTTGCCGACTTCATGACATCCATGATGGCGTTCTTCCTCGTCATGTGGCTGGTGGGGCAGAAGCAGGAGGTCAAGGAAGCCGTAGCCGGTTATTTCCGTGATCCCGGCAAGTTCTTCCACGAGGGTCGCTCCGGTGTGCTCAAGGGGACCCAGAGTGCGCTGCCCGCCAATGATCCGACCATCGGCCTGCACAATGCCAATGCGTCCAACGAAGCGCTGCCGTCGCAGAAGGAACAGCAGGAGCTTTCACTGGCGGCCAAGAATATCCTCAATGAGCTTGAGAAGCAGGAAGTCTTTCAGCGATTGAAGAAGAACGTGAGCATCCAGCTCACGTCCGAGGGGCTGCGAATCATTCTCAATGAATCAGCGGACGGCGCGGCGTTCTTCGAGCCGGGATCCTCAAAGCTGCTGCAAAAAAGCGCGGTGATCCTGATGGTAATTGCCAAGGAACTCGGTAATCTCAAGAACCGGCTCGTGATGGAAGGACATACCGACAACGCCTATACCGCTTCCGGCGAATACTCCAACTGGGAGCTCTCGGCCGATCGCGCCAACGCCGCGCGACAACTGATGGAAGTCTCCGGGTTGCACGAGGGTCAGGTGCGCGAGGTCCGCGGTTACGCCGACCAGTTCCCGATGATTTCGGGCTCACCGTCCGATCCCCGCAACCGCCGTGTCACGATTCTCGTGTTGTACGAGGCGAAAGAGAAAACGTACGATCAGGTGCAGGTGGACGGCGATCAGATCGACCTCTTCGGCGGTTGATTTGTTGCTGACACTTCGGCACGATTTCCATATATTCGCCGCCGACATATACAACACCCCCCGGTCATTTCGTGATCGGGGCTTTTGTGTTGTCCGGGAACAAGAATGAGGCCCGTGCCCGACGCTGAGGACCAAAGAGAGGATTCGCCCTGACGAAAGAGAACTCACATCTTCGCAGAATAACTGAGCTCTGGCGCTCGCTGCCGCCGTTTCAGGATCTCATGGTTCGGCTGCGTGGCGGCCGCCCGGCGTCTATTGCCGTCACCGGGCTTTCCGGGTCATCGGAGTCGTTTCTGCTGAACGCGCTCGGGTCGGCTCAAACGTCCCCCATTCTGGTGGTGACCCGGCACAGCGATGACGCCGCCGATCTCTACGAAGACCTGCTTAACCTTATGGCGGAGGACGCGCTCGGCTATTTCCCGTCGCGGCAAATTCTCCCGTACGATTTTCGCGCGCCGGTCGGTGAAATCATGGGCCAGCGGCTGTCGACTCTGTCCGGTTTGCTTGGCGGCACCAAATCCATTGTGGTTTGCTCCATACGCGCGCTGATGGAGCCAACTATTCCGGTCGGGGCGCTTCAGGAAAGTCGGGTCGACATTCAGGTCGACCGCGAAATCGATCTCGATGACCTCACCGATAGATTGATCCGGCTCGGTTTCCGGCGGGTCCCGCTGGTCGAGGAAGTCGGCGATTTTGCGCGTCGGGGCGGATTGATCGATTTGTTTACGCCCGGATATGAGAATCCGATTCGCGTAGAGCTGTTCGGCGACGAGGTCGAATCGATTCGCGTGTTCGAAGTCGGCACCCAGCGGACTGTCGGGCAACTGCAGCATGTCGGGGTGCTGCCGAAACGCGAAATCCCAATCACGCAGGAAACGCTCGAGCGGGAACTGGAACGTCTGCCGGAAACCGATGCCGACTATATTCGACACCGCTATCTTAACGATCCGGAACTTCCCGGTCTCGAATGGCTCTCGCTGCTTTTCGGGCTGGAGAAGGGGTCGTTGCTCGACTACCTGCCGGCGGACTCGATTGTCCTGTTCGAAAACGAAGACGCGCTCAAGGCCGAGACGGAGAGCATCATCCACGAGGCGGATATGCTGCGTGACCGGCTGGCCAATCGCCTCACTCGCCTGCCGGCGCCCGACGAGTACTATGCCTCGCCCGACAATCTCTTTGCCAGCTTACGAACTCACGCGCACATCAATCTCCTGCCGTTTCGCGGCGCGCGGAACGACATTATTTCGTTTCACTGCAATCCGCATCCGGCATTCGCATCGCGGCTCGACCTGCTCGGCAACACGCTGCAGGAGTTTCGCGATACGGGGATGTTCTATTTTATCGCGACCGACACCGATGGCCAGGCGGCGCGAATCGATGAACTGATTCGCCAGAAAGCCCGGCTTGAGCAGTCACCACATATCGAGGTGGCCGACATTCGCGGCGGGTTTGTCTGCAGTGAGGGTCGCTTTGCGATCCTGACGGATCACGAAATCTTCAGCCGCTATCACCGGCGGGTCCGCAAGAAGAAGTTCCGCGAGGGGGTGGCGATTGCCGACTACTCCACGCTCAATCGCGGCGACTATGTCGTGCACACCGATTTCGGCATCGCCCGCTATCTCGGACTGAAAACGCTGGTGGTGGACGGCCGCAACCGGGACTGCCTGCTTCTGCAATACGCCGGCACCGACAAATTGTATGTCCCGATCGAGGAGTTTAACCGCGTCTCGAAATACTCCGGCAAAGACTCCGCACCGCAACTTACCGCGCTGGGCGGCCCCGGCTGGGACAAGCTGAAAGAGAAGACGAAAAAGGCGATTGCCGACATGGCCGCCGACCTGATCAAGCTGTATGCGGCGAGGAAATCAAAACCGGGTACATCGTTCGGCGAAGACTCCGTCTGGCTCAAGCAACTCGAGGCCGCCTTCCCGTACGAAGAAACGCCCGATCAGCAGCGGGCAATCGATGACGTCAAGCGGGATATGACCGATGAGCGCCCGATGGATCGTCTCGTGTGCGGCGATGTCGGCTACGGCAAGACCGAGGTCGCCATCCGCGCGGCGTTCAAGGCGATGGATGCCGGCAAGCAGGTCGCGGTGTTGGTGCCGACAACAATTCTGGCCCAGCAGCATTACTCGACTTTCTCCGAGCGGCTGAGAGACTATCCGTTCAAGATCGCCATGCTCTCGCGCTTCCGCACCCGCAAGGAGCAACTGGAGACCGCGCAGGCGGTCGGCAAGGGAGCGCTGGACATGGTGATCGGCACACACCGGCTGCTGTCTGCCGATGTCAAATTCCATGATCTGGGATTACTGATAATCGATGAAGAGCATCGCTTCGGCGTCAAGCACAAGGAGAAGCTCCGCCAGTTGGCGGCCACGGTCGATACGCTGGCGATGACCGCAACGCCGATTCCGCGCACACTGCAGATGTCGCTCATGGGGGCGCGGGATATGAGCTTGATCAACACGTCGCCCAAGGATCGACTCCCGATACTGAGTGAAATTGCCGAGTTTGATCCGGCCATTATCTCCACGGCCATTCTCCGGGAGATCGAGCGCGGCGGGCAGGTGTTTTTCGTGCACAATCGGGTGCAGACGATTGAATCGATGCATAACTATCTCAGGAAACTGCTGCCTAAAGTCGAGATCGCGGTGGCGCACGGGCAGATGCACGAGCGGTCGCTTGAGGGGATTATGCTGGCATTTCTTGCGAAGCGATATGATGTCCTGTTGTGCACGTCGATTATCGAATCGGGGCTGGATATCCAGAACGCCAATACCATAATCATCAACCGCGCCGACCGGTTCGGTCTGGCGCAACTGTATCAGATTCGCGGGCGGGTGGGCCGTTCGGCCCGTCGCGCCTACGCGTATCTGCTCACACCTCCAACCCGCCTGTTGAACGCCGACGCTATCAAGCGACTGCGGGCGCTCGAGGCACACTCCGATCTCGGTTCCGGTTTCGCCCTGGCGATGCGTGACCTGGAAATTCGAGGTGCGGGCACGATTCTCGGGCCGAAACAGTCCGGCTTTATCGAGGAGATCGGTTTCGATCTGTACAACCGTCTGCTCGAGGAAGCGGTCGCGGAATTGAAAGGGGAGGAGATACAACGCTTGCCGGAAACAAAACTGGAGCTGGATATCGAAACGTATCTGGCCGATGGTTACGTCAACGACCGTCAGCACAAGGTCGACATCTATCGCCGTCTGGCCGACAGCCGGAACCTTGACGATGTCGAACGGATTCGCGACGAAGTCACCGATCGGTTTGGCCGGATGCCGCAATCGGCGGCCAACCTGATTGAGGCGACTGCCGTAAAGATTGCCGCCTCCCTGCTGGAGATCGAAAAGGTCCGGATGCATGGCGGCATTGCTCACCTGTTTTTCCGCGAGGACCGCAAACTGACGCGCTCCGAAGTCGAGGCGCTTCGCAAAGGGACCGACTGCCCGATGGAGTTTTCCCTCATCGGCATCCCCCGCATCACGATTGACCTCACCTCGGTTTCCGCAATCGACCGTCTCAGCCACTTAAGAGGGCTGCTCGGCAAAGTCGGTTGAGAGCGCGTTCCGCGACAGCCGAACGCTCGCTGTATACGGAGTGCTCCGGCGACTAATGCCGGTCCTGAAGTCACCAAACTTGTTCTTTGCGCCCCGCTTTATTACATTCGACAGCGAATTGAGCCCAACCCAAATCATATATCGTACGCCCAGACGAGATCTCCGGGTGTCATTGCTCGTGATCGGGCTGCTGGCGTTGGCGGTACGCCTGCTGTATCTGCGGACCGCACTGGATTACCTGGGACTGGAGCAGCTCTGGAATTTCGCCCGTGACACCAACACCTACTGGGCCGTCGGGCAGCATTTCCTCGGCGGCAGTTATCTGGGAGACTACTGCCTCTTCCGTGTCGGTCCCGGTTACGGTCTGATGCTGGCCGGACTCCAGGTCCTTTTTGGTCCCAGTCCGATGGCGGCGATTCTGCTGAATATCCTGCTTGGGTCGCTGGCGCCTGTTCTAGTTTTCCTGTTGGCGCGCGAACTTTTCGAGTCAAAGCCGGTTGCGTGGATCGCGGGTTTGATTTCGGCTCTGTCGCACACCGCCATTGCGCTAAGCTGCCAGATTCTCACCGATCAGCCATTCTTCACTTTTCATGTCGCCGCTTTGCTTTGCTTCGTCCTTGGCCTCAAAGGCAGATCGACCGGCTGGTTTGTCGTCGCCGGATGCCTGGCCGGTGTTGCGACTCTCATCCGCCCTTCCGGCCAGCTCTGGCCGATGCTCTTTCTGGCCATGGCAGTGCTGGTGCCGTGGCTGACTCTTTCAGAAGGACGATCCCCCATGATCCGCAAAGCCCTGTTGACCGGCGCGATTATGCTGGTGGTGGTGCTGGGGTGGTCGGCCCGCAACTATGCAGCGTATGGCGAATTCACATTTGGGAGTAACGGCGTGTACACGCTGCAGGGTTGTCCGGTCGCGCAGGTGATGAGTGATCACTATGGCAGGTCGGTCGGCGAGTATCGGAAGGAATTCGGACCGGACTACGGCATCAATCCGGGACAATTCATGCCGTCGTATCGCGCCGCCAAGGCGCGGGTAGCGGAGATGGTCGGGAGCCATCCGATCTGGCTGATCAGAGTCGCACTGGCGAATATGGAGTCGAATATTGAAGCGATGGACCCTTACACATACGGACAGATTCCCGCACTCCGACAACCGATGGAGATTCTGGACCGGCAGATGCGGCTCTGGGGTGGTGCGACGCTGGCGATTCTGTTACTGGTAGCGCTGGCCGTACTCATAGTCCGGCGCCACCATCCGGCGTGGGTTGTGCTCGGTTTCACTTATCTTTACTTCACGCTGATGTGCGGGTTCAGTATCTGGCAGGGGTCGCGCTTGCACTATCCTGCCGAGATGGCGTGGTCAATTCTGATTGCCTGGCTCAGCGTACAGATCTACAACACTCTCTTCCGTCGCTCGCGCCTCCGCTCGGCGATCTGATTCCTCGTGCGGTTGAACTCAAGTCGACTGACCGGCCGTGAGCCGGTCCAGTTTCTCTTTCAACAGCGCCATTTCCTGTGCCAGCGTCCGATTCTGGTCGGCGAATCGGGAGATCACTACCGTCAGGTGTAGAAAGGCCAGCGCGCCAAAAAACAGCCCCACCAACAGCAACATCGCCGGGGCATAGTAGACGCCGATCACGCCCGCGATCAGGTCCAACAGTTCCCGCCAGATCGAAAACAGGATCAGCGTGAACCCGGCCAGCAGCCAGATGATGCTGTATTCCTCGCGCAATTTACGTTTGCGAATGAGGCCGATAATTAGAATGATCAGCGCCACGCTGGCGGTAATCGCCAGTAGCTGAACGCGAATTCCCATATTCATGCTATGCCTCCGCTGTGTGTGTTCGTATAGATGCCACCAGTATCGCCAGCAGGACTTTTGTCATGTAGTAACAGGCGCCCAATGCGCCGATCGATGATTTCCCCTCGGCGCGTGCTTTCATCGCGACCGGTACTTCCTGAATGCTGAATCCGTTCCGCGAGAGCGCGATTATCGCCTCCGGTTCGGGATAGTCCTGCGGGTATTCGTTGGCCAGAAACTCGAGAGCGCGACGGTTGTAGGCCCGGAAACCGGAGGTCGGGTCGGTGATGCGCTGCCCGATCAACAGCGAAGTGATCTGGCTGATAACGCGGATGCCGATCCGCCTCGTGAAGCTGCAGCGATACTCGGACCTGCCGCTCCGGAACCGCGATCCTATGGCCACATCGGCCGAGCCCCCAAGTACCGGTGCGAGCAGATTCGGCAATTCCCCCGCCAGATGCTGGCCATCGCCGTCGAATTGAAAGGCCGTGTCGAACCCGTTCGCGGCCGCATACTTCAGCCCGGTCTGAACCGCCCCGCCGATACCCAGGTTCACGGGCAAACGAAGAACCGTCACACCAAGGGCTTGTGCGATCTCGGCAGTTGCGTCAGACGAACCATCGTCCACCACAACAATGCAGTTCCCTCGGTCGTGTGACCGAATATCCGCGATCACGCCGCCGATATTCCCGGATTCATTGAAAGCCGGGATCACCGCGCATATGCTCGGCTGTCCGCCTTCGGTAATGCTCATTTCGAAATGTTTTGCTGTATGTGATGCCTAAAGGTACGCTGCCCGGTGGCCTTGAGCAACGGCTTTTGAAAATAGTAGCCACAGGTTCTGCTTGCGTTTCCGGACCGCCCGGTCTTGATTTCGGTATGAACTACAGGTCACTTCTGGTCATCGCGTGCGGCCTGACTGTGGCTGCACCTTCCGCTTTCGCGGCCAGAATACGGGTCGACCGCGGCTCCGACCTTCAGGGCGTGCTCAACTATGCCAAAAACGGCGATACGCTGATGCTCGGCGCCAAGACATTCGAGGCCAAACCCGTTCAATTCATCGATCCGCTCTGCGGCAACTGCGGCGACGCGAAAACCGATGTCAAGGCCAGCTACGGATTCCTCATTAAGGGGAAATCGCTGACTGTCATCGGGTCCGATCACACAACCACGCGCCTGGTCACGAATGCCGGCTACGGGCTGTTCATCGATGGCTGCCCTGATCTCGAAATTCAGAATCTCACGGTTACCGGCGGGAAGCGGGATCTCGACGGCAACGCCACCGATGCGGCGATCGTCGTCCGCAACTCCCGCGTCAGAATCCATCAGGTTGACTGCCGCGATAACACGCATCGACAGGACAGCGTCATCGTTGGAATTGGCGGCATATTTGGTCGCGAGGGGGCTGACCTGTGCATTACCGACTGCCGAATCGTGAACAATGGCTGGGATGGCGTCGCACTTTATCGCGGTGCTATCGCGGTCGTGACTGATTGCCTTATCAAAGACGGCCGCGGCGCGGGGATCGGCGTGACGTGGGACGGCTCCTGTACGTGCTATCGCAACGAAATCACCGGCTACTGGAAAGGGATCGGAGCGTTTGGCACATCCTGGGTGATCGCAAGAAATAATCTCGTGCACGATAATCTCGGTTGGGGGATGGTAGCGACCGGGCAGTCGTTCATGGATATCACCAACAATGTCGTCTATCACAACGGTAATTGTGGTGTGGCGCCGTGGTCGACCGAGGCGCGCGGAAGAATCATCAACAACATCATCACCGAAAACGGCTGGCGCGACCAGTGGGTCTGCCCGTGTGTGGGGGTCTGGAACTACGGTGACTGGGCCAAATGGCGCTTTTCGAACAATATCGTCTGGAATAACAAGGCGGGTCAGTACGAAGGTATCTGGGATCAGACGGATATAAACGGGAATCTGAATAAAGACCCGATGTTTATCGGGGCGGGGAATTACGAACTGCAGACGGGATCACCGGCGATACATGCGGGGGATTCGGCGACATATAATATCGATGGCACAATTTCGCACATCGGTTTGACCGGCGGACCGCAGGCGAAGAAATAGATCTGGTTTGTCCTGATTCCGACAAGTTGTTCTCTCGCCAACGATCGGCAGGACTATCCCACGCGCTTGATTTCATCGTCGTTTTCGTGCTATATTCACCCCAGCAATGAACTAATTACGACAGGAAGAATACATGGCGCTGAAGACATACGAACAGTATCTCGAGTCGCTTCGCAGGATGCGGCCCAATATGTATAAGTGGGACGAACTGATCACCGATGTCACCACCCACCCGGCCACCAAACGAACCGTCGAAGGGCATGCGTGGACATTCAAAGCCGAACATGACGAAAAGCTCCGCCCCAAAGTGACCACCAAATCGCATCTCACCGGTGACCCAATCAGCCGGTATTTATCGATCATCATGTCTCCCGAAGATATGTATGCCAACAGCGACATGAAGCGGCTCATGTTCCATCTCACCGGCACCTGCACCGGCGGACGCTGTGCCGGTTGGTGCGCGCTGAACGCGATGTACACGACTACCTGGGAGATGGACCGCGATCTGAAGACCGATTACCATCAGCGGTTTCTGAAGTGGCTCCGGTATGCGCAGGATAACGATATCACGATCTCCGGGGCGCTCACCGACGCCAAAGGGGACCGTGCCAAATCCGCCGGTCAGCAGGAGGACAAAGATGTTTTTCTGCATCTAGTTGAGAAGCGGAAAGACGGGATAGTAGTTCGCGGGGCAAAACTGATGATCTGCGGCGTGGCCGCCGCCAACGAGATATTCATTATCCCCGGCACTGGCTACAAAGAGGATGAAGCGGATTTTGCGCTGGCGTTTGTAATTCCGAAAGATATCGATGGGCTGACGATTGTGGAGACCCGGCACCCGTCGGACACCCGCGACGAAGAAGACGGCTTTGATAACCCGGTCAAGGAGGGCGGCATCACGCAGGCGTTTCTGTTTTTCGAGGATGTGTTCATCCCGAATGACCGCGTCTTCATGTGCGGCGAGACGAAATATGCCATGTCAACAATCGGCTATTTTATCGCGCCGTATCGCTCGGCGATCGGCGGCTGCGTGGCGGGGCAGGGGGATATCAAGATCGGGTCGGCGATTCTGACCGCTCGCGCCAACGGGCTGTCGTCGAAAGTGTTTAACGACAAGCTGACCCAGATGCATATCAATAATGAGACCACCTACGCATTGGGGATCGCAGCGGCGGCGCGCGGCAAGAAGCATGAGTCGGGGGCGTGGCTGTGTGACCCGCTTCTGGCCAACGTGAACAAAGTGCATGTGGCGACACTGCCGTATCAGACCTCGGTGCTGGCACAGGATATCGCGGGCGGTATTGCCGAGACCGGCTGCATGCCCAGCTACAAGGACTTCCAGTCGAAGAAATACGGCCACCTGATCAAGAAATATCTGAAAGCGAAAGCTTCGGCCGAGTCGCGTGCCCGCGCGGCGAGATTGGTGGAGTGGTCGACAATCGGCGGCGGGGTGCCGGGCTGTATGCACGGCGGCGGCTCGCCCGATGGCGCCAAGCTGGTGATTCGGGCGACGGCGAAACTCGAAGAGAAAGTCGAGATCGCGCGGCGCCTGGCTGGAATTACGGAAGAGATACCCGATCCGGGTGCGGTGAAGAAGTAAATCTCATCCCGATTTAATGGATTAGGAAGCGCGGAACCCCTTCTTGGTTCCGCGTTTCAGTTACCAGCGAACAGGCACCAATCTTGAAATCCCAATTTGGAATTTCAAGATTGGTCACCCCTTTCGGATTCCCTGACACAATCTGTCGGTCTGCCACTCTAGATTCTGGACAGGAGCTGACTGAGGAGTAATGCCCATGTCTGGTGAGTCTAGTGATGTAATTCTGCAGAACATCGAGAACCGCATATATCTCATTCGGGGATATAAGGTTATGCTGGGCCATCATCTGGCCGAATTGTATGGTGTCCCGACAGGCAATCTCACACGCGCAGTCAGACGGAATATGGAGCGCTTCCCTGCCGACTTTGTGTTCGAGCTGACCGTGAAAGAGGCCGAAATCTTGAAATGCCAAATTGGCATTTCAAGTTGGGGTGGAACGAGGCGAGGTAACCCCTATGCCTTTACGGAACAAGGGGTTGCAATGCTTTCCAGTGTCCTCCGAAGTAAGCGCGCCGTGCTTGTGAATATTGAAATCATGCGGGCATTCGTAAAGCTGAGACAGATGCTCGCCACCCACGCTGACCTGGCGCGAAAACTCGACGCTCTGGAAGAGAAATATGACTCCCAGTTCAAAGTCGTGTTCGATGCCATCCGTCAGCTGATGACTCCCCCGGAAAAAGCGAGGAGGCAGATCGGATTCGGACGAAGATAACACTGCCGCCGCTTCGAATCCTGAAATCACAATTTGTGAGTTCAAATCCCCTCAGTCCCTCAATAGACATCTCGAGCCACAAACAAGATCAACAATCCCGCATTTTCTCTGACCGAATCTGTCAGGGGGGTGGCTGCATCTTGCACGCAGATCGGCGCTGCATGGCAGTACCTGATGGGGTGACGAGATGCGGTTCACAATATCGAATGGCATAAGTCTTATTTCGCTCGCGGAATGTGCTGCCGTGGCACTTGCTCTCGGTCTATTTTTGTTTCCCGGCTGCAATGACAGCTACAGTATCTATGACGAGGGGATTGCGGTGTATGGCGCCGAGAGGGTTGAGCATGGCCAGGTCCCGTATCGCGATTTCTGGACGATGTATGCGCCCGGCCAATATTACCTGCTGGCTCTTCTGTTCAAGATTTTCGGCACGAAGCTCATAGTCGAACGAGTCCTCGCGACCTCAATCGCGACGATCCTCTGCTTCTTGATTTGTGCCACCATGACGAAGTCGGCCTCTCGATCGGAAGCGCTGCTGTGCACGGCGCTGACGGCATTCTGGCTCGGGGGACTCAAGTTCTTCGGTTCACCAATGCCAACCGCGCTGGCATTCGCCATGGCTAGCGCACTGTTCTTCACTCAGTACCTCGGCGGAGCGGGGCGAAGACATCTTCTGGCAACCGGGCTGTTCGCAGGAGTGGCCACGCTGTTCAGGCACGACATTGGCGGGTACGTCATAGTATCCGAAAGTATCATGCTCATGGTCACGGCGGCAGCTCGACGCGTAAAGCCGCAAGCACTGGACTATCTGTGGCATCCGAAGTGGTGGCGTCCGCTTGCTACGCTGCTTGGGGGTTATGCCCTGGTTCTCATTCCCGTGGCAGGTTATTTTCTCGTGCGCGTACCTGCCGCAGATCTGGTTAGCGACCTGATCACGTTTCCATCGGAAATCTACCCCAGAATGCGGAGCTTGCCGTTCCCGGCTTTGTGGAGCGCCGCTGCGGGTAATCACTCATGGCTCGGCGTGGTGAGAGCGATTTTCTCGCCCAGCAATCCGTCGCTGGCCTACTATTTACCTCCAGCCGTCTATGCGGTCGCGGCAGCCGTCTTGCTGTATCATCTGCGGTTAAGGCGACTCTCGGCGCTGACAGCACCGTTAATGATTCGACTCTTCTTCCTGGTGCTGGGCGTGCTGTTCTTCATTCAGGCGTCAGTGCGCAGCGACATACACCATTTTCTCCCCACTTTTCTGCCTGCTATCATCCTGTCCGGTCTGCTGCTGGTCGACTTGGAAGCTCGATTGCGGCTTCGGCGCGGAGCTGCGTCCTATGCCATTGCGATTGCCATCACGATTGTCTCGGCCCTCAGTGTTCAGCGCTCTTCGCTTCTCTACCGTCTCAATCTCATTGCCGAAACGGTGATCGGCGCCCAACACTGTCACCTGCCCGGCAGTCGGGCGTCGGAAATAAGAATCGATGGTGACTGTAGTGATTACCGGGCACTTATTCGATTTATTCAGGAAAGTGTGCCGCCCGGCGAAAAGATATTTGTCGGTAACACGCGTCACGACCGGATCGTCAAGAATGATATCCTTCTGTATTTTCTGACTGATCGCGAATGCGCGGTCCGATACCACGAACTGCATCCCGGACTTGCAACTACCGCTGTCGTCCAACAGGAAATTGTGGATGACATTCGGGAAAGCGGTGTTCGCTTTATAATCCTTTGCGACATCAAGGGAAACGAGCCCAATGAGAGTTCAGTCAGCAGCGATGTTTTCCTGTTGGATGATTATCTCGGTCGCGAGTTCCCGATTGTTTGTCAATTCGGAAGATACTCAATTGGCAGGCGCGATGTTGATGCCAATCACGAACTAGTGACACCACCGAAAAGCAATACGCCGCAAAACGGATTTGGCTGCCGGCCAAGCTATCAACCGTACTGAATCCTGAAATCACAATTTGTGA